>CAJPRR010000078.1 GCA_905373085.1 uncultured Selenomonas sp.
TGCGCCTTGCGATTGGTTCGCGTCTTTTGGATGCTGTTCCAGCGATGGTTTCGTGCGCATATACAGCACGATACGCGGCAAGGCAAGGATATTTTGCAGCCCCTTTGCAGGAAAGAGAGGCTGCTTTTATTTTGCGAATGTCGTCATTGGTTCGCCCTTTGCACTTCTGAAAAGAAAGGAGTCTTTTTCATGTTACTTCTCTATCGTCTGCACCGCTGGATCAGTGCGATCTGTGCAGTGTTTTTCCTCCTGCTTTGCCTCACGGGGCTGCCTCTTCTCTTCAAGGAGGAGATCACGCAGTGGAACCGCGTCGAGCCTCTGCCCCATGCGGGATCCTCCTCCTACCATGCGCTCTGGCAGGGAACTTCTGCCGGACTCGACAAGGTTCTGGAAGAGAATCCCGACAAGAAGGTGCAGGCCATCTCCGCCATGCCCGAGCACGGTCTTCTGCTCTACCGAATCGCCGCCAAGGACAGCCACGGGCGCACGGGACGCATGAGCATGGGCGGCACGCAGATCGCCTATTCGCCCATGACGGAACAGGCCGTTCCGTGGCGCAGCGGCGCAGTGAAGTCGCCTGCTGTCGCGAGCCTCATGCACACGCTGCACATCCTGCACCTGCGGCTCGCCATGGGGCAGGGCGGCATGATCTTCCTCGGCATTATGTGTTTCCTCAGCTTTCTCTCCATTCTCGGCGGACTGCTGCTCTACCCGACCTTCATGCGCCGTCGTTTTTTCGGCGGCACGCGCGGCGGCGTCTCGGCGGGCAGCTCCTTCGACTGGCACAACTTCCTCGGCGTCATCACGGCGGTTTGGGCGGGGCTTCTGACCTTGAGCGGCGTCGCCATCGTCATCTTCTCCGTGGGCTACGGCGCTTACCTCGCGGACGTCGACGCCCACGCGCCGCAGGGGGATGCTGCAAGTGTCCGCTACGAGGACATGCTCGCCTATGCGAAAGAAGCCTTCCCTGGGCAGGACGTCCTGAGCATGGAGGCCGCGACGGGCAAGCTCCCCGCGACGCTCTACCTTACGGATGCGGCACACCCCGCGATGTTCATGGGGCAGAAGGTGCTGTTCTCCCGCACGGCAGACGGCGAGCTCCTGCACTTCACAGAGCCGCTGCCGCGTTACTTGGCCGTCTGCGCCTCGCTGCTCGACCTCCACATCCACAACCATTCGACGATTCTCCTGAAGCTCTTTTGGGCGCTGCTCGACATCTTGACGATCACCGTCATCGTCACGGGCTTCCTCGGCTGGTGGCGTCGCTGCCACAGGCAGAAGGAGCGCCGTCCCGTCTTTGCCGACGGCAGAGGCCGCTCCCTCATGGCATCCGTTTGGAAACTGCCGGCGCTCCTCGCTGTGCTTTCCCTCATCGGCATGACGGCGCCGCTCTCGGACACCTTCCTCGGCAACACGAGCGGCTCCCTTGCCTGGCTTCTTGTCCTCGCCGTAAGCCTTGCTGCATGGCTTTTCGCCAAGCGGCCGTAAGGCAGTGCAATCGAACAGAAAGGAAAGATCTATGGCACGAATTCTCCTGCGTCGTCTCTTGATGATGCTCGTCATCCTCTTTTTGCTCTCGGTCATCACGTTCCTCCTCATGCACACGTCGGACTCCGATCCCGTGAAGCTCTACATGATTCGCTCGGGAATCATCCCGACGCCCGAGCTGATCGCGGAGGTGCGCGTGCGCTACGGACTCGACGAGCCGATCTGGGTGCAGTATTTCGTATGGCTGCGCGATCTCCTCTCGGGCGATCTCGGCTACTCGCTGCTCTTCTCCATGCCCGTGGCGACACTCTTAAAGGACGCGATACCAAACACGATTCTTCTGGCGGTTTCGGCGATGGGGCTTTCGATCCTCATCTCCGTGCCGCTCGCAGTTCTCGCATTTCGCTTCTATGCGCGGCCACTCGATCTCATCATTCGCTTCGGCTCGTTCTTTGGTATCACGATACCAACGATCTGGCTGTCTTTGATCTTCATCTACATCTTCTCGGTCAAGCTGTCTCTGATACCGATCCATACGACGGGACTCACGGGGCTGATCCTGCCGTCTCTCGTGCTCTCCTTCTACTACATGGGTCTGTATGTGCGCCGCCTGCGCGGTGCGCTCCTCGAAGAGCATCAAAAGGACTATGTGACGGGCGCACGCGCCCTCGGGCTTTCCGATTCGCGCATCCTCTGGCGCTACATCATGCCGAACGCGCTGCCGAACATCATCACGATGTTCGGCCTGTCCTTCGGCAGTCTCTTGGGCGGCACGGTCGTCATCGAGGCGATCTTCGGCTGGCGCGGCATGGGCTTTTTGATGGTCGAGGCCATAAAAAACAACGACTTCACGCTCATGCAGGCCTACGTCCTCTGGGGCGCGGGCATCTTCATCCTCGTCAACCTCGCGGCGGACATCCTCTGCCTGTGGCTCAATCCCAAGGTGCGCGAACAGGAGGTGGGCTGACATGGGACTCTTCTTCTCGCGCATGAGGCGCGACCCGCTCTTCTGCGTGCTCGCGGCGCTCCTCCTCCTGTGGATCGCCGCGATGTTCGCCGTGCCGCCTTTCCTCCCCTACGATGCCTATACGAACGACATGGGCGCACGCCTCCTGCCGCCGTCGGCAGAGCACATCCTCGGTACGGACCAGCTCGGGCGCGACCTTCTCTCGCGCGTCCTCGTCGGCGGCCAGGCGAGCCTTTCGGCGTCCCTTGTAAGCGGCATCCTCTCTGCCGTCTTCGGCATCGGCGTCGGCGCGGCGATGGCTCTGACGCGCGGCCGCATGCAGCTCATCTCGACGGGAATCGTCGACTTCTTCCTCGCCTTTCCGAGCCGCGTCTTCCTCGTCGCGCTCCTCGGCTTCCTGGGGCCGAACGTCGGCAACGTCATCCTCGCCGTCTTCATCACAACGTGGGCGGAGTATGCGCGCATCGTGCGCACGATCGTTCGCACGGAGCGCGAGAAGCCTTACGTGCGCTACGCTGACGCGTCGGGCATCCCGTTTTCGCGGCGGCTCTTTCGCTATGTGCTGCCGAACGTCGTGCCGCAGATGTTCGTCTTCTTCTTCCAGCACTTGAGCGACATCGTGCTCATCGTCGCGGGACTGTCGCTCATCGGCATCGGCATCCAGCCGCCGACGCCCGAATGGGGCATGCTCCTCATGGGATCGAAGGACTACATGCAAACGGCGCCGTGGCTCTTGATGTTCCCCGGACTTGCCATCTTCATCACGGTCATCCTCTTCAGCCTCATGGGCGACGAACTGCGCGACATCTTCGAGCCGCGCTGGGAAAGGAGGGGGGAGAAATCATGAGCGAAAAGAACACAGCCGCGCACAGCGCGAAATCCTCGCCGCATCTGCCCTTCCTCGCCGTCGATCACCTTTCCATTGATGTGGCGAAAAAGCGCGTCCTCGACGACGTGTCGCTCGCATTGGAGGCGGGCGAGGCGCTTTCCATCATCGGCGCAAGCGGCTCGGGCAAATCGACGCTCCTGCGCGCCATCCTCGGGCTTCTGCCGCACGAGGGCAAGGCGATCGCGGGCGACATCCTCTACCACGGCGCACCGCTTTTGAAGAACGCCGCGCTGCAAAAGGAACTGGCCGGGCGCGACTTCGCCATGGTCTTCCAGAATCCCGGCAACTACCTGAACCAGAACCTGCGCGTGCGCCGCCAGTACGAGGACTTTCTGCGTGCACACGGCGTTCTCAAGAAGGAGTGGCCGGCCCTGATGGAAGACCGCCTCAGAGCCGTCGGCTTCAGCGAGCCGAAGCGCGTGCTCAGCGCCTATCCGTTCCAGCTGTCGGGCGGCGAGCGCCAGCGCACGGCGACGGCGATCACGCTCTCGCTCTCGCCGAAGCTCCTCCTGCTCGACGAGCCGACGAGTGCACTCGACCCCATCGCTTCGCTCGAATTCCTCGACCGCATGAAGCTCCACCAGTCGCGCGGCGCGGCGATCCTCTTCGTCACGCACAACATCCGCGCGGGCGCCTACCTCGGCGACCGCCTGCTGATCTTGAAGGACGGGCGCATCGTAGAAACCGGCCCGACGCAGGAAGTCATGGAAGCGCCGCAGGAAGCCTACACGAAGGAACTCTTGGCGGCGATCTTGGAGGTGAAGTCATGACGGCAGAAAAGAAGGCAGGCGAAATGCCCGACGTTCACGAAGATATGCGCGCGCTCCTTGAGGTCACGGACGTAAAGAAGGCCTTTGATACGCAGCGCGGCAGGCAAGAAATCCTACGCGGCGTATCGCTTCGCCTCGCGCCCGGCGAAGTCTGCGGCATCGTCGGCGCAAGCGGCTCGGGAAAATCAACGCTCTTTCGCATCATCGCGGGTTCAGAGCTGCCCGACGAAGGCACGGTGCAGAAAAGGGGCGTCGTGCGCATGGTCTTCCAAGATCCGCGCGAGGCCTTCTCGCCGCGCATGCAGATGCGCGACTTCTTCCGCACGGCGCTCGAAAGGACAGACGAGAAGAAAGATGCGCTCGAAAGTCGCATCCTCGCCATGCTCGCCGAAGTGCATCTCGCGCCCGCCGTCCTCGCCGCCCTGCCGCACCAGCTTTCGGGCGGCGAGCTGCAGCGCGTCATCATCGCGCGAACGCTGCTCCAAGAGCCGGACATCGTGCTCTTCGACGAGCCGACGAGCGCACTCGACGTCATCACGCAGAAAGAAATCCTCGATCTCATCGCCGCGCTCCGCCGACGCTTCCGCTTCGCAGGACTCTTCGTCGGCCATGAACTCGGCGCCGTGCAGCATGTAGCGGAGCGCATCTATGTGCTCGCGGACGGCCGCTTCGTCGAGACGCTCGCGGCGAAAGACCTCGCCCATGCCAAGCACGAAGCGACTCTCGCGCTGCTGCACGCGAGCGAGCTTCTCGGCTGAGGGCGCACGATCTTACCGGAGTCTGCCAAGCGGCGTCACCCCGCTTGTATCATAGATTGCAGGGATGCAGAATGACAAAACTGTGCGGCCAAGAGTAAGGGGCTGTACGCAATTCCTTGTCTTTTAGCCGTTCCTGCAAGGAGACGGACGCGGAAGCGTCCGAGATTTATTCAGGAAAATGCTGATGCGTTTTCCACGGGGAGGTTTATTCATGAAACGTATCTTTACCGCGATCTTCCTCATCTGCTCCCTCCTAGCCTTCACAGGCTGCGGCGGGGGCGGCATGAAGAGCAAGCCGGGGCACCTCAATCTCGCCCTTTGGTGGTTCGGCGAGACGCTCGACCCCGCGCACGCCTGGGACGGCTGGACGCTGACGCGCATCGGCGCAGGCGAGACGCTCGTCGCCGTCGACGAGCACATGAAGTTCGTGCCGCAGCTCGCCGACAAGTGGGAGAACGTCAATCCGACGACGTGGCGCTTCCACATCCGCCCGAACGTGAAGTTCCAGGACGGCACGCCGATGACGCCCGAGCTGGTCAAGGCGTCGCTCGAACGCACGATGCAGGAAAACGACCGTGCGAAGAAAGCTCTGCACGCGAAAGAAATCCGCGTAGACGGGGAAAACATCGTCATCGAGACGGAAGAGCCCAACGCCTCCTTGATCTCGGCGCTTTCCGACCCGCTCTTCATCATCGTCAACACGCAGGCGGACATGTCGAAGGTCGCCTCCACACCAGTTCTCACGGGACCCTATACCATCACAGGCTGGACAAAGGGATCGGAGATCCAGATGAAGCGCAACGAGCACTATTGGGACGGCAAGCCCGGGCTTGACACGGTCACGGTCAAGCTCTTCGAGGACGACACCTCGCGCGCCATGGCTCTGCAGTCGGGCGAGATCGACCTCATGCAGCGCATGACGGAGGCAAACCGCAGCCTCTTCGCAGACAAGCCCGATTATACTATCTACGAGACGACAGGCGTGCGCGTCTTCATGGTCACGCCATACCAAGGCGATGGCATTTTCACGGACAAGAACCTCAGAAAGGCGCTCGCCTACATGCTCGACAACGACGCCCTCGCCAAGTCCTACGGCAATTCCGTAGCAGCGGGCGAGCCGTTCCCGCCGAGCGTCCCCTACGGGCACACGGGACAGAAGGTCACGTACGATCCGGCGAAATCCGAGGCGCTCTTTGCGGCGGCAGGCTGGAAGAAGAACGCGCAGGGCATGTACGAAAAGGACGGCAAGCCCCTGACGCTCCGCTTCGCAACCTGGGGCACGAAGACAACGCTCTATGAAGCCATCGAATCGCAGCTTCGTGCCGGCGGCATTGATGTGAAGATGGTTCATGTGCAGGAACCGGACAAGGTGGATGAAGTCGGCGGCTTCGACCTGCTCGAAGAAGATTGGTCCGTCGCGACGACGAACGATCCGTACCCGTGGCTGCGCGGCATGCTCTACTCGAAGAGCGGCAAAAACACGAACCACAGCCGCTACGCCAGCCCCGCCTTCGACGCCATCATAGACGAGATGGCCACAGCGCTCGATCCCGCACAGAAAGACGCCCTCGTCATGAAGGCGGCGCAGCAGATCATGGAAGATCAGCCCTCGATCTACCTCATCGTGCCGACGACGACCGTCGTGGGCAAGTCGAACGTCAAGAACGTCAAGATCTTCCCGCTCGACTACTACCTGCTGACGAAGGACATCACGGTCGAATGACCCGGAAGCAAAAAGAAACGGAAAGGTTGTCGTTCATGAAAAAATATATATGCGGCGCGGCTCTCAGCGCCGCCCTCCTCTCCTCCTCCGCCCTCGCCTCTGCGGCGGCGAACCCCTTCAGCGACGTGCCCGCCGATCACTGGGCGTATGACGCTGTCGCCCAGCTTGCCGACGACGGCGTCATCGAAGGGTACGGCGACGGCACTTACCGCGGCCAAAATGAAATCACGCGCTACGAGATGGCGCAGATGGTCGCCAAAGCCATGGCGAAGGAAGATCAAGTCAATGCACAGCAGAAGGCCATGATCGACCGCCTCGCCGCAGAATTTGCTGAAGAGCTGGGCAACCTCGGCGTTCGCGTCGAAAATCTTGAGCAAAAGGCAGACAACGTGAAGTGGGAGGGCGAACTTCGCTACGTCCACCTCTCGCACCGCGATGAAAATGCCGCAGGCGCGACCGACGAGCACTCAGTCAACACACTGCAGCTGCGCCTTTTGCCCGTCGCCACAGTCAACGAGCACTGGAAAGTGCGCGCGCGTCTGACCGGCTCGGTGAAGCTCTCAGAAGATCAGGCGAGCAACGTCGCCCTGAGCTATCTCTACGCTGACGGCAACTACGGCAATCTGCGCATCCAAGCGGGCAAGATGTCGCACTTCTGGTCGTACTCCGCCGAAGGCCTCGTCGCCGACTCTTGGTTCTCGGGCGCGATCCTGACCTACGGCACAAAGACGAAGATCATGGTCGAAGGCGGACGCTGGAACATGGGGAACGCCTCCTTGAGCGTCTCCGGCAAGGACAAGCTCGGCGGCCGCACGGCCTCGGACTACACGGCGAATCACTACGCCATCGGCGTCGACCATGCGACGGGAAAACTGCAGGCCGGCGTCGCCTACCGCCACTATGATTCGGACGTGTTCCAATTCCTGCCCGCCTATCGCGACGGCGCCGTGACGGACAAGGCGGGCATCCTCTCTGTCGGCGGCAAATACAAGTTTACGAAGGATGTCGCCCTCGCCGCGCACTACGCGAGGAATCTCGAAGCGGACAACTACAACCAGTCGGCAGACATTCAGCTCAACTACAAAGGCTCGAACGTCGCCAGCCCCGGCTCGTGGGGTATGTACCTCGCCTATCGCCACCTCGGCGGCTACAGCACACTCATGCCAACTTACGAGCTGCACCGCCAGACCTACAAGATCCCCGTGGCGGGCGGCGAGTACGGCACGAAAGGCTGGGTCATCGGCGCAAGCTACGCGCCGATGAAGAACACGAACATCGACATGGCCTACTTCCACGGCAAGTCGCTCGGAAGCGACCGCAGCGCGAAGACCTTCTACACGCGCGTGCAGATGTTCTGGTAATTTTCGCAAAGAAGACAAAAGAGAATAGAGCGCAAAAGGCCGGGATTCCTCTGCGGGAGTCCCGGCCTTTCGCATCCGCGCACACTATAACTTTTCCATAATGTCCAAGAGGCTCTGGCAGCTGTCCATCTCATGATACACCACATCGTCGTCGCTGAGGCGTGCAAAGAGCTTCTTCGCGCATTTGATCTTGGCCTGTTCGATGAGCTTCAGCTGCAGACTTTCCATCGTCCCCTTCGTCTCGTCGATGAAAAAGATGTGCTTGACCATCCCCTTGTTGAAGGCGGTCGCCCAGTCGGACGAACAGTTCCCCACGGGCGTCGGAATATGGAAGACAAGACCCCGTCTGGTGTTGAGCTTTCATACCATGCAGCCAATCAAGCTAATGAAAGAAGGTTTACACTCAAGAATATTGATGATATTATCTTGAACAACAAGAAAAACCGCAAAAAAGAATTTCATCTAAATGGTGAAATCCGCTGGCTTTACCAAGACAAACGAGGAAATACCGTCATTACCAATGAAGATGGTACTAGGATTATTACAGTATATTCCCATCCAGCAAGTGCAAACAATGAAAAGTATATTCCGAAGAATTAGGAGTGATGCAATATGAACAAACATATGATTTTTGATAATCCGCCGATTTCTTACGATATTGTGGATGGTGTGGACTTGGAGCTAAGGGATCTATTCTTTTGCCACCCTATGATAAAAAACCATACCTAGTGCATTAAGGACAAAATTTACAAAATAACGATTGAGTTGAACGATGGAGATCGTCCGAAATGTGATCTGGCACGAAAACTTTTTTTATATCTGATTTCAACTATAGGGTATCGTACTGGAGGGCGATACTCTATAGTTGAAAAAGAAAATGAAGTTTTTTGTGAGTATTTGACATACCGCGAAGAACATGAGGGGTTTTATTTTCAAGTAACTTTCACATGATTTTACAAAAGATATCCCAAAATGTCCTATTTGATATCTAACAAAAAACTGGTATGGTACGATCCCCTCAAACAAATTATTTCTAAAGAACGGAGTAATGGTTCCTATGGTCGACTCTAAACTTGTAGATGAAATAACCGTCTCTTATGATGTAGCGAACAATGTAGAAGAAAAACTAAAGATATTTCTTTCTGTAAATAATGAAATTAAGCAGTATCATTTTATAATCGAAGAAAAAATATATAAAGTAGTCATTGAAATGAATGTTACTACATTCCATCGTGCATATGCAGGAGATATTCTTTCCAGACTCATCTCTCTCATGTCTTACAAAGCTGGAGGAAGATATTTCCTCATTGCAGGACAAGAGGATTTTTACGGCGAATTCTTGACATATGATGAGAATTATAAGGGTTTATATTTTTAACTGACCTTTAAATTTCCCAATTAAGTCATTGCTTCAATCACAGAACCGCCTCAGCACGGAAACATTCTCTTTCAGCGATTTGGAGAACGGTGCGGACTACAGCGCAAAGAGCATAGGCGCCGAGTATCACCACTACGGCAGCTATGACAAGATGAGCCGACAAGAGAAGAACAAGGTCTATAACACCATAGGCCTCTCCCCCAGCCTCTCCATGCCTGCCAAGGGTGATGCGAACAGCACGACAACTTCTGCCGTTGCACCGGGAACTATTGAGATTCGCGAGAATCCCACGCAGGACATCTCTGCCTTGAGCCGCGATACGGCGAACTCGCTGAACGAGTTTGAGCGCATCTTTGACAAGCAAAAAATTGAAGAGCAACAGGAACTTGCCAAGGCTTTCGGCGAAGAAGCCTTCCGCCTCGCTCATAACCTCCCCGATGACGGCAGCGGCAGAAAAATCGCCGTTCATGCCATCATCGGCGGCATCATGAGCCAGATCACAGGCGCTGACTTTGCTTCTGGCGCCATTGGTGCAGGAGTCAACGAAGCTGTTATTAAGGCACTTGATGGCAAAGATCCAAGTACGGCTCAAATCGTCAGATGGTAATGCAGACAGAAAATAGGTGAGAACTTTGAATCATATACAAAAAATAAGTTTCATCATTCCAAATGGATGGGGACAATATTTATATCGTATACTTTCCCCCATAAAGGATATGGTCGATGGTACATGGGAGGTTTATGGTACAACGATAATTGGTGATCTTCAGGCATGGCACAATATAAACGGTGAAATGGTTGATTTATTTGATTTCAGGTATTTTTCAAACCAAGATTTCTTTTCATTACTCATGTCGCGTAGGTATTATATCGTATCAGGTATATTCAGCTTAAAATCTTCCCTCGAGAACAAAACGGACAAGCTAAATGGAGCTTATTTAGAAGTTATTGTAACAGATAGTGTATATGTAGATATTTCTTCTGTTGATGATAAGATCATATC
>CAJPRR010000079.1 GCA_905373085.1 uncultured Selenomonas sp.
TACCAGCCGTACCTTGCGATGGTCTTCTGCCATACGAAGCAGAAGGCCGCGCATGTGACGCTGGAACTCGCGGGGCGCGGCTACCTCGTCGACGAGCTGCACGGCGACCTCACGCAGACGCAGCGCAACCTCGTCATGCGCCGCTTCCGTGAGGCGAAGCTGCAGATCCTCGTCGTCACTGACATCGCGGCGCGCGGACTCGACATCGAGGGCGTCACGCACGTCTTCAACTACGATCTGCCGCAGGATGCCGAGTGGTACATCCACCGCATCGGCAGGACGGGGCGTGCGGGCGCGAAGGGGCTTGCCGTCACCTTCGTCAACGCGCATCAGTACGATCAGCTGCGACGCATCGAGGCAGGCATCAAGGCGCGTCTCGCCAAGGAGAAGTCGGAGAGGCGCGGCGGCAGGAGCGTGCGACGGAAGACGGCGGCGAAAGCGGCAGCGGCGAAGCAGGAGAACGCAGGAGAAAAGCGCACGGCGACGAAAAAGAACGTGCCGCTGCCCGAGCGCGGCAAGGCGGCGCAGCGTGCGCGGCGCTGCGCCAAGAAGCGTACGGGGCGTCCTGCGGCGCGATCCAAGGGCGGCGCGAGGACGAACGCCGGCAGGCGCTCGCACATCCTTGGCAAGCGGTGAAAATAAAACAAACGTCTGCAGCTTTTGTTCGGTACGCTTTGGCGGGTTTCGGCACAGTCCGGCGAACTGCACGCACAAACGTCCGCTTTGTGGACATTGTGCGCCGCCCTTACAGAAGCCTGGCCAATCGGTCTGCGCCTTCAGTCTGTCTTCCTGGAGCTTCAGTAAATGACGACAAAAGAGTGCAGCGGGAGAAAATCCGCTGCACTCTTTTGCGTCATGCGCCGATATCGTTTTTCGAGGAACGACGTCAGCGCCGGAGCTCTTTTCATCCTATATGGAACTTGCCTACGGCCTTCTGCAGATCTTGCGCCATGTCGGCAAGCGTCGAGCTTGCCGCAGCGATTTCCTGCATGGAAGCCGCCTGTTCCTGCGATACGCCGGAGACGTTTTCCGCCTCGTCCTGCACCGAATCCGATACGGCCTTGAGCCTCTGCACAGAAGTTTCCATGCGCACGTTCTGCGTGTGAATCTGCTGCGTGCTCGCTAAGATTCCTGAAACCTTTTCGGACAGTTCCTTGACGACGGCGGCGATGCGGTCGAAGCGTTCGCTCGCCTGCTGCACCTGCTCGACGCCTTCGCCGACGCGCTCCTTCTGCTCCTGCATGACCTTGAAGGTCTCCTCGATGCGGTTCGAGTTGTCCGTGATCAGGGAGGTGATTTCCTGCGCGGCGTTTTCCGACTGCTCGGCAAGCTTTCGCACTTCTTCCGCCACGACAGTGAAGCCGCGTCCTTGCTCGCCGGCGCGCGCCGCTTCGATGGCGGCGTTCAGCGCCAAGAGATTCGTCTGGCCGGCGATGTCAGTGATCATCTCGACGATTTCGGAGATGCGCTTGGAGCTTTCGTAGAGGGCTGTGACGGCATCCGCCACGCCCTTGGCGCTCTCGTCGAGGATCTGCATTCCTTCTACCGCCACGTTCAAGCCTTGCTGTCCTTCGGTTGTCGCCGCCTCCACGCGCTCTACGGCATGGGAGACGTCGCCGACGCCTGCGTTGATCTGATCCATCGCCTGCGTTATGTCGCCGACGGCCTGCAGGGAGTCATCGACGACGGCGCCCTGCTCTTGCGTGTCGCTCGTGATCTTGACGACGGCTGCTGACGTTTGCTGCGCACCCTGCGCGGATTGGTCGGCGGACGCCGTGAGCTCTTCGGAGGAGGCGGCGAGCTGCTCCGCCGTCTGCGCCGTCTGGCGGATGAGGGTCTGCAGGCCCTGCGTCATCTGGCAGAAGCTGTTGTGCAGGCTGCCGATCTCGTCCTGGCGGTCGGTCGGCATGAGTTTGGCCGAGAGGTCGCCTTTCGCCACCTTGGCGGCGACGGTTTCGAGCGTCTCGATGGGAAGCGAGATGGAGCGCGCGATATAGAGGAGGATGGCGCCCATCAGAGCCAGCGCGAAGAGAGCGCTGCCGATCATCATCCATTTGAGATGGGCGATGTCGGCGAAGATTTCTTCCTGCGGCACGAAGAGGACGAGGTTCCAGCCCGTATCGCCGACGGGATGCACGGCATAGAACATGGCGACGTCCTGGTAGCTGCCCTCGAAGAAAATCGGCTCTCTGGAAAGGTAGGTTTTTTCCTTATCGGGACCTTCGTCCTTTATATTGTCGTCGAGCGTCAGTACGGGATGGCAGATGAAGCGGCCGTCCGCATCGAGCATGAAGGCCTCGCCCGTCTTGCCCACTTGGAAGGAGGCGACCTTCTTCTCGATGCTGTCAAAACGGATGTCGGCGGCGACGACGCCGAGGAGTTCGCCGTTGCTGCGCACGGCTTGGCTCAAGGTCACGACCTTGATCTTTGTGAAGTCGTCGATATAGATATCCGAAATCTGCACGCCGTCGTTCTGCGCGGCATTCTTGTACCAGTCGCGCGTCGTTGCGTCGAATTCAGCTTTCGGCACGACGCCCTCCTCACTGTCGAGGAAGTCACGCTCGGGAAAGCCGATGAAGAGCGTGTTGACGCCTTCGCGCTCCATGAAGCGCTTGCCGACGGGAGCGAACGCTTCATTGCTGGGAAGTCCCGATGACCATGCCTCCGTCAAGCCGCCCAGCGTGCCGCGCTGCGCTTCGATCATCTCGTTGACTTGTTCGGCGTCAAGTTCGGCCAGCGTCATCATCTCGCGCTCCGTCGATTCCTTGAGGAGCGTGCTCGCGTTCCAATAGCTGAATACGGACACAGCGAAGAAGATAATGCAGAAGGGAATGCCCACGTACAGCAGCAGCTTTACTCGTAATTTCATTTCCACACCTCTCTGGTTCTTTCTGGAGAAAAATTCGACGTAGTCATATTATACTATAATATATCCAAAATATCAAGACGTGTGACCTATAAATAGGATTTTGTATCTATTATTCTATTACATATAAAAGAGATTATTCTAAAGCGATATGAGAAGAGCGAGGCTGAGAAGCTGGAACATCAGGGAGACGGAAAAATTCGCACGATGCCAAGGAAAAAACTTGACACGATGCATCGCCTTGCTTATAATATCCTAGGCAGGAGATTTTCCTGCTTTTTGAAAACTTGTCTTGCAGGAAAGCGGGTAGCTGATGCTCGAAAGACTCTTTCATCTGGCGGAACTGTTCGACATGTACGGCATGCTGCTTACGGAGAAGCAGCGGCGCTGTCTGGAGCTTCATCTCTTTGACGATTTCTCCCTCGCGGAGGTTGGCGAAGCGGTCGGAGTCTCAAGGCAGGCCGCCTACGACATCATTCATCGCTCGGAGCAGGCGCTCGAAGGCTGCGAGGAAAAGCTCGGTCTCCTGCGTCGCCTTGCCAAGGAGCATGAGGAGCTTGCGGCGATTGCCGAATCAATTAAATCGCTGCGCACGGAAGAAAACGATGCCGCCGTGGAGGAAATCCTGCAGCGGATCTCGCGTCTTTCAGGGACGCAGCGGGAGGTACAGCATGATATTTGAGAGCTTGGCGGATCGCCTGCAGCAGACGTTCAAGAAGCTGCGCGGGCATGGCAAGCTGACGGAGGACGATGTAAACGAGGCGATGCGCGAGGTGCGCATGGCGCTCCTCGAAGCCGACGTCAATTTCAAGGTTGTCAAGGATTTCATCAAGAAGGTGAAGGAACGCGCCGTCGGGCAGGATGTGCTCGACACATTGACGCCGGCGCAGGTCGTCATCAAAATCGTTGACGAGGAACTCACGGAGCTCATGGGCGGCACGCAGAGCCGCCTCAATATTTCGTCCGTGCCGCCGACCGTCATCCTGATGGCGGGACTTCAGGGCGCGGGCAAGACGACTTCGGCGGGCAAGCTCGGCCTTTCTCTCAAGAAGCAGGGGAAGAAGCCTTTGCTTGTCGCGGCCGACATCTATCGGCCCGCCGCCGTCAAGCAGCTTCAGGTGTTGGGCGGGCAGCTCGGCATCCCCGTCTTTTCCATGCCGCAGGGCACGGATGCCGTGACGATTGCCAGGAGCGCAGTCGATCATGCACGTTCGCATTTCAATGACGTCGTGATCGTCGATACGGCGGGACGGCTGCACATCGACGAGAACCTCATGCAGGAGCTGAAGGACATCAAGGCGGACGTCAAGCCGCACGAGATCCTGCTCGTCGTCGACGCCATGACGGGACAGGACGCCGTGAACGTGGCCGAGAGCTTCAACGAGGGTCTGGGCATCGACGGCGTCGTCTTGACGAAGCTCGACGGTGACGCCCGAGGCGGTGCGGCGCTGTCGGTCAAGGCGGTCACGGGCTGCCCGATCAAGTTCGTCGGCATGGGCGAGAAGCTCGAGGCGCTCGAGCCGTTCCATCCGGACCGCATGGCGTCGCGCATCCTCGGCATGGGCGACGTGCTCTCCCTCATCGAGAAGGCGCAGTCCACGTTCGATGCGGAAGAAGCCAAGAAGATGGAGAAGAAGCTGCGCAAGGCGGACTTCACGCTCGACGATTTCCTCGCGCAGATGCAGAAGGTGCGAAAGCTCGGCTCCTTTGAGCAAATCCTCGGCATGATTCCGGGCATGGGCGGACTCAAGAAGCAGCTGCAGGGACAAGACATCGACCTCAACGGCAAGGAAGTGCGCCGCATCGAGGCGATCATCAAGTCCATGACGCCGAAGGAACGCGCGGACATCTCCATCATCAACGGCAGCCGCCGCAAGCGCATCGCACGCGGCAGCGGCACGCGCGTGCAGGATGTGAACAAGCTTTTGAAGCAGTTCAACGAGATGAAGAAGATGATGAAGCAGGTCAAGAAGATGCAGGGAGGCAAGAAGGGCAAGGGATTCCCGGGTCTCGGCGGCATGAAACTGCCGTTCATGCATTGATCGGCTTGTCATATATGCGGCTGCGGCACGTCGCAGCTGACGAAGGATGCATCCTTCAAAGGAGGTGAAAACATGGCAGTAAAGATTCGTTTGACCCGTATGGGCGCGAAGAAGAACCCGTTCTACCGCATCGTCGTGGCGGATTCGCGCTCGCCGCGCGACGGTCGCTTCATCGAGATTCTCGGCAACTATGACTCTACGAAGGAGCCGGCCGTCATCCACGTCGATGAGGACAAGGCCATTGATTGGATGAGCAAGGGCGCACAGCCGACGGACACCGTCCGCTCGCTTTTCAGCAAGAAGGGCATCATGGCGAAGTTCGATGAGAAGAAGCGCTCGAAGAACTGATCGGGATGAGGCGACGGGGACGGTGCGAAAGGCCGCCTCCCGCAGCTTCTCTTGAGAAAAGAGGATCAGCATGAAGGAAGTCGTTGAAATCATCGCCAAGGCGTTGGTCGATCATCCCGAGGACGTCGTTGTCGACGAAAAGCAGGAAGACCGCATGACATTGATCGAGCTTCATGTCGCTTCGGATGATATGGGAAAGGTGATCGGCAAGCAGGGCAGGATTGCGAAGGCGATCCGCACGGTTGCCAAGGCCGCCGGTACCCGGGAGAACAAAAAAGTCAAGGTCGACATCAATTAGTGAACTACGCGGCAGCATTCCCTCCGGGGGTTCTTGCCGCTATTTCTTTATGAGACGAGGGCGCATCCATGGATGCGCCCATATAAGGAGAGAGAATATGGACAGCATTCAGGTGAAGGTTCCTTGCACGGTCAAGGCAAAGCTGACAGAAAAGCTCAAGAAGCGCATCATCGACGAGCTGGAAGACAGTCTGCAGAAGGTCGATCTCGAACTGCAGCAGATGGGCATCGAGGAAAAGCGCATCGTCTCCGAGGCGGCGCAGCAGGACATCCAGCGTGCACAGGCGGCGCGTCAGCACTTTGCCATCGAGCGTCAGAAGCGCATGGATTTTAAGGAGCAGGCACAAGCGAAGCTTGAGGAGACGAAGAAGCTCGCCATCGGCGCCGAGATCGTGCAGGGCACGCTGGAGCGCACGGCGGAGCTGAAGATTGGCTCGAACATGCGCGAGCTTATGAACGTCGAAGTCCTCGTCGAGGACGACAAGGTCGTTGCGATCCGTGGCTGACGGGCGCATCGTCATCGGCAAGGCGGGCGCACCGCACGGCCTTCGGGGCGAGGTGCGCGTGATACCGCTGACGGATTTCCCCGAACGCTTCGAGTCCCTGCGCGAGGTCTTCATCGGCGAGCGCGTTTTCCACGTCGAGCGCGTTCACTATCATCGTCAGTTCGTATTGCTGACGCTCGCTGAATGCACGTCGCGCGAGGCGGCGGCAAAATTGACGGGCGAGCTTCTGCGCGTCGCGCGGAAAGACGCCGCGCCGCTCGCCGAGGGCGAGTTTTACACGTTCGACATCATCGGGCTTGCCGCGCTCGACCTGTCGGGGAAACGGCTCGGGGAGGTCACGAACGTCCTCAAGACGGGCAGCAACGACGTCTATGTGGTGAAGAAGCCCGACGGCGCGGAATTGCTCGTGCCGGCCTTGAAGAAGGTCGTGCGCGAGATCGACATCGCCGGGGGCTTTTTGCGCGTCGATTTGCAGGAAGAGTTGGAAGACCGTGCGGATTGACATCGTGACGCTCTTTCCTGCGATGTTCGAGGCGGTTTTCAGCGAGAGCATCATCAAGCGTGCGAGGGCGAAGGGGCTGCTCGACATACGTCTGACGCAGCTGCGTGACTTCGCCTTTGACAAGCATCGGCAGGTCGATGATTCGCCCTTCGGCGGCGGCAGCGGCATGGTTTTGAAGCCCGAGCCGATGTTTCGCGCCGTGCGCTCGATCGTGGCGAACAGCGCTTTGAGGCGGCGGCGCATCGTGCTCCTGTGCCCGAGCGGCGCGACTTTCACGCAGGCGAAGGCAAAGGAGCTGGCGCAAGAGGAGCAGCTGATCTTCCTTTGCGGGCACTACGAGGGATTCGACGCACGCATCCATGCGCATCTGGCGGACGAGGCGATCTCCATCGGCGATTTCGTGCTGACGGGCGGCGAACTGCCCGCGATGGTCGTCGTCGACGCCGTGGCTCGCATGATTCCGGGCGTCCTCGGCTCGGAAGAGTCTGCGCCGACGGATTCTTTCTACGACGGCCTCTTGGAATTCCCGCAGTACACAAGGCCGCGCATTTTCGAGGGAATGGAAGTGCCCGAGGCGCTTCTGTCCGGCGATCATGCAAGGATTCGCGCCTGGCGTCGCAGGGAATCGCTGCGCATCACGAACGAGAGGCGGCCTGAGCTTTTGGAAGGCGTGCCGCTTACGGCAGAGGAGCGGCGCTTTTTGGCGGCTCTTGCAGAGAAGGAAGCGAATTGTGAGAAAGATTAGGCAGGGTTAAAGGAAAATTTTGACGAAAATCCGTTTCTTTGCTATAATAATCCTCGTAGGAAAATCAGCTTTTCTGTGAGGTGGCGTCTATTGAGAAAAACGGTGATTTTTTCGTTCGTCCTTTGCCTCTGCCTGCTTTTTTCGAGCGCCGCAGCCTTTGCCGGCGGCTTTCTTGTCAAGGAGGGCATGCGGGGCGACAGCGTGCGTGCCGTGCAGAAACTCCTGATCGGGCGCGGCTATCTTGCGGACGGGGAAGACGACGGCGTCTGCGGCAAGAAGACGGTGACTGCCATCACGAAGTTCCAGCAGGAGAACGGCTTGGATGCCGACGGCGTCTGCGGACAGTTGACGTACAGGGCGCTCTCGGGCGGCGAGGAGCCGCCTGTCATCGAGACGCCTGCGAGCCGCGGCGGCGGGCGCTCGCTGCTCGTTGCGGCCTCGGCGTACAGCCGCTTCGATCCGGGTCTTTCGAGTCATACGGCAAGCGGAACTTTGGTGAGAAAAGGCGTGATCGCTGTCGATCCTGCGGTCATACCGATGGGCACGCGCGTCTTCATTCCGGGCTACGGCGAGGCGGTGGCTGAGGATGTCGGCTCGGCGATTCGCGGCAACACGATCGACATCGCCTTCGAGACGGCAGAAGAGGCGATCCAGTTCGGCCGCAGAACCATCGAGATCTTTATCATGGATTGAGAAGGGCGCTTGCTGTTTTTGCAGCATGATGGCGGCAAGGCATTGGAAAAGCAGGCTTTCGGCGTGAAAGGTTCGCGCCGGAAGCCTGCTTTTCTTATGGGAGGCGAGTATTTTGCGAAGGGCGGAAGTCTTTGTCAATATTCCTGTGAAGAGCATAGCGAAGGCGTACAGCTACGCTGTGCCCGACGAACTGTCTTTCCTTGCGTCGGGCTGGCGCGTGTTCGTTCCTTTTGGCGGGCGCAGGGTCGAGGGCTTCGTCGTCTCCGTCCGGGAGGATGATGGAGAGCGGCAGGATTACGAATTGAAGGCGATCATTGCCGCCGTCGACGAGGAGGCGTGGTTCACGCCCGAGATGATGGAAACGGCACGTCGGATTGCGGAATTCTATCTGTGCTCTCCCGCTGAGGCGATGCGGCTCTTCATGCCCGGCAAGAGCGGCTTGAAGATCGAGGTCGAGTATGAGGCAAAAGAGGGGGAAGAGCCGTCTTTGACGGGCGCGGCGCAGCAGGTTTTCCGTTGTCTCCGTGAAAATGGCGTCATGCAGCTTTCCGTACTTCGCAAGGCGCTTCCTGCGCTTGTCGCAGAGATGCCTGTTCTCTTGGAAAAGCTCGTGCAGCAAAAGCAGGTGAGAAAGCTCTATCGGGCACAGAAGCGCGACAAGGCGCGGTATGAGAATGTCCTGTCGCTCGCGCGTCCGCTCGATGAGACAGCGCTCTCCCGCTATCGAAGGCGGCACGCGCAGAAGCGTCTGTTGGAAATTCTTGCCGCAGAGGGAGAGAAGACGGACGCCGCCCTGCGCGAGACGGGCATATCCGCTGCCGTGCTTCGCGCCGTGCTCGAAGCGGGCGATGTGAAGAGCGAGAAGCGGCGCGTTCTGCGCGACAGCTACGGCGATATGGCGGGCGTGGGGGCGATGGTCGACCTGACGGCGGAGCAGCGTGCGGCTGTCGATGCCGTGCTTCCCTATATCGAGCGGCGCGAGCATCATGGCTTCCTCTTGCATGGCGTGACGGGAAGCGGCAAGACGCAGGTCTATATCGAGACGGCGGCGGCCGTGCGCAGGGAAGGGCGCAGGGTCATCGTGCTCGTGCCCGAAATCGCCCTG
The DNA here is from genome assembly GCA_905373085.1 of uncultured Selenomonas sp. Classification (GTDB taxonomy): domain Bacteria; phylum Bacillota; class Negativicutes; order Selenomonadales; family Selenomonadaceae; genus Selenomonas. The sequence goes on from CAJPRR010000079.1 coordinate 9,105, forward strand.
ACGAGCCAGATCGTCCTCGCCTTCAAGGGATCTTTTCCCGAGGACATCGTCGTCATGCACAGTCAGCTTTCCCTCGCCGAGCGAAACGATGCGATCTTCCGCGTGCGGCGAGGCGAGGCGGGCATCGTCATCGGTGCGCGCTCGGCGCTCTTCACGCCCGTCGAGGACGTCGGACTCATCATCCTCGACGAGGAGCAGGACATGTCCTACAAGCAGGACGAGGCGCCGCGCTACCATGCGCGTCCCATCGCCGAGGTCATGGCGAAGTTGCATCGCGCCGTACTGCTTTTGGGCAGCGCCACGCCGTCTCTTGAGACGTCGTACCGTGCTCGCTGCGGCGAGTTCACGCTCCTTTCGATGCCCGAGCGCATCGGTGCGAAGCCGCTTGCGCATGTCGAATGCGTCGACATGCGCGAGGAACTGCATCGCGGCAATCGCACGATCATTTCCGCATCTTTGCGTCGGCTCATTGAGGAAACGATGGCGAAGAAAGAGCAGCTGATCCTCATGCTGAACCGCCGCGGCTTCTCGACCTTCGTCATGTGCCGCTCGTGCGGCGCTGTCGTCCGATGCCCGTCATGCTCGCTGCCGCTCGTCTACCATAGAAGCGGCAAGCTCCTGTGCCATCACTGTGACATCGAGCAGGCCGTGCCGCTCCTGTGCCCCGAGTGTGCAAGTCCCTGCATCAAATACTTTGGCTCGGGCACGGAAAAGCTGGAAGCGGAGCTCAAAACGCTTGTGCCGGCGGCACGCGTCGTGCGCATGGATCGTGACACGACGGCGCGAAAGCTCGCGCATCAGGAAATCCTCACGGCGTTTCGCGAGAAAAAGTACGACATCCTGCTCGGCACGCAGATGGTCGCCAAGGGGCATGACATCCCGGGCGTTACGGCGGTCGGCATACTCAGCGCCGATGCGAGTCTCAACATGCCCGACTTCCGCGCGGCGGAGCGCTGCTTCATGCTCATCACGCAGACAGCGGGCCGCGCAGGCAGGGGCGAGTCTGCGGGACGGGTCGTCGTGCAGTGCTACA
>CAJPRR010000080.1 GCA_905373085.1 uncultured Selenomonas sp.
AGTTCTCCGACGTCGTCGGCTTCTGGGCCGATATGGAGCATCCGTACATCACCTACGAGAACGACTTCATCGAGTCGGAGTGGTGGGCCTTGAAGGAGATCTGGAAGCGCGGCCTGCTCTACAAGGGCTACAAGGTCGTGCCGTACTGCCCGCGCTGCGGCACGCCGCTTTCCTCGCACGAGGTCGCGCAGGGCTACAAGGATGTCAAGGAGCGCTCCGCCATGGTCAAGTTCAAGGCGAAGGGGGAGGACGCGTACTTCCTCGCCTGGACGACGACGCCGTGGACGCTGCCGTCGAACCTCGGCCTCTGCGTCAATCCCGACGTGACCTATGTGAAGCTGCGCGTCGGCGATACCGTCTACTATCTTGCGGAAGCGCTCGTCGATGCGGTCTTCGAGGGCGTCGAGGGCGAACGCGAGGTTCTCGCACGCATGAAGGGCAAGGAGCTTGAGTATCGCGATTATGAGCCGCTCTATCCGTACGCGCAGGAAAAAATCAAGAAGAAGGCGTTCTTCGTTATATGCGACGACTATGTTACGACGTCTGACGGCACGGGCATCGTCCATACGGCGCCGGCGTTCGGCGAGGACGACAACCGCGTGTGCCGCAAGTACGACATGCCTTTCGTGCAGTTCGTCGACGCGAAGGGCGAGATGACGGCGGACACGGACTGGCCGGGCGTCTTCGTCAAGGACGCCGACCCGCTGATCTTGCAGGACTTGAAAGAGAAGGGACTGCTCTTCAAGGCGCCCGTCTTCGAGCACAGCTATCCGCATTGCTGGCGCTGCGACACGCCGCTCGTCTATTATGCACGCGAGTCATGGTTCATCAAGATGACGGCGGTGCGCGACGAGCTGATTGCGAACAATGACACGGTCAACTGGATTCCCGAGAGTATCGGCAAGGGACGCTTCGGCGACTGGCTTGAGCATGTGCAGGACTGGGGCATCAGCCGCAACCGCTACTGGGGCACGCCGCTCAATATATGGGAGTGCGGCTGCGGACACCAGCATTCGATCGGCTCGATCGAAGAGCTGAAGTCTCTGTCGGACAACTGCCCGGAGGAGCTTGAGCTGCATCGCCCCTACGTCGACGCCGTGACGATCCGCTGCTCCGAGTGCGGCGAGGAGATGCACCGCGTGCCCGAGGTCATCGACTGCTGGTTCGATTCCGGCTCGATGCCGTTTGCACAGTGGCACTATCCGTTCGAGAACAAGGAGATCTTCGAGCGCCGCTTCCCGGCGGACTTCATCTCCGAGGCCGTCGATCAGACGCGCGGCTGGTTCTATTCGCTCATCGCCATCTCGACGCTGCTCTTTCACAAGGCGCCGTACAAGAACGTCATCGTCCTCGGCCATGTGCAGGACGAGAACGGACGCAAGATGTCGAAGTCGAAGGGCAACGCCGTCGATCCGATGGAGGCTCTGAGAAAGCACGGCGCGGATGCGATCCGCTGGTACTTCTACGAGAACAGCGCACCGTGGCTGCCGAACCGCTACCACGACGGCGCTGTGCAGGAAGGGCAGCGAAAGTTCATGGGCACGCTGTGGAACACTTATGCCTTCTATGTGCTCTATGCCAATATCGACAATTTCAATCCGCTCGATCATGCGCTCGACTACGAAAAGCTCTCCGTCATGGACAAGTGGATTCTCTCGCGCCTCAACACGATGGTCAAGGCGGTCGACGAGAACCTCGCCGCCTACAAGGTCACGGAAGCGGCGAAGGCCCTGCAGAGCTTCGTCGACGAGCTGAGCAACTGGTATGTGCGCCGCAGCCGCGAGCGCTTCTGGGCGAAGGGCGAGGGCGAGGACAAGGTCAACGCCTACATGACGCTCTATACGGCGCTCGTGACGACGGCGAAGGCCGCCGCGCCGATGATCCCCTTCATGACGGAGGCCATCTATCAGAACATCGTGCGCAGCGTCGACAAGGCGGCGCCCGAGAGTGTTCACCTCTGCGATTTCCCTGCCGTGCATGAAGAGTATATCGACGCATCGCTGGAAGACAACATGGAGATCGTCCTTGCGATCGTCGTCCTGGGGCGTGCGGCGCGAAACGCTGCAAACATCAAGAACCGCCAGCCCATCGGCAGGATGTTCGTCAAGGCGGCGCACGCGCTCGATGGCTTCTTCCGCGAGATCGTCGAGAACGAGCTGAACGTCAAGGAAGTCGTCTTCAAGGACGACATGGAAGAGTTCCTGAGCTACAGCTTCAAGCCGCAGTTCAAGGTCTTGGGACCGAAGGTCGGCAAGAGGATCGGCGAGGTCAAGGCGGCCCTCTTAAAGGTCAACGGGCACGAGGCGAAGGACGAGCTTGACCGCACGGGCAAGCTGAAGCTCGCGCTCCCCTCGGGCGAAGTCACGCTGGAAGCCGAAGACGTCGAGGTGTCGATGGCGCAGACGGAAGGTTTCGTCACGGAGCGCTGCGGCGCGGTCACGATCGCCCTGGAGACGACCTTGAGCCCTGCGCTCATCGAGGAGGGCTTCGTGCGCGAGATTGTCAGCAAGGTGCAGACGATGCGCAAGGAGAACGGCTTCGAGGTCACCGACCACATCAAGATCACGGCGGGAGGCAACGAGAAGATCGCAGCGCTCATGGCGAAGAACGAGGAGTACATCAAGCGCATCACACTTGCCGATGCGATTTCCTATGAAAAGGAGCCGGAGGGCAAGGCGTGGAACATCAACGGCGAGAAACTGACGCTCAAGGTCGAGTGAAGTGAAGGAGGCGTTCTTGTGGAATTGAAAGCTATCGGTGTGGCGCACAGCCCGTACAAGAGCTTGCAGCAGATACCGCGCCAAGGATTTTTCAGCGAGGAGGAGGCTGTCATCGAGATCGACGAGGCGTATGCGCCGGCTTTGGAGCATGTCGAGGAGAGCGAATGGCTCACAGTGCTTTATTGGGCGCACCTTGCCGAGCGCGACCGTCTCGTGACAACGCCGCCGAGCGGTGTGCGCTCCTGCGGCGTCTTCGCGTGCCGCTCGCCGCATCGGCCGAACCCCTTGTCGCTCTGTGCCGTGAAACTTCTGCGGCGCGAGGGAAGAAGGCTCTTCGTGCGGCATCTCGACGCCCTGGACGGCAGCGCCGTCGTCGACATCAAGCCGTATGTCGATGCCGTCGCTCTGGCGCGTGCCGAAGATGAAGCGGGACGTTTGCCGTGAGATCCTCGCATGCAAGGCATGGAAAAAGATGTGGATTGGACTGTACATTCGTCTGACTTTCTTGATGGCTTGTGGGAATAAAGTCCTTTCTTAAAGGAAAGGAAGAGTTTTTTCCGTACGACAAAGGATTTCCGACTTTTGTAGAGAATTAAGCATAGAGAAAGTATTCGGACGCATGCCGAAGCGATTTATGTACGGAAGAAACGCTGCTGTGGGAATCCCTGATAAATTCGGCTGCTTCATACATCCAGGTGTTGGATGATTTCGTTTTATCGGCGCTTCTCATGATACATACCGTTTCCCAAAGGAGGAATTTGCTTTGAAAGCCGTATCCATCGAGGATCTGCATCCTGGAATGACCTTGGCGCGTACCATCGTCAACGACAACATGATTGTCGTGCTCTCGGAGAACACCGTTCTGACGAAGCCGCATATCACGCGTTTGGGATTCTTGAATATACCTGCCGTCTATGTCAAGGACGACTTCGAGCTGACGACGACGCCCGTCGTCGGCGAGCCTTTGACGCGCAGTCATGCCTTCGTCGCCGAGTACAAGGAAGTCGTCTCCGAAGCGCAGGACATCTTCAGTTCCGTCGCCAAGGACAACGAGGTGCCCGTCGAGCGCACGACGGCGATGGTGCAGCGAGATCTCGCGCCCATGTCGAAGCAGAGCGGCGCCATCGACTATTTGTATGAACTCAACCACCTTGCGAGCGACGTCTACAACCATTCGCTGCGCGTTTCCATCCTCGCGGGCGTCATCGCCAAGTGGATGCGCATTCCGCAGAAGAAGACGCATGACATCATCATGGCGGGCTTCATGCACGACATCGGCAAGACGAAGTTTACGGAGCGCCTCTTGGAGAAGAACATCCAGACGCTCAAGGGCGAAGACCTCGAAGCGTATCGCAACCATCCGCGCGACGGCTTTAACATCCTCAGCGCCAACAAGGACGTTTCCGAGGGCGTGCGTCTCGCAGCCTTGCAGCACCACGAGCGCATGGACGGCTCGGGCTTCCCGTCGGGACTCACGGGCAAGGACATCCATGAGTATGCACGCATCATCGCTGTCGCGGACATCTACGACAACATTACGACGGAGCGCGAAGGCTATGTGAAGCAGACGCCGTTCAGCGCCATCGCGCAGATTTCCGAGGACATGTTCAGCAAGCTCGATCCTGCCGTCTGCATGCCGTTCCTCAACAACATCAAGCACGTGTTCCTCGGCTCGACCGTCACCTTGAGCAACGGCCTCCAGGGCATCCTCGTCGGCTATCCCGAGGACTTTGCGGCAAATCCTCTGATTCGCATCACGCAGGATCAGGTTGTCGATCTGAACGAGCACAAGAACATCAAGATCATCGAGTACAATCCGAAATAAGAAAGCTTTCGCTGTTGGAGGCTTCTGAATGGACGAGCCAAATAAGGAGGAGGATATGCCTCGGCATATCCTCCTCCTTATTTGCCGTACATGCGTGCGAGCGGATTGTCCTTGAAGATGTTTCCCTGCTCGATGTAGCGGTGCACCATCTTCTCCGACTTGTGGCGCGTCTGGCGCATGATGGTCAGAGCGTCAACGTCGTGCTGCGCGGCGCTCGTCGCGAAGCCCCGGCGCAGGCTGTGCCCGGCGAAATCCTCCTCGCTGAGTCCGGCCTTCTTGATGTACTTCTTGACGATGAGCGCCACGGACTTGTCCGAAAGCTGCGTATCGCGCAGTTCATGATTGCGCTTGAAGGGGCGGAAGAGCGGCCCTTTCCTGATGCCGCTGAGGGAAAGCCACGCGCGGAGCGCACGCACGGCGCAGATTTCCTTGTCGGGCGCATAGGGGATGCCGATGTAGCTTCCCTTGCCGAGCTGATCGCCCTTCGACTTGCTGATGAAGACGACCATGCCTTCGGCGGAGAAGCTGACATCCTCGACTGTGAGCGCGACGAGTTCCGAGCGGCGGAACGCGCCGGCAAAGCCGAGAAGGAGCAGCGCCTTGTCGCGAATCGAGGCTTCGTCCGTGCCGAAGCCGTCGGCGATCAGATAGAGAGTCTCCAGGAGGATCGGCGCCTTGCCGTGCTGGAAGGTGCCCTTTTCCCTGCGGATGGCAGCCATGGCGTTTCGCACCAGCCCTGAGTGCGCGGGATTGTCGCGCTTGTAGCCGGCAGCGATGTGGTTCTCCGAGATGGCGGTGACGCGGCGCGAGACAGTGTTCGCTTTCGCATTGTCCGCGAGATCGTTGATATAGTTGACGATGGTCTCCGGCTCTGCAGGCAGGGAAGCGGCCTCGTGATGCTCGCACCAGTCGGCGAAATCGTTCCAGTCGCTCGCATACGATTTGATCGTGTTGAACGATTTGCTCTTCTGCATGCGCCGTTTGCTCTTGACGGAAAGCTTCTCGTTCTGCTCGACCTTCTGATTCTTGGCGAGCAGGAAATCATCGCGTACATTCATAGGTAAACACCTCATACGTCAAAGTTTATTCAGCAGTATCACCATTATACAAGAATCTCAGATTTTTTCCAGATGAAAAAGCGGATGCTCCTCGATTGATTCGAGGAACGTCCGCTTTCTTGTCGGGAAAGTTCGTGAAATCGGCTCTTCCTTCTACAGGACGGATTTACTGCAGCGCCGTTTTCAGCGTCTTCATATTCTTCTTCATGGTGTCGATGTAGGCGTTGATCGCCTCGTCGTTCGCTTCGCCCGTGACGACGGGATCGAGCGTGTAGATTTTTGCGCCCGTTTCGCGTGCGATGGTCTCAGCGGCGCTCGGCGAGTACTGCGGCTCGGTGAAGAGCACTTTGACAGGCAGTTTCTTGACCTGATCGATCGTCTCCTGCAGCTCGGCGGGCGTCGGCTCCGTGCCCGGCTCGCGCTCGACGACGCTGATGATGTTGAGACCGAATTCCTTGGCGAAGTAGGGGAAGGCTTCGTGGAAGGTCACGATGTCCTTGTTCGGCACCGTGTCGAGTTCGGCGTGCATCTCGGCCTTGAGCGCTTCGAGCTTCTTGATATAGGCCGCTGCGTTCTTTTCGTAGGCATCGGCGTGCTTGGGATCGGCCGCTTTGAGCTGCTCGGCGATGTTCTTCACCTGCAGGATGGCGTCGGTGACGCTGAGCCAGACGTGCGGATTCTCCTCATCTCCGTCTTTAAGAAGCTCGATGCCCTTGGAGGCGTCGATGATCTTGAGGTTCTTCTGCTGATTGACGACTTTATCGAGGAAGCTCTCCATGCCCGCGCCGTTGATGACAAAGGCGTCGGCCTTTTCGAGCGTCTTCATGTCCTCGGTCATGAGCTGGTAGTCGTGCAGGCAGCCCGTCTGCGGCTTCGTCATGTTGGTGACGGTCACGCCGTCGACGCCCTGCGTGATGTTGATGGTGGCGACGTACATGGGGTAGAAGGACGTGACGATGTGGAAAGAGCCGTCCTTGCCGCCTCCCGCCGTGTTTGTGCCGCCGCATCCTGTGAGGAGCAGGCAAAGAGAGGCGAGCAGACAAAAGAGCATGTTTTTGCGTTTCAAAAGAATGACCTCCTGTGCATGGGGAAACAGTATTAACGGTTTCCCGTGGATAGTAATTTTACTATTTGATAGAATAGCACAGGAGGGCTTGTTTGACAAGCTTATTTTTCAAAGGTATGTATCAAGGGGCTTTCCGTGGGAGGTTTTATTCTTGGCGTTTTTGCCTTCATGGCGCGATCGGTTTCATCTTAAAAATTTGCCCTCAAAAGTTACATCCCTCAAAAAATTTGCCTTTTCTTCCCTTCTGTAATATACTTTTATCAGTATTGCAACAATAATGAACGGTTGGGCGCGATGCCCCGAGGCGCTTGGGGGGCGACATGAACCTTCGCCGCTGGCGGGAGCGGAGGTCTTTGGCTTTGCCGTTTTGCAGCTTGGGAGGTCATTTCATCTATGGAAGGCAAGATAGCGAAGATTCGCGAGGACGCCGTCGCAGCCATCGAAGCGGCGGGCGTGACGCTCGCAGATCTTGACGGCATCCGCGTCAAGGTGTTCGGCAAGAAGGGCGAACTGACGGCAATCCAGCGCGGTATGGGAAAGCTCGACCCTGTGGAGAGGCCGCGTCTCGGGCAGATCGTCAATGAGGCGCGCGCGGCGATCGAAAGCGCGTTGGAGAAGAAGCGTGCGGCGCTTGCCGAAGAGGCGCTTGCCGCGAAGCTTGCAGGCGAGAAGATCGACGTGACGCTTCCCGGGCGGCGCGAGCCTCTGGGGCATCTGCATCCTCTGACGGTCACGATGGAGCGCATCAAGAGCATCTTCATGGCGATGGGCTACAGCGTCGAAGAGGGGCCGGAAATCGAGCGTGACCACTACAATTTCGAGGCGCTGAACCTGCCGAAGGATCATCCGGCGCGCGATATGCAGGATTCCTTCTACATCACGGAGGACATCCTCATGCGTACGCACACCTCTCCCGTGCAGGCGCGCACGATGCAGGCGCACGAGCCGAATTCGCCGATCCGCATGATCGCTCCCGGCCGGGTCTATCGCCGCGACGATTACGACGCGACGCACTCGCCGATGTTCACGCAGGTCGAGGGGCTTGTCGTCGACAAGGGCATTCGCTTCTCCGACCTCAAGGGAACGCTCGAAGACTTTCTGCGTCAGATTTTCGATGAAAAGGCTCGCGTGCGCTTTCGTCCGAGCTTCTTCCCGTTCACCGAGCCGAGCACGGAGGTTGACATCTCGTGCGTCATGTGTCACGGCGAGGGCTGCCGCGTCTGCAAGGGCACGGGCTGGCTGGAGATCCTCGGTGCGGGCATGGTGCATCCGAACGTCCTCAAGATGAGCGGCTACGATCCCGAGAAGGTCGCGGGCTTCGCCTTCGGCATGGGGGTCGAGCGCATCGCCATGCTTTCCTACGGCATCGACGATCTGCGGCTCTTCTATGACAACGATGTGCGTTTCTTGCATCAGTTCTGAGGGGGAGGAAAAGTTTCATGCAGGTATCGATCGAATGGCTTCATGACTATATAGATTTCAAGGAGACGGCGGAAGAACTCGCCGACAAATACACGATGGCGGGCGTGCCCGTGGAGAATGTCGTGCGTGCGGACAGCGGACTGGACAAGGTCGTCACGGGACGCATCGAAAAGCTTGAACCGAATCCCGACTCCGACCATCTTCTCGTCTGCCAGATAAATGTCGGGCAAAAGGAACTCGTCACGATTCAGACGGGCGCGGACAACGTGCATGAAGGCGACATCGTTCCCGTCGCGCTCGTCGGCGCGCATCTGCCGAACGGCTTGAAGATTGCGAAGGGCAAACTGCGCGGCATCGTGTCGAACGGCATGCTTTGCTCCGCCGGCGAACTGAAGCTCGATGAATCGAAACTGACAGAGGAGCAAAAGAACGGCATCTACATCCTGCCGCCCGATACACCCGTAGGGATTCCGGCGAGCAAGGCATTGGGACTCGACGGCGTCATACTGGAATTCGAGCTTACGGCGAACCGCGGCGACTGCTTCAGCGTCTTGGGCCTTGTGCGCGAAGCTGCCGTGCTCACGGGAGGCGAGGCGAAGTTCCCTGAGATTCGCGTCGAAGAAGACGCATCTGTCAGGGCTTCTGATCTCATCGAGATCGGCATAGCGGCGCCCGAGCTTTGCAGCCGCTTCTCCGCGCGCGTCCTGCAGAACGTCAAGATCGCGCCGTCGCCCGCATGGATGGTGAAGCGGCTGGAAGATGCAGGCATACGCGCCATCAACAATGTCGTCGACGTCACGAACTTCGTCATGCTGGAGCTCGGCCAGCCCATGCACGCCTATGATTGGGCGCAGATCGCGGGGAAGAAGCTCACGGCGCGGCTCGCGGCAAAAGGAGAGGAACTCCATACGCTTGACGATTCCTCGCGCCGCGCCAAGGGAACGGAACTTGTCATCGCCGATGCGGAAAAGGCTGCGGGTCTTGCCGGCGTCATGGGCGGTCTGGAATCGGAAGTCACCGACGCGACGCAGACCGTCGTCTTGGAGGCTGCCGCGTTCAACGGCGCGAGCATTCGCCGCACGAGCCGCGCTCTCGGCCTTCGCTCCGAGGCGTCGGGGCGCTTCGAGCGCGGCGTTGACGTCGCGCATACGGTGCGTGCGCTCGATCGTGCAGCGCAGCTCCTGCAGCAGATGGGCGCCTGCACGGTTGCCTCGGGCGTCGTCGACGTATATCCGATGCCCAAGGCACCTGTGGAAGTCACTTTCACCGCGGCGGCGGTCAATGCGCGTCTCGGCACGGAGATCGAAGGTGCGGAGATGAAGCGCATCCTCGAAAAACTCGGCTTCGCCGTGCGCGAGGAGAGCAGCTCGTACATCGCAGGCGTGCCCTCGTGGCGCAGCGATGTGGCCTTGATGGAGGACATCTCTGAAGAAGTCGCGCGCATCCACGGCTACGACAAGATTGCCGCGACGCGCCCGCGCGGCGAAGCCGTGCAGGGACGCCAGAGCGAGCGGCTCGCATTCATCGGCCGCATCAAGGAGATTCTCACAGGACTCGGCATGACGGAAACCGTGTCTTTCAGCTTCACGCATCCGAGCATGTTCGACAAGATGCAGGTGCCGCAGGCGAGCGCCCTACGCCGCGCCGTGCCCATCATGAATCCGCTGACGGACGAATATCCGCTCGTGCGCACGACGCTCCTTTCCAGCCTCTTGGAAAACGCACAGCGCAACTTCTCGCGCAAGAACGAAGATCTGCGCCTCTTCGAGGTCGCGCCGATCTTCGTGCCGAAGGAACTGCCCGTGACGGAGCAGCCCGAGGAAATCATAAAGCTTGCAGGGCTTCTTGCAGGCAGGCGTCATCCGATCGGCTGGAATCAGGACAATGAAGCCGTCGACTTCTACGACGTCAAGGGCGTCGTGGAAGAACTCCTCGCACGCCTTTCCATCGCCAACTATACGGTGGAAAGCGGCGAACACTTCGCACTGCATCCGGGGAAGACGGCATTCTTCAAGAAGGGCAGGGAGGTCATCGCCGTGC
>CAJPRR010000081.1 GCA_905373085.1 uncultured Selenomonas sp.
GCCTCGAAGATGGCGTTGTGACGGGACTGCAGACGCGCGTGCGTATCGACCGCTTCACGGGCGGCAAGATTGACACGGGGCTTTTCACCACGGCTCCCATCTGGCAGAGGGAGAAAGAGGGCGCGGCACTTTTCCTGCGCCTCGTTCTGCATGAACCGAAGGAAGAGGAGCGTGCTTGGCAGATCGGTCTCCTGCTCCTGCTGCTCAAGGAATTGTCGCTCGGCAGACTGGCGCTCGGCGGCGAGAAGGGTATCGGCCGCGGTGTGCTTGAGGGAAGAGGCGCCGCCCTGCACTATCATGGTGAAGAAATTGCCTGGGATGCGACGCCCGGCGCCTTGACGGATGAAGAGAGACGGAATTTGCAGGGATTCGTCGAAGCCCTGCTGAAAAAGAGGGAGGCGAAAGCTTTATGAGCATCGAACTGGCATTGGAAGATCAGATGTGCATACAGCAGGGAAGCTCAGAGAGGCTCGCCGTAAGCCTCGCGAGGAAGGAAGCCGCCCTCTGCGAAAAGCTCGAAACGCTCGGCATGAAGGAAGCGAATGTCGTCGTCTGGCAGGTGCACGGCATCGTCTGGGGATGCTGGCAGAACGGCTCGCTCAAGCTGGCAGGCGATGTAGCGAAGAATTGCAGCCTGTGGCTGGAATTGCGCGTATTCAACGAGGAGGAAGAGCTTCATTTGAAGAAGAGCGGCGACCTGTGGCTCGGGCGTTGGCGCAAGGACGGCGCGGGCGAGGCGACGGAATACGTTGACAGCATCTCACGCTTCTGGGGCGAAATGGTGGAGGCGGCGGATTTGCCCGAAGGCTATATGAAGCTCGAAGATGCAGCGCGAAAGCTCAAGCAGATTTTGCCGCAGGCCGAAGAGCATGCGAAATACTACGGCTTGGTGACGCGCAGCTATATTGGCTACGAGGCGACGGGGCAGGCCGGCTATGCCGACTATCGCTATGTGCGCATAGCGGCGGCGGATGTGGAAGGAGGTATGGAAGATGGCAATGCGAGATGAAAAAGCCACGGCATCGTACAACTTCGTGCCGTTGCCGGCGACGGTCATCCGCTCGCCCATCGACGGCGGTGCGAAGAATGATGCAGAACGGCAGGAAAACTACAAGAGATATGTGAGGGAACATGGCAGGCTCAGCGGCTATATTGAGCTGAGCTGCCGCACGATGACGCCCGTCTTCATCGGCACGGGCGACAAGGAAGGCGCGTTCTTCGCCCCCGTCGGCAAGCCCGTCCTGCCGGGCAGCACGCTTCGCGGCATGGTCAAGAACATCTTCAAGATCGTGACCTGTGGCGCGATGCGCTGGGACAAGGATAACGCTGATGTTGTGGACGGTCAGCGACAGGATTTCGATGTCGACAATCGGAGACTCTATTTTCGCACTGTAGCTGCGAAAAAGAACAGTCTCACGAAACTCTATGATGAAGAATTGCTCGAAAGAACCGATACGGATGAAGATGGCGAACGGATCAGCATAACGAAGGCGGAAGCAGCATTTCTCGTCCATGACAGTCAGGATGGAAACTATTACATGTGCCGTGCCAAATACCGCCATAGGAAGAACAAGGTTTTCGTTCAGAATAATGCCGGAAAGATTCTTTGGGAAACGTACGAAAAAACGGGAGAACTTCCCTGCGTTACAGGCGCGATGTTTTCCAAGAAGCGTTATACCATACATTACGACCCGGACTGGAATGACCGTGTGCTTGTTACGCCGAAGGTTATAGCGCAATACCAAGAAGATCTTTTGCGCAGCGATGCCTTGGATTTGTTCAAGCTGGCGCGCGAGAAAGAGGAGGCGAGGATCTTTACGGGAGATGATCGCTATGATTTCGTTGTGCCTTGCTTTTACAAGAATGAAAATGGCGCGGTGAAACATTTCGGGTTTGGGCAGTTCTATCGTATTTGCTACCCTTATCGGCTTGGTGAGGCAGGGCATATTCCCGAGATCCTTCAGTTGAAAGCCGTTGATTATGCGGATGCTCTTTTTGGTCGCACGGAGCTTTGGGGCAGCCGCTTGTTCTTCGAGGACGCCGTGCTCAAAGGAAGCAAGGGATTTGAAGGGCTTCATTATTCGAAAACCTTGGGCGAGCCGAAACCTACGTCGTTCCAACTCTACATGAAGCAAGAAGATGGAAAGAACCTCAATCACTGGGGGACGGAAAATGCCTCGATTCGCGGCTACAAGTTGTATTGGCATCAGAAGCCGGGTTTTCGCTGGCAAAAAGATGGCGACGTGAAGGACAATGTCGACCGCAAACTGCGCCCTCTGAAGGCGGGCAATGTGTTCGAGGGCAGAATTCGCTTCAAGAACCTCAGCGAAGTGGAACTTGGCGCATTGCTCAAGGTTTTTTCGCTCTCGGCAGAAGATCGCGAGCTTTGCTTCAAGATCGGTCAGGGCAAGGGCATAGGCCTCGGCAGCGTGCGCATCGACGCGAAGCTCGTTCTCGTGGATGAAGTGCATGGCTATGAGCAGCTTTTCGCGGCAGACGGCGACTGGAACAAGGCGGAAAAAGAAACTTCGATGGAAGCATATCTGAAAGCTTTTGATGACGTCATCGCACGGCTTGGCAAAACGGAGCGGACGCGCTATGAATTGTCACAGCAGGCTCTGCTCGACCTCCTCGATTGGAAAGCTGTAGAGCAGAAGGATTGGGCGGCGAGGACGCGGCAGATGACCTTGGGCGACAAGAATTCTTCTGATCGTGACGAAGTTTCCGACGCAGAGAAAAAGCAATTTCGCAATCGTTGGGTCTTGCCGACAGCGCATGCCGTGTATAGCGGGGGAAAAAGCAAATGATCGGCGCTGTCGTTTATCGGCTGCGGGCGGAAGATGCTGCCCGTGTGCCAGTTTTTCACGGACGTTGGCTGCATGGGCTGTTCTTCAAGATCATGGAAGGATATTCGGCGGAGCTTTCCGCTTATGTCCATGAGGCGCTTAACGTAAAGCCGTTCACCGTGTCGCTCCTCAAGCAGCGGCAGGGGAAAGACGAGGGCGGCTATCGTGCGATCGCCAGGGGCGAGAGCCTGAGCTGGCGCGTCACGGCGCTTCGGGAGGACGTACTGCAGGCGGCGCTCCATGTCCGTGCGGGCGAGGTTCTGCAAGCGGGGAATTTGCCGCTTCGCGTCGAGGCGGTCAAGGCGGACGGCGCAGAGGATTCGGGCGTCGTCGATGAGATGGAGCTTGTCGGCGCGGCGCTTGGCGCAGGGCGTATCGCGGAGATCCGCCTGCGCTTCCTCTCGCCCGTCGCCTTTCGCCGCGACGACAAGGACTATCCGACGCCCGATCCCGTCTTCATCTTCTCGTCGCTTGCCGACAAGTGGCAGCAAGCCGCCATGCCCGTGGAAATGGATCGCGCCTGGATCCGCGAGGCGGCGGCGAAGGCTCTTCTGGCAGAATGGCACGGCAGCTCGCGCCGCGTCTACTTCGGCGGCGACCGCGGCATGCTCGCGTTCTCGGGCAGGTTCAGCTACGATGTCACGGCTCTTGATGAAGAAGAGCAGCACGCACTCCTTCTTCTCGCCCAATTCGCCAACTTCTCCGGCGTTGGCAGACTCACGGGACAAGGTTTCGGCGAGACGCGGGTTGCGTATCGGTGAGGAAGGAGAAAGGGTGAACTATATGACATTTGCGATGAAGATGATGGAAGAACGCAAGGAAGGTCGTCGTGAAGGTCGTCGTGAAGGTCGTAAGGAAGGGCAGCGGGATGAGCGTGTGGCGATTCTTCGCCGACTGGTCATGCAATCGCAGATTCCTGTCGAACAGGCTCTTGAGATGATCGGCATACCGCAGGCGGAGCAGCCGTCGTATAAGAAGATGCTGCGGGCGACGTTGTAAGAGCGGCAGAGGAAGCGGGAACGCTCCCTATGAGTGTTCCCACCTTTGCGTTTGCAGGGGAAGAAATTTCTCAAGGGATATTGACAGCATTTCAACTTCATGCTATACTTCATTACAGTGAAGTCCGAGATTTGTGAAAAACTGCCATGAGTTTTAGGTTTTCCTCGTGGACAAAAGTTTCCTTGGTATATCTGGCTTTGCACCCCCTTTTGAACCGCTTTTTGCGACAAAAAAATTCCCTGAGGTTTGGGGAAAAATGCAAAAAGGGAGGGCGGAGCGGTCAACGTCAGCCAATCGCGCTTCACCTTTGGCTCGCGTTCTTGGGACGTTTTCGCATACGAGCCGTTGTCCAATCGCCTGCGTCCTTTGGACTTGTCTCTTGGACGGCTCAGTACTAGAAAACCTATTTCTGGGTTCACTGTTTTCAAGGGTTCTGGGAGACAGTATTGCATGCAATCCATACCGCTTGCGGTATTGAAACCTCATACTGCCACCAACAGTGCTTCCAATTCCCAATTGCATGCAATCCATACCGCTTGCGGTATTGAAACGTAACAACTCGTCGGCCTTCTGATGGGCGATTTCAAATTGCATGCAATCCATACCGCTTGCGGTATTGAAACCGGCGGATTCTCCTTGTAGACGAGCTTGCGCTTTATTGCATGCAATCCATACCGCTTGCGGTATTTTTTTATTTTCCGCTACTTTTTTCAAACGGCGGATTTTTTTATGGCATAATGAAGCTATCACGAAAATGTTTTGTTGGGAGGGATAGCAATGTGTGTCATTTATATGATGTCGGAGGATACGAAAGCAATCAAGGACCATGGCAGGCTGCTTCTTTATCGCAAGGAGGAGAAGATTGCGAGTCAGCCGATTTCACGTATTTCAAGCGTCGTGGTCACGAAGCAGGCGCACGTGACGATGCCGCTGGTCTATGCCTTGTTGGAGGAAGGCATTCCGATTTTTTATATGCGACACACGAGGCGAAGTGTACATAAAAATGCCGATAAAATAAAGTGTTGACATAGTTTTTTCCTTTTGCTAATATATATAGGTGCCTGACACTGAGCAGGAATCGTGCGTTGGGAGGGAAGCTGCATGACGTTGGAATCGCTGAGGGACGCGGAGCGGGTCATCGGGGTCAAGCAGGTCACGAAGGCCGTGCAGAAGAGCCGTGCGGACGCCGTCTTTTTGGCGGACGATGCGGACGGGCGCGTGACGCAGCCGCTTCTCGATCTCGCGGACGAGATGGATGTGCAAGTCGTGCATGTCCCCACGATGCAGGAGCTTGGGAAGGCTTGCTCCATCGAGGTCGGCGCCGCTGCGGCAGCCGTACTCAAGGAAGCGATGATAAAATGAAGTCCCCCGGATGTGTGAAGATGGGTGGCTGAACGTATCAGCGGTTTCTCAAGAGTGACGCCTCAGGTTGGTAAATGCTTCGCCTGCCGCAAGGCGAGCAGCTCACAGAGCTGCGGCGGAGTAATTATAAATAATAAATTCTCAATATGAAGGAAGGAGGTGCATCAATGCCTACAATCAATCAGCTGGTTCGCAAGAGCCGCAAGAGCATGCAGGAGAAATCGAATGCACCGGCACTGAAGAATTGCCCGCAGAAGCGCGGCGTCTGCACGAGGGTCTACACGACGACCCCGAAGAAGCCGAACTCGGCTCTCCGTAAGGTTGCCCGCGTTCGCTTGACGAACAGCATCGAGGTGACGGCATACATTCCCGGTATTGGCCATAATCTGCAGGAGCACAGCGTTGTCTTGATTCGCGGCGGCCGTGTCAAGGATCTGCCTGGCGTCCGCTACCACATCATCCGTGGCTCGCTGGACACGGCGGGTGTTCAGGATCGCGGTCAGGCGAGGTCGAAGTACGGCGCGAAGCGCGCGAAGAAGAAGTGAGTTTCTTCTGATTGGAAAATTATAGCCAGGAGGGGTAAGTATGCCAAGAAAAGGTGCCGTACCCAGACGTGACGTGTTGCCGGATCCGGTATACAAGTCCAAGACGGTCACAAAGTTTATCAACAAGGTGATGCTCTCGGGCAAAAAGAGCGTTGCCGAGCGTGTCGTTTACGATGCGTTTGAGGCGATCCGCGCCAAGACGGGCAAGGATCCTCTGGAGGTCTTCGAGACGGCTCTGAAGAATGTCATGCCGGTTCTCGAGGTGCGCGCACGCCGCGTCGGCGGTGCGAACTATCAGGTGCCGGTCGAAGTTCGTCCCGACCGCCGCATGACGCTCGGCATTCGCTGGCTTGTGAACTACGCAAGGCTGCGCGGCGAGAAGACCATGGACGAGCGGCTTTCGGGCGAACTTATGGACGCCGCGAACAATACGGGCGCGGCGATCAAGAAAAAAGAAGATACGCATAAGATGGCTGAGGCTAATAAGGCATTCGCTCATTATCGTTGGTAATCCCAAGCAGTATCTCAACTAGTTAAGGAGCGATAATAAGTGGCAAGAGAGTTTTCTCTGGAAAAAACTCGCAATATCGGCATCATGGCTCATATTGATGCCGGCAAGACAACGACGACAGAGCGTATCCTCTTTTATACGGGCATCACACACAAGATCGGCGAGGTTCACGACGGCGCCGCCACGATGGACTGGATGGCACAGGAGCAGGAGCGCGGCATCACGATCACGTCGGCTGCGACGACCTGCCATTGGAAGGATCATCGTATCAACATCATTGATACGCCCGGTCACGTTGACTTCACGGTCGAGGTGGAACGCTCGCTGCGCGTCCTTGACGGCGCTGTCGCCGTCCTGACGGCGAGGGGCGGCGTCGAGCCTCAGACGGAGACGGTCTGGCGCCAGGCGGAAAAGTACAATGTCCCGCGCATGGCTTACGTCAACAAGATGGACATCACGGGCGCGGACTTCTTCAACGTCATGAAGATGATGCAGGAGCGCCTGCAGGCGAACCCGGTGGCGATTCAGCTGCCGATCGGCTCGGAGGATACATTCTCGGGCATCGTCGATCTCATCAAGATGGAAGCTATCATCTATGAGGACGACCTCGGAAAGGTCGCCGACGAGGTGGCGATTCCTGACGATATGAAGGATCTCGCCGACGAGTATCGTGAAAAGCTCCTCGAAGCCGTCGCCGAAGAGGACGACGATCTCATGGAGAAGTACCTCGGCGGCGAGGAAATCTCGGAAGATGAGATCAAAAAGGCCATCCGCAAGGCGACGATCGCCTGCAAGATGACGCCGGTGACGTGCGGCTCTTCGTACCGCAACCGCGGCGTGCAGCCGATGCTCGACGCCATCGTCGATTTCATGCCCGCGCCGATCGACATCCCCGCGATCAAGGGCGTCGACCCTGATACGGGCGAGGAAGACCATCGCGATTCGACGGACGACGGGCCTTTTGCGGCGCTCGCGTTCAAGATCATGGCCGATCCTTACGTCGGCAAGCTCGCGTTCTTCCGCGTCTACTCGGGCACGCTTTCTTCCGGCTCCTACGTCTTCAACTCGACGAAGGGCAAGAAGGAACGTATCGGCCGCATCCTGCAGATGCATGCGAACCACCGCGCCGAGCTCGATACGGTCTACAGCGGCGACATCGCTGCCGCCGTCGGCCTCAAGGACACGACGACGGGCGACACGCTGTGCGACGAGGCGAAGCCGATCATCCTTGAGTCGATGGAGTTCCCCGACCCGGTCATTTCGGTCGCGGTCGAGCCGAAGACGAAGAACGATCAGGAGAAGATGGGCATAGCCCTGCAGAAGTTGGCGGAAGAAGATCCGACCTTCCGTGTGCGCACGGATCAGGAGACGGGTCAGACGATCATCTCGGGCATGGGCGAGCTTCATCTGGAGATTATCGTCGACCGCATGCTGCGCGAGTTCAAGGTTGACTGCAACGTCGGCAACCCGCAGGTCGCGTACCGCGAGACGATAAGGAAGCCGGCGAAGGCGGAGGGCAAGTTCGTCCGTCAGTCGGGCGGTCATGGCCAGTACGGCCATTGCTGGCTCGAACTTACGCCGCAGGAGCCGGGCGCGGGCTTCACGTTCGAGAACAAGATCGTCGGCGGCGTCATTCCGAAGGAGTTCATCAACCCGATCGAGAACGGCGTGCGCGAGGCGATGGACAACGGCGTCATCGCGGGCTACCCTGTGGTCGATGTCAAGGTCACGGTCTACGACGGCTCGTACCACGAGGTCGACTCTTCGGAAATGGCGTTCAAGATCGCAGGCTCGATGGCGTTCAGGAACGCAGCTGAGAAGGCGAATCCGGTGCTCCTTGAGCCTTACGTGAAGGTCGAGGTCATCGTGCCGGAAGAGTACATGGGCGACGTCATGGGCGACATCAATTCGCGCCGCGGCCGCATCGAGGGCATGGAAGCGAGAAATGGCGCCCAGGTCATCAATGCGTTCGTCCCGCTGTCCGAGATGTTCGGATATTCGACGGATCTGCGCTCCAAGACACAGGGTCGAGGGAACTACTCCATGGAAGTTTCATACTATGATGAAGTTCCTAAGAATATAGCCGAGGCTATCATCGCCAAGAACAAGGGCGAGTAACGAGGGAGGAAAAACAATATGGCAAAGCAGAAGTTTGAGAGAACCAAGCCGCATGTCAACATCGGCACGATCGGTCACGTCGACCACGGCAAGACGACGCTGACGGCAGCCATCACGAAGGTTCTGTCCAAGAAGGGCATGGCGCAGTTCGAGGACTACGCGGACATCGACAAGGCTCCGGAGGAGAGGGAGCGCGGCATCACGATCAATACGGCGCACGTCGAATACGAGACGGAGAAGCGCCACTACGCGCACGTGGATTGCCCGGGCCATGCCGACTACGTCAAGAACATGATCACGGGCGCGGCTCAGATGGACGGCGCGATCCTCGTCGTCAGCGCTGCCGACGGCCCGATGCCGCAGACGCGCGAGCACATCCTCTTGGCTCGCCAGGTCGGCGTTCCGGCGATCGTCGTCTTCCTCAACAAGGTCGACCAGGTCGATGATCCCGAACTTCTCGAACTCGTCGAGATGGAAGTCCGCGAGCTTCTGACGCAGTACGAGTTCCCCGGCGACGACATCCCGGTCATTGCAGGCTCGGCTCTGAAGGCTCTTGAGGGCGATGAGGAGCAGGAGAAGAAGATTCTCGAGCTCATGGATGCCGTTGACGAGTACATTCCGACGCCGACGCGCGACACGGAGAAGCCCTTCCTCATGCCGGTCGAGGACGTCTTCACGATCACGGGCCGCGGCACGGTCGCGACGGGCCGCGTCGAGCGCGGTGAGCTGAAGCTCAACGACACGGTCGAGATCGTCGGTCTCGAAGATGAGACGAAGTCGACGGTCGTCACGGGCATCGAGATGTTCCGCAAGATGCTCGACACGGCTGTCGCCGGCGACAACATCGGCGCCCTCCTGCGCGGCGTGGATCGCAAGGACATCGTCCGCGGCCAGGTTCTCGCGAAGCCCGGCTCGATCAAGCCGCACACGAAGTTCAAGGCGCAGGTCTACGTCCTCAAGAAGGAAGAGGGCGGCCGTCATACGCCGTTCTTCACGAACTATCGTCCGCAGTTCTACTTCCGTACGACGGACGTCACGGGTGTTGTCCGTCTGCCCGAGGGCACGGAGATGGTCATGCCCGGCGACAACGTCGAGATGGAAGTCGAGCTCATCACGCCGATCGCCATCGAGAAGGGTCTGCGCTTCGCGATCCGCGAGGGCGGCCATACGGTCGGCGCCGGCCGCGTGACGGAAATCGAAGGTTAAGACGCCAATTCCATAAGGGCTTTTGTAAGGGCTGCGGTCTCGCAGCCCTTTATAAAGGCCTTGTGTATTTATCTCATTTCCGGAATTGCTGACAAGTTCAGCGCTTCCTTATTGCTCCCATGCGATGACGCGGCAGATGGCTCGGCAGAGCCGAGGGAACTGCTGCGGAGAAATGTTTGGGCCATGGAGTCCGGACGACAAGGAGGAAAAGACATTGTCGAAACAGCAGAAAATCCGTATTCGTTTGAAGGCCTACGACCACAAGGCTCTCGACCAGAGCGCGGTTAAGATTGTCGATACCGCGAAGAGGACGGGCGCCCGCGTATCGGGCCCGATTCCGCTCCCCACGGAGAAGAACATCTACACGATCCTGCGCTCCCCGCACGTCAACAAGGATTCGCGCGAGCAGTTCGAGATGCGCACGCACAAGCGCCTCATCGACATCCTCGATC
>CAJPRR010000082.1 GCA_905373085.1 uncultured Selenomonas sp.
TCTTGAAATGTCATATTATTTTCTCATGACGTTCCAAGAGGTCAAGCCGAAGCCGCCCCCAACTACATGAAAAGTTCCATCTGATCGCTCGCATCCATATCATCAAGGCAGCCGTGCGCCTGAAGCGCTTCGATGCATGTCTTCGATACGCCCGTGCGCTTCTTGATGTCTTCGATGGATGTGAAGAGTCCGTCCTTTCGCGCCTCGACGATGCTGCGCGCGGCGGAAGCTCCAACGCCGCTCAAGGAGGCGAGCGGCGGCAGGAGGGACTTCTCGTGGAGCACGAAGCGTTCCGCTTCGGAAGCGTAGATATCGACACGTTCCATAAAAAAGCCTCGAAGATACATCTCCCAAGCGAGCTGCAGGACGATGATCGTCGCCTTTTCCTTGATGTCGGGCGTTTCCTTCGCCTCCAATGCGTCGAGCTGCTTCTTCACATAATCCTTGCCACGTGCCACGACATCAGCGTCAAATTCCGCCGCACGAATCGAGAAATAGGCCGCATAGAAGGCGAGCGGATAATGCACCTTGCAGTAAGCGATGCGCCAAGCCATCATGACGTAGGCGGTCGCGTGGGCACGAGGGAACATATACTTGATCTTCTGACACGCCTCGATGTACCATTCGGGGATGCCCCCCTCGCGCAGGATCTTCACCGTCTCTTCCTTGATGCCCTTGCCCTTTCTGACCGATTCCATCGTCTGAAAGGAAAGGAGCGGATCGATGCCGCTGTGAATCAAGTACATCATGATGTCATCTCGCGCCGATATGGCTTCGCGCAGGGTGCATTGGCCGCTGCGGATAAGGTCTTGAGCATTGCCGAGCCAGACGTCCGTGCCGTGCGAGAAGCCCGAGATGCGTACGAGGTCGCTGAAGCACGACGGATGCGTATCGTCGATCATCTGGCGCGTGAAGCCCGTGCGGAACTCGGGGATGCCGAACGTGCCCGAATTCGCTCCAAGCTCCTTGGGATCGAGTCCCAGCGCCTTCGTCGAAGAAAAGATGCTCAGGGTCGCCGGATCGTCGAACGGTATCGTCTTGGGGTCGCGGTGCGTGAGGTCTTCGAGCATCTTGATGACCGTCGGGTCATCGTGTCCGAGGATGTCGAGCTTGACGAGACGGCTGCTGATTGAATGATAGTCGAAATGCGTCGTGATCGTCGTCGTGTTCTTGTCGTCGGCGGGACGCTGGATCGGCGTGAAAAAGTGCACGTCCATGTTGCGCGGCACGACCATGATGCCCGCAGGATGCTGTCCCGTCGTGCGCTTGACGCCCATGCAGCCGGCGGCGAGACTCGCGATGTAGGCATTGTGCTTCTTGACGCCCTTCTCCTCAAAGAACTTCTTCACATAGCCGAACGCCGTCTTGTCGGCGACCGTGGCGATCGTGCCCGCACGGTAGACGTTATCCTTGCCGAAAAGCTCTTCCGTATACTTGTGTGCCACGGGCTGATATTCGCCCGAAAAATTCAAATCAATATCGGGAACCTTGTCACCGTCAAATCCGAGAAAAACCGCGAACGGGATGTCATGTCCGTCTTTCAGAAGCTCCGTGCCGCAGACGGGGCATTTCCGACTCGGCAGATCGTAGCCGCAGCCGACGGAGCCGTCCTCGACAAACTCGCTGAATTTGCAGTGCGGGCAGCGCCAATGCGGCGGCAGAGGATTGACCTCCGTGATGTCGGTCATCGTCGCCACGAAGGAAGAGCCGACCGAGCCGCGCGAGCCGACGAGGTAGCCGTCATCGTTCGACTTCTTGACGAGGCGCTGGGCAATGAGGTAGAGCACCGAGAAACCATGCCCGATGATCGGCGTAAGCTCCTGCTTCAAGCGGGCTTCGACGACCTCGGGCAGATTCTCGCCGTAGAGGGAACGCGCCTTGCGATACGACATATCGCGGATTTCCTCCGCAGCGCCCGGAATCATCGGCGAATAAAGTTCATCGGGAATGGGCTTGAACTTCTCGATCATCTCGCTGACCTTGCGCGGATTCGTCACGACCGCCTCGTAGGCGGCCTCTTCCCCCAGATAATCGAACTCGGCAAGCATCTCCTCCGTCGTGCGCAAAAAGAGCGGCGGCTGCAGTTCCGCATCCTCGAAGCCCTTGCCCTTCATGAGAATCGCACGGTAGATGGCATCCTCGGGATTGAGAAAATGGACGTCGCACGTCGCGATGAGCATTTTTCCAAGTTTCTTCGCCAGCTCCGCCACCTTGAGATTGATGCGCCGCAAATCCTCGTCATCCTTGATATGCGGGAATTTGTCGCTTCGCACGAGGAACTCATTGTTGCCGATGGGCTGAATCTCAAGGTAGTCGTAAAAGCTCGCAATTTCCAGAAGCTCCTCTTCAGGCTTCTGCGCGACGATGGCGCGGATCAGCTCGCCCGCTTCGCAGGCAGAGCCGATGATGACATCCTCGCGGTATTCCTCAATGATGTGCTTGGGAAGGCGCGGCTGACGATGCAGATATTTGAGATGCGACAGCGACACCATCTGATAGAGATTACGCAAGCCGTTCAAGTTCTTTGCCAAAAAAATGATATGATTCGCGTGTTTCTGCTCAAAATCCTCCTGGACAAGATAGCCTTCCATGCCGTAGATGACCTTGATGTCGAGCTTGGACGCCGCCTTGGCTGCATCGGGAAACGCCTGTACGACGCCGTGATCGGTGATGGCGATGGCAGGCCAGCCCCAGGAAGCCGCCGTCTTGATCAGCGTTTCCGCTGAGACCACGGCATCCATGTTGCTCATGCGCGTATGCGCATGAAGCTCGACGCGCTTGACCTCGGACTTGTCCTCGCGCTTCGGCTTTTCCACTTTCTGCATCGAATCGACGAAGAGCATGAACTCGTTCTGGAACGTGTCAAAGCGAATCGCGCCCTTGACTCGTACGAGCATACCCTCTTTCACGCAAGCCAGCGCCTTGTCGTATGCTTCCTGCTCCTTTTCCTTGAAGAACTTCTTGCAGCTGATACCATTCGTCGCGTCGGCGAGATCGAAGAGCAGCAGCTTCGTGTTCGTCTTGAACTCCCGTGAGCTGACGCGCCCGATCGTACCTGTCAGGATGACGTTCTTCATCTCGCCGTCGGTGTCGTCGATGGAAATCGCTTCGCCCGTAAACCTCTTGCCAAAAATCAAGTCTGCGCCATGCCCCGCCGTCCGCGTCATGGACGCTGAACGATGCGCAGAAGCCGCCGCCGTTTTTTTCGGCTGCGCCGCAGAAGGAGCCGCGGCAGACGCTTCTTTCTTCTGCCGCAAGTTTTCCTCATAGACGCGATCCATCATGAGGTCGCCATCCTCTTCCAAGATGTCGTATTCCTCGTCAAGCGCCTTGTACGAAACGGCGCAGCGAATCGTGAGCATCTTCTCGATGGCCTTCTGCAGGAGATTCGGCACATCGTGCGCACGCAGGATCTCGCCCGAAAGCTCGCCCTTGACCTCAAGGAGCAGACTGCTCCCGTCGAAGATGCGCTTTGCATTCTTGAGCAGATGGAGCACCGTCGGATTGCCGTTGGCGGCAACGAGGCAAAGCTCCTTCCATGCGCGCTCAATGGAAGCCTCAATATCGAGAACGTCCTGATAAAACACAAGATTCTCGATCTGCACCCGCTTCTTGATGTACGCGCCCACATAGTCGAGGAGGCTCGTGCGGATGAATTCCTGCGTCTGCAGCAGAATCTCCCAGGAGTTCCCTTTCAGGGAAATCTCCACATGCTTGACGACGGCGGCAAAGAGAATCTTCTGCTCCGCTTGCGTAAGCTCGATGCCCTGCGTGAGTTCGCGCAGGATATTTCTTTTTTCCGGAACAATACATAGCTTCTTCTGCATCATACGCCTCGCTCAATCTTCCTTGTCGCCGTAAAGCTCCCAATACTTCTGCCGGTTCTTCAGAACGCTCATCACATAGACGCGCGTTTCCTCATAAGGTATGGCGGAAACCTCGCGAAAATCCATGCCCCAATGATTTTCTTCCATCCAATCGTGCACATTGCCGCGTCCGGCATTGTACGCCGCCAGAGCCAGCACGTCGTTGCCCTCGAACTCCTTTTCCAGCGAAGCGATGTACCATGTGCCGTACTCGATATTCTTCTGCGGTTCATGCAGTTCGCCCGGATTGTACTCCTTGTCGTCGATTTGCTCGGAAATCCACAGCGCCGTTTCCGGCATCAGCTGCATCAATCCGACGGCGCCGCGATGCGATTTCGCCCCGCTTTGAAATTTGCTCTCCGACAAGATCATGCCCGCCACGAGAGAACTGTCCACCTCGTACTTTGCAGCGTAATGCTCGACAACCGAGCGATATGGATAGGGGTAGATGTACTGACGCTGCATGGATTCCGACTGCATGGCGAAAAAAAAGGAAAACGCCATGCACAGGATGACAACGCCAAGGAAAAAGGCCGCAAAACGACGATTCGTCTCCTGCCGTCTCTGCCTGACGCGCCTGTGAAAATCATTGCCCTCCGCCATGCAAGCTCCCTCTTCCCTCTATGCGGCGCAGCTCAAAGCGCCGACAGCCTTTCCCATGCCGCCGCTGCCTGCGCAGCCGTCTCTTGCAGCGTGCCATCGTTCTCGATGATGCAGTCGGCACGCTGCCTCTTCTCCTCCAAAGGAAACTGCGAGCGAATCCTTGCCGCCGCTTCCTCCTCGGTATAGCCGTTGCGCTTCATCAGACGCGCCAGCTGCGTCTCCTTCGACACAGAGACCAGCCAGATGGAATCTGCCATGCGATTCCAGCCCGCCTCAAAGAGCAGCGGCACATCGAGGAAGATGATTTTCACGCCCTTTTTCTCAAGAGCGGCAATCTTCTTCCTCACGCTTGCGGCAATCAACGGATGCGCCGCCCCATCGATCCAGCAACGCTCCTCGGGATCGGAAAACACTCGCGCCGCAATCTTTTCACGGCAAAGACTGCCGTCCTCGGACAAGATCTCTTCGCCGAAATGCTCGCGATAGGCGTCCCAAAGAGGTTTGTGCGGCCTCGCCAGATCGTGCGCGATCTTATCGGTATCAATGACGTGTGCGCCAAGCTTCATGAGTTGGCGGCTGACCGTGCTCTTGCCGCTCGCGATGACGCCGGTCAAGCCGATCAATCTCAGCTTGCCGTCGCGCAGCGGCTGACAATGCGGGCAGAAGCGCGTGCCTCGCCCGCCCACACGAATCTTCTCGATCTCTGTGCCGCAGACGAGGCACGGCTCTCCTTCCCGATGATAGACGCGCAGCTTTTGCTGATGGAAGCCCGACTTTCCCTCGCCGTCCACATAGTCGCGAAACGTCGTGCCGCCGTCTTCGACGCCTTCGGCGATGACCTTGTTGATCGCCTGCCAAAGACGGAACGTCTCGTCGTGATTCAGCGTATGCGCTCTTCGCAGGGGATGGACGCCTGCAAAGAACAAGGCTTCATCGACATAGATATTGCCCAGTCCCGCCACCTTGCCCTGATCGAGCAAAAAGCTCTTGATGCGCTGACCGCTCTTTTGCATGGCGTCATATAAATACGATGCATCAAATTCCTCGGTCAAAGGCTCCGGACCCATGCAGGAAAATGCAGGAAACGCCTTCCTTTCCTGCGGCTGCAGCAAATGAATCTCGCCGAATGTCCGAACATCTTCAAAAAAGAGACAGCTTCCATCATCAAGATGAAAGACGGCACGCACATGCTTGCCGGGCGGCGTGTCGGCATCGCGCCGATAAAAGCGTCCCGTCATGCGCAGATGGAGCAGCAAGGTTTCCCCGCTCTCCAGAAGCAGCATCAGATACTTGCCGCGCCGCTCCAAGCGAAGGATGCGCTGCCCGCGCACGCGCGAGCGGAACTCCTCAACCTCTGGGAATCTTATCGTTCGCGGCAGAAGCGCATCGACCTCCGTGATGCGCCGTCCCGCCGCAACTTTTTCCAAAGAACGCCGTATGGTTTCAACTTCGGGAAGTTCCGGCATTCATCTCATCCCCTTATTTTGCTGCCGCCCAGTTCTCACCCGTATGAATATCGACCGAAAGCGGCACGGAAAGCTGCACGACATTTTCCATGGCGTCGCGCACAAGTTCCGCGACCCGCTCCTCTTCATCCTGCATGATTTCGAGCACAAGCTCGTCGTGCACCTGCAGCAGGATGCGGCTCTTGAGTCCGCCTTCTTGGAGCTTATGATGCGTCTTGATCATCGCGAGCTTGATGATGTCGGCAGCCGATCCTTGAATCGGCGTGTTCATCGCCATGCGCTCCGCCAGCGTCCGCTGATTGTAATTGGAGCTTTTGATGGCGGGCAGGTCGCGCCGCCTGCCGAAAATCGTCGTGACGAAGCCGTCGCTGTGCGCCTTTTCCACAACCCCATCAATAAAGCGCTTAACGCCGCTGCACTTTTCAAAGTAACTCGCAATATAGTCGGCAGCCTCCTGCCGCGAGATATGGAGATCCTTGGAAAGTCCATAGTCGCTGATGCCGTAGACGATGCCGAAGTTCACGGCCTTCGCCTTGCGGCGCAAATCCGGCGTGACCGCTTCCATCGGCACGCCGAAGACCTCGGACGCCGTCCGCGCGTGAATGTCCTGCCCGTGCCGGAACGCTTCCAAGAAATTCTTGTCCTCAGAAAGATGCGCGAGGATGCGCAGCTCGATCTGCGAGTAGTCGGCGGACATAAGGGCGTCATAGCCGTCGCTCGGTTCAAAGAGCGCACGGATCTGCCGTCCCTCGTCCGTACGCACGGGAATGTTCTGCAGATTCGGCTCTGAGCTGCTCAGGCGCCCCGTCACCGTGACCGTCTGATTGAACCGCGTATGGATGCGCTTCGTGCGCGGAGAAATCAAGCCTTCCATGCTGTCAAGATACGTCGACTGCAGCTTCGTCCAGAAGCGGTACGAAAGAATCTTTTCCAGAATCGGATGGTCGAAGCGCATGGCTTCAAGCACCTCGGCATTCGTCGAATACCCGGTCTTCGTCTTCTTCGTTCCCATGGGCGGCTGCAGGTCAAGACGCTCAAACAGCACGGCGGACAGCTGCTTGGGCGAATTGATGTTGAACTCGCCCTTCGCCAAATCATAAATCTCCGCTGTCAAGTGAGCAATGTGCGCAGAAATCTCTCGGGATTTTTCATGCAAGGCCGCCCGATCGACATAGATGCCTGCCTGCTCCATCGCGGCGAGCACCTCCACGAGCGGAAACTCCATCGTCTCATAGAGAGAAAGAAGCTGCTGCTCTTGCAAACGCTCCTTCAGCACAGGATAGAGCTTTTCTAGCAGCACCGCGCACCATGCCGCTCCCAAAGCTCCTTCCCGTGCAGCTTCCGCAGCGTTCACGGCAGGAAGATATGCAGATGCGAGACTTGCCATATCGTATTGCGAAGCGGCAGGAGCCAGCAAATATGCAGCAAGAGAAACATCGAAACAAGGAGCGAAGCCCATGCCGCAATGAAGGAACGGCTTGTATTCATGGACAATCTTCTGAATGTCCTCCTTTTCGAATAACGACGAGAAACAGGCCAATTCCGCCGCTTCAGCGAGCAGAACCTCGCCTCCCGCGCATAAGACGAGCTGCTGCGCCTTCATGTCAGGAACCTTTCCCTCGAAGCAGGCGGCAATCGAAAAGAAGCCTTGCTCTTCCGCTTTTTCTGCAAAGACTTTTTTGGCTTCGTCATCCATCGTCCGCAGGGAAAGCTCCGGCGCAGTCTCTTCCCGCACTCCGTCCGCCGCAGCAAAGGAAGCGAACGCGGTCGCCAAAGATTTCATCTCGTACCGTTGGAAAAAAGCCTGCAATTCATCGCCCCGAGGTTTCATCACATACGAATCGGGGGCAAATTCCAAAGGCATGTCGCAGCGAATCGTCGCCAAGTCTTTGGACAGAAAGGCCTTTTCCTTATTTGATGCGAGATTTTCTTTGAGCTTCTTGCCCGAGATTTCGGCCAAGCGTTCGTAGACGCCTTCCAGGGAGCCGCAGTCGACGAGGAGCTTCTTCGCCGTCTTCGGGCCGATGCCCGGAACGCCCGGAATGTTGTCAGAAGCGTCCCCCATCAATCCCTTCATATCAATGAGTCCCTTTGGAGGGAAGCCGTACTCTTCCAAGAACAGCTTTTCATCGTAAAGCAAAAGATCCGTCATGCCCTTGCGCGTAAAGAGCACGCGGATATTTTCCCGCACGAGCTGCAAGGCGTCGCGGTCGCCCGTCACGACGAGGACGTCCACATCTTCCCGCGCCGCTTTCACGGCGAGCGTTCCCAAGATGTCGTCAGCTTCATATCCCGCCTCTTCGATCAATGGCACGCCCAATGCGGCAAGAAATTCGTGCAGCATGGGAATCTGGCTTGAAAGCTCGGGCGGCGTAGGCTTGCGCGTCCCTTTGTACGCCGCAAACATCTCATTGCGAAAGGTCTTCTTCCCCTTGTCAAAAGCTACGGCAAGATAGTCAGGCGCATATTCGTTCAGCAGCTTCTGCAGCATATTCGCAAAGCCGTATACCGCATTCGTGTACGCGCCGTTCGCCGTCTGCAAAAGCGGCAGCGCATAAAATGCGCGGTAAAGAAGACTGCTGCCGTCGACAAGGATAAATCGTTTGCTCAACAATGCTCACCTCATTGCGAATCGGGAAAAATGTTTCCGATCGTTGCACTCCCTATACGGGATGTCATTTTTTTGCAGAATTCATCGCATCCGCCTGTCCTTCGCGATAGATTCGCGTCGTTCCCGCCGCGACAGGACGGCGCTCCTGCGTCTTGGCGCTTTCTGCCGTTTCCTCGCCGCTCTTTGCCGTGCCTTTTTCCGCGCCGCTCTTCATCGGCTCGCTCTCAACGCTGTCCTTCGTCTCGACGGCTTCCTCCTTCGTCGAAGCGGCGGGCGTCTCCTTTATAGATGTCAGCTCGTAGACGCCGCGCTTGCTCAAACCGCCCTGCAAATGAAACAATACGCCTGCATCTTCCGCGTTGAAGAAGAGCGAACCCTTCTTTTCGTAGCCGATCGCCTTGCCGTACTTCGTCCCCAACGTGGCGGACTTGGAATCCCATGTCACAAGCACCTTGAGCTGCTCGGCAATCTTATCGGCCGGAAGATATACGATGTCGTCCTTGATCAGAGCCTTGTCGCTCATCGGCTTTCCGTTGACGGACAGATTGTATACCCTGGCGACGTATGTGGGCTGACCATCCGACAGTTCGATCTTCCGCTCGATTTCCTCGTCGGATTCAAACTTATCCACGCCGTAGCCCGCAAGCCACTTCGCTACTGTCTCGACATCGAGCGGCTGATATCCGTAACCGTCGGGATAGATATAGTAGACGATCATGTTGTCCTTGATCTTGTCGATGACGATGCGCTGATACATGATTTCCACGGGCGTGCCGACGCTCGCATAATCATAGACCTCCTCGACGTCGGCCTCCTTCATGCGGATGCAGCCATTGGAAACGTAGCTGCCGATGGATTCGGGATGATTTGTGCCATGGATGCCGTAGTTTCCCCAAACCTGCATCCAACGATAGCCCAAAGGATTGCCTTCCCCTGAAGGAATCGTGTTCTTGGAATCACCGGGATCGACCCAGGTAGGATTTTCCTCCTTCGTCAAAACGGAAAAATAACCGACGGGCGTCGGCGTAGAAAGCTTTCCCAATCCCACGGGATAAAGGCGAATCTTTTCGTTATTCTTGTAAACGCCCAAGGAGCGTGCGGCCACATTGATGATGATCTTGTAGGGATCTTCCGTCTTTTCGGCAGCGGCGGATTTGACTTCCGACGTCTGCACTTTCTCAGGCTCGGGACTCTCCGTCGAAATATCCTTGACCCATGCGCCGTAGGAAGAGCCTTGCTCCTTCTCCGTCGCCCCTGCCCATCCGGGCACGCCGGCAAACATCGAAAGACAGACAAAAAAAGCCGCGACTTGCTTAAACATCATTGCATCGTCCTTTTCCACAAAGTTATTTCCTTAGAGATGTTTCCATTATAGCACAACCACGCCCCATTTTCACCGCCGCAGGGCAAAGCTTTGCATAAAACGGCAATAAATTTCCTTTCGGTAAATTTTCTTTCGGTAAG
>CAJPRR010000083.1 GCA_905373085.1 uncultured Selenomonas sp.
TGCCGACGCCGTTTGCACGCACGTCGGCGAGCAGCTTCTCCACGACGTCGAGCTGGTGGTAGCGCGGGAAGATCTGTTTCTTTCGCGTCCTGCCGTTCTCGTCGCTTTCCGCTACGACCTGCGCGTAGTTCTCGATGATCTTGGACAGCTTGCGCTTTTCGAGGATGCCCTTCCACAGATAGTTGGTCATGAGACCGGCAGGATTCGGCGGGTTGCCCGCGCCGTCCTTATAGCCCTTGTTGAAGGGCAGGAAGAGGCTCTCCCTTCCCGCAAGCTTCGTGCAGAACTGAATCGTCGCGTCGTCAACGGCGAAATGCACCATGCAGCGCTTGAAGGAAAAGAGGGCGTCGCGCGGGTCGCGGTCGCTTCTGTACTGCTCGACGGCGTTCGCCGTGCTCTGCTTCGTCAGTCGGTTTTTCAGCTCCAGCGTGATGACGGGAAGACCATTGATGAAGAGGCAGAGGTCGAGCGCGAGCTTCGCGGCGTCGGCAGAGTAGCGAAGTTGGCGCGTCACGCTGAAGATGTTTTTCGCGTACATCGCCTTCTGCTTCTCGTTGTTTTCTGTCGGCGTCAGGTAGAAGAGGATGAGGTCGGCGGGGTAGACCTTGACGCCGCCCCGCAGCACATCGACGATGCCGCGGCGCGAAAGCTCCGACTGCAGGCGGCTGAGAAACTGCCGCTTCTTCGTCTCGGAGGTGAAGACGCCGAGCTTTTTCATCTCCTCGGGCTGTGTCGTCTGCAGGAAGCGGAAGAGCCGCACTTCGTCTACAGCAAACTCCTTGCTGTAGTCCGCGTTCGTCCCTTCCTCATAGCCGTTTTCTTTTACAAGATGCTTGACGATGAGGGCTTCCAGTCCTTCTTCCTTCGTGTTTGCAAAAGGCATTTTCACTCCTCCTTCGCGAAATTCGGCAGATGGATAGACCGCACGTCGATTTTGCCTGTGACGGTGTCGGAAATCAGGCGGGTTTTGAGTTCGTTGAGCACGATGATTTCTTTTTGTGTGGTTTCTGCGAAGCGTGCATATTTTGTATGCTTGGCATCGAGATAAGCGGCGATTTCTTTTTGTTCGTTTATCGGCGGGAAAGGGACTTTCATATTGCCGAAAGTCGTTGCGGAAATTTCTTTGAAAGTGGTTCCCGATGCGTTCATTTCAAAAATATCAGTAAAACAACTCATCAGATAATAGTAATACGTTGCAGAAGCATCCTTGATGGGGATACATGAGAGACAACCTTGGTTTGTGCATAGTTCGATGTCATTTATTGCAACGGTTCCGATTGGTGCACGTTTTGAAAATATGATGCTGCCGCGAGGAATCATATTTGTGCTGCAAGAGGAGTAGCCTGCTTCTGTTATATTGCGCGAGCCGTGAGATATATACTTGTCTTGCGTTTTATAATCGGCGGGAGTAATCCATGCAATATTGCCATCCCAATATTCGGGAATTTCGCTCTTTGGTGTTGCTCCTGACAAAATTTTGAATATCCGTTTGAGAGGTCTTATCTTCCAGTGAGCAGGAATGTTTTCTTTCCAATCGGCGGAGGGAGGATTCTTTGGATAAACAGCATCGAAGCCAAGAAGAACTAAGTTCTTTTCAATAGTAGAATTTAAGGCCGTTAGTGAAGATAATTGGTGTTTCTTCGTTGCAATCAGCTTGTCGATTGCCGACACTTTCCCGTCCAGAAAGCGGACAATCTGCTCCTGCTCTTCGCGTGGCGGGACGGGGACAGGTATGTTTCGCATGTTTTTCCATCGCGTAGTCCACAAGTCGGAAACTATGCCAAAGCCGTTGCGATAAAATTCCTCCGAAAAGAAATGACTTCGCAGCAGATAGTGAAAAAAGTGATTGTTTAATTCACTGTGTGGCCTCAGGACGGTGATGATGAGAGAGCATGAACCTGTATACTCTGAAACTCCACATGCACCTTTGCGGTCAGACCTGCTGTTGATGGCAAAGTCTCCGGCGCATATCAATTTTCGATGGTCGCCGTTGTTCGTTTTGACGGCAGTCGTCAGCTGGGGAACAATACCGGCGCTCCCTACAGAAAGAGCAGGATAATCCTTGTCGGAAACGATGGTTCGCCTTTCTCCGAACAAGGTTCTAAGTTTCTGTGATTTCCATGATATAGGGAGTTTGGAGTACCAGTGACTCTCTGGTGTATCCGTGTAGGATTCATAGGGTTTCATCTCAACTCCTCCAATATGTCTTTCAATATATTGTCGGTCGTTTTCTCCAAGTCGTTAAGACTCGCGATAATATCATCCAACTCTCTCATAGGGGCGGGCTTGTAGAAATATTTGGCGAAGCTGATCTCATAGCCGATCGTCGTCTTTGCCTCATCGACCCAGGCATCGGGCGCGTAGGGCAGCACCTCGTTCTGCATGAAGGCGGCTACTCCGCCCGCATAGCGCAGGGGGACGATCTCGTTGTCGCGCAGCGCCGTGTCCGGCTCGCCTATGACGGGCTGTGCCGCTTCATCCTTTTCCGTGAGGATGGGGCGGAGTTTCTTGAGGGCGGCGGCCTTGAGCTGCGTCGCTTGGGCGAACTTCGTCCAGTCGTCGAGCGGCGCTTCCTTCGCCGCCCGGGCGACGGCTTCCCGGGCGGCGGTGCGCTCCTCCTCGCGTCGGAAGAGGTCGGCGGGAATCTCCCGTGCGGGATGAACGCGCAGGCGCAGAGGCCGCTCGACGGTGATCGACCAATAGCCGAACTCCTCGTTCGGGAAGATGCGGCTGATGTCGCTCTCTTCCATTTCAAGGAAGAGGCGCAGGATTTCCTGCCGGATTTCGGGCGTGAAAGCGCAGTTCTTCTTTCCCATGTTGCGGCGCAGCGGCGACTTCATGGCAGTCGCGTCGATGAGCTGAATTTTGCCTTTGCGCCGCTCGTCCTTGCGGTTGGACAAGATCCAGATGAAGGTGCCGATGCCCGTGTTGTAAAACATGTTTTCGGGTACGGCGATGATCGCTTCCACAAGGTCGTTTTCGATGAGATAGCGTCGGGCGTTGCTTTCGCCGCTGCCAGCGTCGCCCGTGAAGATGGAAGAGCCGTTGTGCACCTCGGCGATGCGGCTGCCGAGCGGCGTCTTCTTCTTCATCCTGGCGACGTTGTTCAGCAGGAAGAGGAGCTGCCCGTCGCTCGTGCGCGGAAGCATCGCCAGATTTTCGCCGCTCGCAAGATGAGCATGGAAGCGCGCGTCGAGGATTTCCTTCTTGCCGCCCATGTGGCTTGCATCCGTGACCCAGCTCTTGCCGTAAGGCGGATTGGACAGCATGAAGTCAAACTGCCGCGCCGGATGGCGGTCGGCGGAGAGCGTCGAGCCAAAGGCGACGTGCTCTGCCTGTGCGCCGTCGCCCTTGAGCAGCATGTCGGCCTTGGCGATGGCGTACGTCTCGGGATTCACTTCCTGCCCAAAAAGATGGATGGACACTTTCCTGCCGTGCTCGGCGGCGAGCGCGAGAAGCCGATCCTGCGCCACGGTGAGCATGCCGCCTGTGCCGCATGCGCCGTCGTAGCATGAGTAGGTGGCGTCCTTGATCCGCTCGGCGATGGGGCAGAAGATGAGATCCGCCATGAGTTCGACGACGTCGCGCGGCGTCCAGTGCTCGCCCGCCTCTTCGTTGTTCTCTTCGTTGAATTTGCGAATCAGCTCCTCGAAGATCGTGCCCATGCCGTGATTGTCGAGACCGGCATGGCGCAGGATTTTCTGCTCTTCGTCACGATAGACGGGGGAAGGGCTGAGGTTGATGTCGGGCGAGATGAATTTCTCGATGACGGCGCCGAGGATATCGGCTTCGACCATCGTCTTGATCTGGTCGCGGAACTTGAACTTTTCGAGGATTTCCTGCACGTTCGGCGAGAAGCCGTCGAGGTACGCTTCAAAGTCCGCCTGCAGGGTCTGCTTCTTGGCGCGGCTCGTGAGGTCGCGCAGCAGGAAAGGGGAGGCGTTGCAGAACGCTTCGCCCGCCTCATGGCAGAGGGCGTCCCACTGGTTGGCGATGGCGGCGTCGTCGAGCCGCTTCTTCAGCGCGAGCACGCGTTCTTTCGAGCCTTCGAGCATGGCGTCGAGACGGCGTATGACGGTCATGGGCAGGATGACGTCGCGATACTTGCCGCGCACATAGACGTCGCGCAGGCAGTCGTCGGCGATGCCCCAGATGAAGTTGACGATCTGATGGTGAAGAACATTGTCCATGGCGAGTTGCCCCTTCCGCTTCCGTCGCCGCGCAAAAAAAGAAACGGCACGGCGAATTCCTGTTATACTGTACAGTATAGCAGAAATTCGCCGTGCCGTGAAATGGCGGCTGCGCTCATCGTCATCTTTGGTGCGGACGAGAGGGTTCGAACCTCCATGCCTTGCGGCACTGGATCCTAAGTCCAGCGCGTCTGCCAGTTCCGCCACGTCCGCATTGTCCACTTGACGGTTCTTATTCTAGCATGACGGCAGAGGGCTGTCAAACATTGGGAATCACAATCCTATATTTGTCGAAATGGCAGGAGAAATATGAAATTCATAGAATATTCCATATATGGAAGAATGAATGCGAAATTGCCTTGTGTCTTGTTAGAGGTGCAGTTCTGCTTAGGAGGCTGAAGCCATGCCGATGTTCAAGAAGTCGATGCTTGTTCTCCTGGCCGTCGTCGCCCTTGCGGCGGGCGGGGCTTTCTATGCGGGGATGCATGGGCAGGAGGAGGCCGTCACGCTCGATGCGGGAGCGGCACCCGTGCAAGAAGCACAGGCGAAAGAGATCGTCGTCTATGTCGCGGGCGCGGTCAACCGCCCGGGCGTCGTGCAGCTCGCCGAGGGGGCACGCGCGAAAGATGCGGTCGATGCTTGCGGCGGTTTCCTGCCAACGGCGGACACGAACGGCGTGAACCTCGCGCAGAAGCTCAAGGACGGTATGCAGGTCACCGTGCCCGAGAAGTCTCCGCAAGGCACGGCGGTGCAGGGCGCGGCGGGGGGCGCACAGGCGGGGGCGGCGAAGTCCCTGCCCGAAGGCATGGTGAACATCAACACGGCGGACGAGAAGGAGCTGGACAAGCTGCCGGGCGTCGGCCCCGCCATGGCAAAGCGCATCGTCGAGTACCGCACGGAAAACGGCGCGTTCCAATCGCCCGAGGAGATCAAGCGCGTCAAGGGCATCGGCGATGCGAAGTATGAGAAGATGAAGGACAAGATTGCATTGTGAGGGGAGCGATGGCGCTTCTTCGAGGAATGTGATGCGTATAAGGAAGCTGAGGGGCGAGGCTTAGCTATGCGATACGGACAGCAGCAGCTTGTTTTTCTCAATGGGCTTTTTCTCGTCCTTCTGCTCGGCATCTACGGCGAGGATTTGCTGCATGTCTCGCTTGGCGCTCTTGCCCTTGGCATGGCGGGGTTCTTCTTCTTGTCGCTTTTTCTTCTCGTGCGTGAGAGCAGCAGGACGTGGCTGGCGTTCTTGCTGCTCTTTCTCTTTTTCGGCGCGTGGCGCTTCGCTTGGGGCGAGGCTCTGCCCGCTGATGATGTTTCGCATTGGATTGGCCGTGAGGCTTCAGTCGAGGGCGTGCTCGTCGAGGCGCCGCACGTGCGGCGGACGGCGCAGGGGACGTTTGTGCGCTATACGGTGGAGGCAAACTGCGTGCGCCGGCGCGGCGAGCAGCGGACGGCTTCGGGTGCGCTCTATGTCTCGGAAATGCGCGAGGATCTCGGCAACTTGCCCGAGATTGGCTCGGAAATTACGGCGTTCGGGAAGGTCAAGGGCGTCTACGGCTACGGCAATCCCGGGCGCATTGATGTGGAGCGTGCGGCGGCGGTCAAGGGCGTGCGCGCGCGTCTATCGGCGAAGAAGCCGGGCGTGGCATGGGAAGCGGGAGAGTCGCATCCCGTGCTGCGTTGGAGCGAGCGGGTGCGCTCGGCATACCGTGCTTCGATGGAGAGCGTGATGCCCAAGGAAGATGCGGCGGCGATCTTCGCCATGCTCTTCGGCGGCTACGAGGGCATAAAGCCCGAGCTTGTCGAGGCCTTCACGGCAACGGGCATCGTGCACATCCTTTCGGTGTCCGGCTCGCATATCACGCTGTTGGCGGCAGTCATGGCTTGGCTCGGTGCGCTCCTGCGCCTGCGCCCCGTCGTGACAGCTGTTTTCGTCACCGTCGTCGTCGTGCTGTACTGCGTGCTCGCGGGCTGCGTGCCGCCGGCTGTTCGTGCGGGCGCGATGGGATTGCTCGCATTTTTCGCTCTCGCATTGGAGCGCGAGAACGACGCGCGGCGGCTTTTGGCTCTCGTCGGTATGGCGCTGCTCTTCTTCGAGCCGCTTTTGGCGTTCGATGTCAGCTTCCAGCTGTCGTTCGCAGCGACGGCGGGGCTTCTCTACCTTGCGCCGCCTTTTTGCGAGCGGCTTTCAAGTCTGCGCTTTCTGCCGCGCTTTGCGGCGCTGAGTCTCGCCGTCACGCTCGGGGCGCAGCTCGCGTCCTTGCCGCTCCTTGCGTGGTACTTCCACCGACTGTCGCTTTCGTCGCTCGTCGCCAACATCATCGTCGTGCCCGTCGTGGAACTCGTCATCGTCGCGGGGCTTTTCGCGGGACTCGCGTCCTTCATGCTGCCGTTTTTGGCAAAGATCGTCTTTCTTGCGGACAGTCTGCTCTTGGGATTTGTCTACGAGTGCACGCGGCTCTTGGCGGTTATGCCCGGCGGTGAGGTGTATTTGCCGACGCTTTCCGCGCCGCTCGCGCTCGTCTACTTCGCCGTGCTCGCCGTTTTCGCACAGCCCGAGGAGCGGCGAGAGGCGGTCTTCTCTTGGTGCAGCGAGCGGCGCAGGGCGCTTTTTGCCGCACTTCTGCTCGTCGTTTCTGCCGTCGCCTTATGGCAGTTTTCGCGCCCGCAGGAGATGGCGGTGCACTTCATCGACGTGGGACAGGGCGATGCGGCTCTCGTCGTGACGCCGCACGGCAGAGCCTTGATGATCGACACGGGCGGCACGCGCGACGGCGGCTATGACATCGGCTCGCGCGTCGATGTGCCGTATCTTTCGCATTACGGCGTGCGAAGGCTCGACTATATCATCCTCACGCATGTGCACGAGGATCATGCGGGCGGCGCGGGCGGCATCGTGCAGCATCTTCCCGTCGGCATGGTCTTGACGGCGCACGAGCCGCGCAGCGAGTATGCACGCGTGCTCGGCTGCTCTCTCGATGCGCCTGAGATGCAGCAGCTAGCTCCTGCGGAGGCGGGCGAGCACATCGACCTCGACGGCGTGGCGGTCGACATCCTCTACGCGCCTCAGATGGAGGGCGGTGCAGCGGAGGGGGCGACGGGCAACGAGTATTCGAACGTCATCCGCGTGCGCTACGGCGCGGCTTCGTTCCTCTTCACGGGCGATCTCGTCGCGGAGCAGGAGAAGGCCATGCTCGCGGAGGGGAAGAATCCTCAATGCACCGTCCTGAAGGTCGCGCACCACGGCTCGAAAACCTCGACGACGGAGGAATTCCTCGCCGCCGCACAGCCGCGCCTCGCCGTCATCAGCGTCGGCAGGGACAACAACTTCGGACATCCCGCCATGGAAGTTATCGAGCGGCTGCAGAAAAACGGCATAAAAATCTACCGCACCGACGAGGATGGTGCGGTCGTATGCAGGACGGACGGGAAGACTCTGCACGTGGAGACGTTTCGCTGAGGATGTTTTCGACGCGGGGCTGTCGCACATAAATCATGTGCGGCGGCCTTTTTCGTGCACAAAAAAGAGTGTGCCGCATAAAATTCATGTGCGGCACACTTTTTGTCTTTCGTTAGAGTAAGCTGTGCGCCCTGCCGAGTTCCTGCAGTTGTGCAAGGGAGAACTTCGATATGCGGGCAATCGTCTCCAAAGGCAACTTGTCTCGCAGCATCTCTACAACCAAGTCGATTTTTCCTTCTTCGCGACCACGTTCCATACCACGCTCTTCAGCCTCTTTCGCAAGTTCTCTCGCGAGATTTTCCATTGCTTCACTCATGGTTCTCACCCCTTCTTCTGTTTCTTTGAAGTATCTCACGCGATTTGCCAGCACGTCGTAATACATGTCCTCAGCCTGCGTGCAACGAAAGTCGTGCATGAGCTTTCCCAACGGCGTGCTTTCATCCGTGATCGAACTGTTGACATAGATGATATGTGATCCATCCTGAAAAACATCGTCGCTTCCCTCAATCGTGCGCCGGATGATATAGATTGGCAGCCCTTTGCCTAGCACGTCTGTCTCCGTAATGAAGATTACATACGATTCGGGAAGTTTGTTGTAATCTTCGCCCGCTGAGAGCGCATTGGCATCCATGAGGCTGCTGTTGTATCTGGCGCGACGTTCTGTAGCACCCTTGCCGCCGCGTTGAATCTCGACGTTGAATTCCTGCTCATTTGCCCATGCATGGATGTCCAGACGCACGCTGCGTCCTTGCAGATTCTTTAGCGTATCTTGTGTAATCGCTTTCGTTGCTTTTATTTCGGGCTTGCTCAGGATAATCTGTATCACTAGGTCGATACATTCCAAACTGTCCTGAAATGCCGCCGCCATGAAATCATCATCGAGCAGACGGAATCCGGCCAAGACTGTCAGAAATTTTTGTCGGCGTTCGTCCTTGTTCTCCCTGTCCATGATGATTCTCCCCGTCAAAAATTTTCTTGTTTTTATTATTATACTATAAAGTTCTTCTCCGCAGCAATAAAAGAGTGATTGTGCATGAGACTGATCGGATGCATGCACAGCCACTCTTCATATCGTTATTTCATCTCGATCCCTTTGACCTTCTCGCGGATCTCGTCGAGCTGCTCCTTGCTCGGCACGTTCGCGATGCGGATCATGTCGAGGCAGATGTTGCAGCCGGCGGCCTTGAGTTCGTCCTCGACGAGCTTGATGCTCTGCCCGCCCCAGCCGTAAGAGCCGAAGGCGAAGGCTTCGCGGCCTTTCGGCGCGAGTCCCTTGAGGTAGCAGAGGAAGCCCGCGATCGGCGGCATCATCTGGTTGTTGATGGTCGGCGAGCCGACGGCTAGGTAGCGGCTCGTGAGGATATCGACGACGATGTCGGACATGTGCGTCTTCTTGATGTCATAGAACTGCGTGGGCAGTCCCTTTTCGGCGAAGGCTTCGGCGATGGCGCGCGCCATCTTTTCCGTCGAATGCCACATGGAGTCGAAGACGACGACGGCTTTATTTTCCAGCTCTCCCGTGCTCCACTTTTGATAGGCTTCGAGAATGGCGGGGATATGGGAGCGCCAGAGTCTGCCGTGCCCCGTGGCGATCATCTCGATGTCGAGGCCCGCGAGCGCTTTCAAGGCTGTCTGCGCCTGGCGACCGTAGAGCATGAGGATGTTCGCATAGTACTTCTTCGCCTCTTCCATGAGGACGGCGAAGTCCACTTCGTCGTCGAAGAGCTTGGAGGCGGCGAGGTGCTGCCCGAAGGCGTCGTTTGAGAAGAGAATCTTTTCCTCGGGGCAGTAGGTGACCATGCTGTCGGGCCAATGAAGCATGGGCGTCGGCACGAACTTGAGCGTGCGCTTGCCGAGGCTCAGTGTGTCGCCCGCCTTGACGCCGTGATAGGGAAGGTTGCCATAGTGGGCGGTAAGACCCTTGAAGCCGTTCGGGTCGCTCGTGTAGATTTCCGCTTGGGGGCAGATCTTCATCATCTCCGGGATAGAGCCGGAGTGGTCAGGCTCGACATGGTTCGAGACGATGATGTCGATCTTGGCGGGGTCGATGACGGAGGAGATGCGTGAAATCAGCTCATCGCGGAACGGTTCCTTCACCGTGTCTATGAGCGTGATCTTCTCGTCGAGGATGAGGTAGGCGTTGTAGCTTGAGCCGCGTCCCGTCTCGTAGCCGTGAAAACTGCGCATCGACCAGTCGATGGCGCCGACCCAGTGGATGCCCTTCTTGATTTCGCTTGCCTGCATGATAGTGCCGCCTTTCTTTTGAAACGGAGCGTATCCGTGTATTTTAAAACCATACATTATATTCTACTATGAAAGTCCAAGAAGTCAAGCCGAAGGCGCAGACTGATTGGCTAACTTTC
>CAJPRR010000084.1 GCA_905373085.1 uncultured Selenomonas sp.
TCTCGCAGATCATCGAGCAGATCTTCCGCGTGCTCACGATGGTGCTCTTCGCGAGTCTTCTTCTGCCGATGGGAATCGACTATGCGGCGGCAGGCGCAAGCCTCGGCGCGTTTGCCGGCGCTATCGGCGGACTGCTCGTGCTAGTCTACTATCATTGGAAGCTGGACAAGGACATCGAGCGCGAGTACGGCCCGAATCTTGCGCCGCCGCCTGGGGAGGAGCCAACGCCGCTCGGGGCGATCATCCGGCGCATCTTCTCGCTCGCCCTGCCCGTGTCGGCGGCGAGCATCATGCTGCCGATCGTGTCGAACCTCGACCTTTTGATCGTGCCGCAGCGGCTTGAGGTCGCGGGCTATACGGTGCCGCAGGCGACGGAGCTGTTCGGCTACCTCACGGGCATGGCAGTGCCGCTCGTCAACCTCGCGACGATCCTCACGGCGTCCTTGGCGGTGAGCATCGTGCCGGCGATTTCAGAAGCGCGAGCCTTGAAGGACACGCAGCGCGTCTACAATCAGACGGCGGCCGCCGTGCGCATATCGAACTTCGTGTGCTTCCCTGCGTTCGTCGTCGTGTTCGTGCTTGCGACGCCGATCTCGACGCTCATCTACAATGCGCCGGGCGCGGGTCCCGCCGTGCTCGTCTCGTCGTTTTCCATCGTGCTCCTCGGCCTGCATCAGGTTTCGACGGCGGTTCTGCAGGGACTCGGGCATCCGAAGATCCCGATGATCAACATGATTCTTGCCGCTGCCGTCAAGGTCGCTCTCAACTGGATATTGACGGCGATTCCGTGGCTCGGCATCATGGGCGCGGCGTGGGCGACGGCGGCGGATATGGGGGTTGCCGCTGTCATTAACCTTTACTTCATCTGGCGTTATATCGGCTATCGCATGGAGCTGCTGCAGCTCTTCAAGACGATGGCAGCGGCCGCCGTCATGGCGGGGGCCGTGTATCTTTTCTACAGCTTCGTCATGCGCACGCTTGCCGTCAATGCTGTGGCGACCTTCGGGTCTGTGCTCATCGGCGTCGTCGTCTACATCGCGGCGTTGATTCTCGTGCGCGGGCTTCGGGAAGAGGATATGGCACGCATTCCGTTCATCGGCTCTTTCAGCATTCGGTTTTTGCGTCGTATGGGCATCTTTCATGGCGTTGAGGAGGCGAAGGGATGAGAAAGTTTTTGCTGGTTTACAATCCTGTCTCGGGCAATGCATCGTTCAAGCAGCGGCTTGACGAGATGATCTGGCATTTCCAGAAGCGCGGCTGCATGCTCGTCCTCTACCGCACGGATCGCGAGCTTACGGATCTCGCGCTCTATGTGCAGGAGTCCGCCGCCGAGGGCGTTCTTGTCGCAGGCGGCGACGGCACGGTGCATGAGGTCGTCAACGTGATCGTGCGCGAAAAACTCGCGGTTCCCTTGGCGATCATCGGCAGCGGCACGTCGAACGATTTTGCGACGTACCTCGGCCTTGCGGATGGCTTGGAAGCGTATATCGAACGCATCCTCGCGCACAAGACGATGCGTGCAGACCTCGGGCGCATCGGGGAAGAATACTTCATCAACGTGGCGAGCGCCGGCGTCATGACGAACATCGCGCATGAGGTCGATGTGCGGCTGAAGAACGCACTGGGCAAGATGGCGTACTATCTGAAGGGCATCAGCGAACTGCCGAAGTTCCGGTCGGTGAAGTTTTCTATCGAAGCGGACGGCAAGAAGCATGAGGAGGAAGGCTTCCTCTTCGTCATCGCCAACAGCGGCATCGTCGGCAGTTTCAACAATGTGGCGGCGCACGCGAGTATTGATGACGGAAAGTTCGATTTGCTGCTCGTGAAGAAGTGCAGCCTGCCGGAACTCGTCGCTTTGACGGCGGAGATCGTCTCGGGCAGGGGAATCTCGGAGAAGAACGTGCTCTATCTGCAGGCGAGCGAGTTTCGCATCGCGGCGGATGCGCCGCTTTTGAGCGATGTGGACGGCGAGCAGGGACCGCCGCTTCCCATGCACGTCGAGGTCGTGCCGCGTGCGATCGAGCTTTTCATTTAAGGCAGGGAAGTGCAAATTCGCACATGAAATTCGCAAAGCGGCAGCTGCTCAAAAACTCTTGACGCTCCTATTGACAAAACCGCAAGGGAATGGTATCATTTCTTCTGTTGCCGCATCATGTGCCGAAGTGGCGGAATTGGCAGACGCACTTGACTCAAAATCAAGCGTAGTTCCCTACGTGCCGGTTCGAGTCCGGCCTTCGGCACCATAGAGATTTCAAGGCTTCCGAGCGTTTTGCTTGGAAGCCTTTTTGCGTTTTTATTTTTGGCAGCCTATTTGACGACTTGCGCGGGGCAAAAGAAGAAGCCTGCGGGCTATTTTGCAGGCTTCTTCTTTTGCATTTTTGCGTGTTCGTCGAGTATCTTCTGCATGGCGTCCGCCTTCTTCTCGACGCGCCTTTCGTAGATCCAGGCGCCGGCGACGAGGAGGACGGCGGCGATGCATACGAGCACGAGGCGCGTCGGGTCGGGGTTCTTGAGCACGGCGTCGTGCCCGATGATCGCCTCGATGGCGGTCGAGGGGAACTTGCCGACGAAGGAGGCGATGACATAATCCCTGAGGCTGATGGCGCTCAGGGCGCCGAGCGCGTTCAGGAGCGCCGACGGGACATAGGGCACCATGCGTGCGATGAGCATGACGGTGAAGCCGTTCTTGCCGCTGTAAGCATCGACCTTCTTGAGCCTCGGATGCTTGGCGATCAGCTGCTCTGCCGAGGCGCGGAAGAGGAAGCGCAGCAGCAGGAAGCTGATCGTGACGCCGACGGTCTCGGCGATGACGGAGAGGACGATGCCCGGAACGATGCCGAAGATCAGGGTGTTCGCCGTGGAGAAGATGATGGCGGGCGGGAAGCCGATGGCGTTGACGCAGAGCACGAGCCAGAAGCTGAAGAACATCGCCCAAGAGCCGAAGGAGCGGATGTAGTCGGCGGTCGCGAGGAGATCGCCGCTCTTTAAGACATGCCACAGTTCGGGAAAGAAGGTCGGATTGGCCAGGTGGATCGCATAGAGGAGGGCAAACGCGAGGAAGAGGGCGACGAGCTTGACGATGTTCATGGGATTCTTGCGCATGGACAGCCTCCTTCGATACAATAAAAAAGACGATTTTATTATAGCAGAGATTCGTTGGATTTGCACGCTGCAGACTGCTTGGGCAACTTGCATTAAGGGGGGGCACGGTGTCCGCAAAGCGTATGTTTATGCGTGCAGTTTGCACTAAGAACAGAATAAGAAATGGAAAAGG
Organism: uncultured Selenomonas sp.; assembly: GCA_905373085.1. GTDB lineage: Bacteria > Bacillota > Negativicutes > Selenomonadales > Selenomonadaceae > Selenomonas. The sequence goes on from CAJPRR010000084.1 coordinate 3,275, forward strand.
TTGGGACGGATGGACAAAAAAGAAGGGCAAGCCGTAAGGCGAGCCCTTCTTTTTCGGGATAGAGAAAGAATTAGATTTTCAAGCAGCAGGGAGGCGCAGAAGTGTGGAATGAGCCGCCGTTGCCGCTGGCATCGAGCCGGCTGCTGGATTCCTGCTCGATATAGAAAGTATAGCATGACAAGATTAAAGGAAAGGGGCAAGTGCAGTTAAAAAGCAATTAACAATTCCGATTGAAATGGAAGGGATTGTTAATTGCTTGACAAAGTTGATATAATGATAGCACGACAGGGTAGGAAAATTGCCGAATCGTGAGGTTTTGCACTGGGAAATCGTGCGGGGGAAAGGCGCATGGATCTCGCCGGCAGAACCTTGCGGGCTGTGCGAGAGAGGAATGAGCATCATAGATTTCAAGGTTTTGCAAAAAGAGGACAAACCGCTGTTCGACTGTTTTTTTCGGGCGCGTTACTATGAGAATTCGCACTTCAACTTCACGAACCTTTACATGTGGCATGAACCGTACAAGATCATGTGGGCGAAGGAAGACGATGTGCTTTATATGAAGGCCGAGTGGGAGGGGCGCGAGTTCGCCATGCAGCCCTTCGGGCCGGAGGAGAAGATGACGGCCGCCGTTGGGCGCTTCATCGACTGCTTCAAGGCGCAGAAAAAGCCCGTGCGCTTTTCGGGCGTCGAGCGCTTCTTCGCCGACATCCTCGAAAATTACGAGGGCGCGGACTTCGTTGTCGAGTCCGACCGCAACAACTTCGACTATGTCTACCTCGCCGAGGATCTGATGAAGCTGGCAGGGCGCAAGTTCCATTCAAAGAAGAATCATTTGAACAGCTTTCGCAAGAACTATCCCGAGGCCGAGTATCAGCCGATCACGGACGAGATCGTCACGCAGTGCAAGCTGACGATCAACGGCTGGTACAAGCAGCATGCGCAGGAAGCTCCCGCTGATCCGTTCATCGCGCTTGAGCGTCAGGCGATCATCGAGGTCTTGAACAATTTCGAGGATTTCCGGCTCAAGGGCGGCGCGATTCTCATAGGGCAGCGCGTCGTCGCTTTCACCTTCGGCGAGCAGCTCAACGACGACACGGCGGTCATCCATGTGGAAAAGGCGGATCCCGAGGTGCGCGGCGCGTACCCTGCGATCAATCAGGCGTTTGTTGAGCATGCGTGGTCCGACATGACGTACATCAACCGCGAGGAGGACATGGGCATCGAGGGGCTTCGACAGGCGAAGGAGTCGTACAAGCCCGTGAAGCTCATCGAGAAGTTCAATGCTTGGATAAAATGAAGAAGTAGGGGTGAGGCTTGTGCGTCTGCGCGGCAGTTTGGCGCTCTTTGTCGCCGCCTTCATCTGGGGCACGACGTTCGTCGCCCAGTCCGTCGGCATGGAGGGCATCGGCCCTTTCACATACGGTGCGGCGCGCTACGTCGTCGCCGTTCCCGTCGTCTTTTTCCTGTGGCTCTTTTTCGCGCCCAAAAGACGTGCGGAGAAGGCGGCGGGCACGTATCGTCCGGGCTTTAAGGCGGGCGCTCTCGTGGGCGTGATCCTCTTTCTGGGGACGACTTCTCAGCAGGTGGGCATGCAGTATACGACGGTGGGCAAGACGGCGTTCATCACATGTCTCTATCTCGTCCTCGTGCCGCTTGCCGCCGTGTTTTTCGGCAGCCGCATCCGTCCGCTTCATTGGTGCGGCGCGGTTTTGGCGCTCAGCGGACTCTATCTCCTCTCGATGAAGGACGGCTTTTCCCTCTCTTATGGCGATGCGATCATGGTGGCGAGTTCGCTCCTCTGGACGATGCACATCCTCTGCGTTGGCCGCTTCGCAGCCTTTGTCGATGCGGTGGAGCTTTCCTTGGCGCAGCTCTTCGTCTGCGCCTGTGCAAGCCTCGCGCTCGCCTTTCTTTTCGAGCAGCCGACCGTTGCGGGCGTCGAGGGGGCGGCGGCGGCGATTCTCTATGCGGGCGTCATGAGCTCAGGCGTCGCCTTTACGCTGCAGATCGTCGGACAGCAGTACGCTGAGCCTGCCTTGGCGGCCGTCATCATGAGCCTTGAGTCCGTGTTCGGCGCGCTTTCGGGCGCAATCCTCCTAGGCGAGTCGATGAGCGCTGCCGAGCTTTCAGGCTGCGCCCTGATGCTCGCGGGCATGCTTCTCGCGCAGCTTGCGGGAGTTCGGGGGATGAAACGTCCTCGAACAGAGGGGTAGAACGGGACGAATTAAGCATTTTCCCTCTTTTTGCAGGAATGGCGAGAAGAACGGCGAATAAAAGCAAGTGGATAATTGACAAAGAGGGATGGATCTGCAAGGCATAGAGAGGGGGAACCGCTTCCATGATGACGGACGATGCGAAGATCAAGAGAGCGGTAGTCACGATAAAGATCATCGGCGTGGGCGGCGGCGGCAACAACGTCATCGAGCGCATAGCCGAGGGAAATGAGCTTGATGTGGAGCTGATCGCGATCAATACGGATGAGAAACAGCTCGCGTATATGGCTGAGGCCGGCATCAAGGCGATCGCCATCGGGCGTGAGCTGACGAAGGGGCTTGGCACGGGCGGTGTGGCGGATCTCGGCGAGGCGGCGGCGAAGGGCGATGAGGAGAAGATCAAGGAAGCGCTGAAGGGCGCCGACCTCGTCTTCGTCACGGCGAGCATGGGCGGCGGCGCGGGCACGGGAGCGGCGCCCGTCGTCGCAAAGCTTGCCAAGGACATGGGCATATTGACGGTCGGCGTCGTGACCGTGCCCTTTTCCTTCGAGGGCGCACGCAAGAAGCGCATCGCCAACGAGGGCATCGCAAAGATGCAGGGCAATCTCGACGCCTTGATCGTCATACACAACGACAACCTCATGAAGCTGCCCGAAAACAAGCACATGTCGCTCGTCAACGCCTTCAAGGCGGCGGACGACGTCCTTCGGCAGGCGATCAACTGCATTGCGGAGCTGATCTTGACGACGGGTGAGATCAACGTCGATTTCGCCGATCTCACGTCCACTTTCCGGCAGAGCCAGAGCGGCGATGCGCTCCTCGGCATCGGCGAGAGTCAGAGGAGCGCGATCGAGGCCGTGCAGAGGGCGGTGGAAAGCCCGCTTGTCGAGAAATCCCTGACGGGCGCGCGCGGGCTGATCCTGAACCTCAGCGGCAGCGAGCGCATGACACTCGACGACGTGAGCGAGGCGACGAATTACATCCGGGAAAACACGCACCCCGACGTGAACATCATCCTCGGCACGGTCATCGACTCTTCCATGGGACAGACGATCCGCGCGACGATCATCGCGACGGACTTCGTCGACGGCGCCGTCATGAAGGCGCAGCGCATGGAAGTGCCTGAGAGCAAGCTCCAGACGGAGAGCATAGCCTCCTTGGAGCCGCCGTCTTTCATGAAGCAGCCGACGGAGAAGATGCCGGCTTTCGCCTCGCGCAGCGACTTCACGCTGCCGAAGTTCGACCCGTTTCATCCGAAGAAGTAGGGAAGGCTTGCAGGAAAGGAGAGTCTTGATGGAGGAACGCTTTTGCCGCACGGCGATGCTCATCGGTGAGGCGGGGCTTGCGCGGCTCAAGACGGCTCGCGTTGCCGTCTTCGGCATCGGCGGCGTCGGCTCGTTTGCTGCGGAGGCGCTCGCGCGTGCGGGCGTGGGGCGGCTCGTGCTCGTCGACAACGATGCGGTCGCCGCCTCGAACATCAACCGTCAGCTTGCGGCGCTCTGCAGCACGCTCGGGCGCAGCAAGGCGGCGGTCATGAAGGAGCGCATCGAGGACGTCAACCCTGCTGCCGAGGTCGAGATCGTTGAAGAGTTCTTCCTGCCCGAGCGGGCAGGTCTTTTTTTTCATGGCTCTTACGACTATATCGTCGACGCCATCGACACTGTCGCGGGAAAGGTCGGCCTCGTCATGGCGGCGAAGGAGCGGACAATCCCCATTGTGAGCAGCATGGGGGCGGGCAACAAGCTCGACCCGACGAAGTTCGAGGTCGCCGACATCTATGAGACGAGCGTGTGCCCTCTGGCTCGCGTTATGCGCCGCGAGCTGAGGTCGCGCGGCGTGGAAGCTCTGAAGGTCGTCTATTCTACGGAGAAGCCGCGAAGGCCGCTTTTTGCGGTGCAGGAAGAAAGCGCAGGAAGAGGTGAGCAGGTCTTTTCCAAGCAGCCGCCGGGCAGCGTCTCCTTCGTGCCTTCCGTCGCCGGACTCATCCTCGCGAGCGTCGTCGTGCGGGAACTCGCGGGGATGGCGCAGGAATGAGCCGCCTTTCTTCGTGCACGGTCTGCGAAGAGACGGGGGTGCATTTTGTACGGAAAATTTGCATGGATATGCAAGATATGTTATAATAGCATACGTAGTATATAATAGAATTATATCTGTAGGAGGTATGAACCATGCATTTGGGCAAACTTGGGAGAATCCTCGTAGCAGCGACGCTCCTGATTTTTTGCACATTGCTTCTCGTCGGCTGCGGCGGTTCGGGAAGCAACAAGTTCATCAACATCGCCACGGGCGGCACGGCGGGCACGTACTACCCGATCGGCGGCGCGATGGCGGAGATCCTGAACAAGGCGATTCCGGGCATGAACGCGAGCGCCCAGTCCACGGGCGCGACGGTCGCGAACATCAACATGCTGAAGGAAGGCTCGGTCGATCTCGCCATCGTGCAGAACGACATCACCTATTACGCCGTGAACGGCACGGAGATGTTCAAGGACAAGAAGGTTGAAAATCTGCGCGGCATCGCGGCGCTCTACCCCGAGACGTGCCAGATTGTCACTCTGGAGTCGACGGGCATCAAGAGCGTCGCCGATCTCAAGGGAAAGCGCGTGGCCGTCGGTGCGGCGGGCAGCGGCGCGGAGGCCAATGCGCGTCAGATCCTTGAGGCGTACGGCATCACGTATGACGACATCGACGAGCAGTTCCTGTCCTTCGGCGAGGCGGCGAGCGCCCTGAAGGACGGCAACGTCGACGCGGCTTTCGTCACGGCGGGCTTCCCGACGGCGGCGGTGCAGGACATCACGTCGCAGAACAAGGTGCGCCTCCTGCCGATCGAGGCGGACAAGGCGGACGCCCTGATTGCGAAGTACCCGTTCTACACGAAGACGAAGATTCCGGCGGGCACCTATGCGGGCTTCGATGAAGAAGTTCCGGGAATTTCCGTCATGGCTATGCTCGTGGCGACGGACAAGGTGGACGAGAAGCTCGGCTACGACATCACGAAGGCGCTCTTCGACAATATTGAAAAGCTGCAGGCGGCGCATTCGGCGGCGAAGCAGATCACGAAGGAGAGCGCGAAGGACGGCATGTCCATCGGTCTCAATGCCGGCGCAGAGCGCTACTACAAGGAATAGATGAAGAAGCGGCTGGGTGTGAGGCTCTTCCTCGCGGCTCTCGTACTTGCGGCGCTTGCAGATTTCCTGACACGCCCCTTGCTCGTCGTGGAAAGCGAGCAGGGGGCGCTCCTTTATGCGGAAAAAGCGTACGCAGGGATGCCCGTCGTGATTCGTTTCATCCATTCGGTGCAGAAGACGCCCGTGGAGGAAGACCTGCGCGTGGATGACGAAGTTTCAGGCTTCGTGCTCGACGGAACGCGCTACCAATCGTTCGGCGTGGGGCTGCCGTTCCTCGCGAGCGAGGGCGAGTTCCGCACGGAGGGCGAACATTTCGTCATGGAAGGCATGGAGCGCCGCTTCCCGCGCCTTTCTTTGCGCACGGGCACAGGGACGGAGCTGACGCTCGTGCTCGACGGCACGGAGGAAAGGCTCTTTGAGAAGCTTCCGGCAGGAAGCCGCGTCGACCTCTCGGTCATCGCCCCGTGGCGCTGGGGCATGGAGAAGCTCTTCGGCAGGGGGCTTGGAGCCGCTGCTGCGGCAGGAAAGGAATGATGTTCATCATGCCGGACAAGAAGCATGAGGAACTTGCGAAAAAAGTTCTGAAAAAATACGACAAGGAATCCGACGTCATCGAGCACAAGGGGCTCATGGCGAAGGTTGTGGCGGTTCTCGCCGTCACGTTCTCCCTTTTTCAACTCTATACGGCGACGTTCGGCGTGCTCGATGCGCAGCTGCAGCGTGCCGTCCATCTGGGCTTCGGCCTGACGCTCGTCTACCTGCTCTTTCCGATGCGCAAGGTTTGGTCGCGCGAGAAGGTGCATGCCGTCGACGTCGCCCTCGCCATCTTGGGCGCGGGCGCTCCCGCCTACATCATATTCGCCTATCGAAGCCTCGTGATGCGTGCGGGTACGGTCACTTCGCTCGATCTCGCCGTAGGACTCATCGGCATCGTGCTCGTCATCGAAGCGACGCGCCGCGTCGTCGGCTTGCCGATGGTCTGCGTCGTGCTCTTCTTCCTCGCCTATGCGTTCGCGGGGCCGTACCTTCCCGGCGTGCTCGCGCATCGCGGGTTGAATCTCGACCAGCTCGTCTCGCATCTCTTCTTCACGACGGAGGGCGTGTTCGGCATACCGCTCGGCGTGTCCTCGACCTTCATCTTCCTCTTCATCCTCTTCGGCGCCTACCTGGAATCGACGGGACTCGGCAAGTTCTTCATCGACCTTGCGAACGCCGTGGCAGGGTGGGCGCGCGGCGGCCCGGCGAAGG
>CAJPRR010000085.1 GCA_905373085.1 uncultured Selenomonas sp.
CGACCTTCGGGATGAGCTTCTCATAACCGATGAGGACGACGTTGATGCGCGGCAGCGTCGTCGCGATACGCGCGTTGCCTTCGTTCGTCACGAGGCCGGTCGCACCGTTCTCGGCGACGCCGAAGTTCGCGCCCGTAAAGCCGATATCCGCCTGCATGAACTCCTCGCGCAGCACCTGGCGCGCCGTCTGAACCATGAAGGGAATGTCGCTCGGAATGTCTTTCTTCAGCTCCTTGGAGAAGAAGCCCGCGCACTGCTCGCGATTCAGGTGAATCGCCGGCATGACCATGTGCGACGGGTGCTGTCCCGCGACGGAAAGCATCCATTCGCCCAAATCCGTCTCACGGATGTGAATGCCGTGCGCCTCGATGTCTTCGTTGAGGCGGATTTCCTCACTCGCCATGGATTTCGACTTGACGATGCGCTTGACGTTGTTTTCCTTGCAGATCTTGAGGAGATAATCCTTGACCGCCTGCCCGTCCTTCGCACGGTAGACTACGCCGCCGCGCTCACGGACGGCAGCCTCGAACTGATCGGCGAGCTGGTCGATGTGCTGCACGGCGTCGTGCTTCATCGCGCGCAGATCCTCGCGCAGAGCCTCAATGTCATACCCTTCGTACGACTTCAGGCGAGCGCCCGGGTACTGCTCGGCGAATTTGCCGAGAGCGCCGCGAAGAATCGGATCCTCAAGCTTTTCGTTGATTTCCTTGCGCAGATCGCGTGCCATCAGCCCTCACTCCCTTCCATGTTCTCGATTGCAATGACGAAGAAGCGGCTCGGGCCATGAACGCCGAGCGTCAGCACGCGCTCGATGTCCGCCGTGCGCGACGGTCCCGTGATGAAACCGACGTAGCCGCGCTTGTAAACGCGTGCGATGATCTTCAAAGCCGTCGTGAGGTTTTCCGTCATATAGTTTGCATTGATGTATACGGCATGTACTGGCGGCAGCATGCCCGTGACGCGCGCCTCGTAGGAATAGGTGTCGACACAGACGCCGCCCGTCTCGCCGACGCCGAACTCCGCGACCGAAAGACCGAGGTCAGCCGTCGGCGCATTCTCCGCAATCTCGAACTTGTCCGTGTAGATCGGCGTCTCGGGCGTGGAAAGCTCCTCGTAGATCTTCTTGATGCCCGGATTCTTGTCGCCGCACGTCGCGATGACCTTCTTGCACTCGAAGTCCTTGATGAGTTCCGCCGTCTTCGCCTTCGCCTCCGCCAGATCCTTCACGCGAAAGACTTCCGCAGCAGCCAGAGTGGCGTTTTTCTCAAAATCGTCCCAATATTTCGCATCAATGAGTTTGTCATCGAACGCTTCCTTGGGCCAATCCTGACAGATTTTCAGCATAGTTCATCCTCCTTAATTAGATTTTCATGAAAATAGATAATATATATATTATTTCTTAAGAAATCCCCTTTTCCCGCACTTGCCGCGCAGCATCGTGCAGGAGGCGGCCCGCACGGCGCTTTTCGCGGCAAGGCGGGAAAAGGGGCCTTTCATAAGTCAAGTTGTCAACGGAAGGACGGCTCGCAAGAGCATCCTTCACGATCCTTCACCGTTCTTTCTCAATGATGCAGGGAAATCCGCTGCAAAAGCAGGTTCTCAGAACAGCTTCGACGGATTCAGGATGCCCTTCGCGTCGAAGGCCTTCTTGATGCCGCGCATCAACTCGATCTTCTCGGGCGCATAGTTTTCGCTCATGTAGGACATCTTCGCGAGACCGACGCCGTGCTCGCCGGAGACGAGTCCCTTGAGTTCGCGGGATTTGGCGTACATGCGCTCCATGGCGTCTCCGAGGTTCTTCTTCCAATCCGCGTCGTTCATGTCATCGCGCAGGATGTAGATGTGGAGGTTGCCGTCGCCCGCATGGCCGAAGCTCTTGATGCGGATGCCCATGTCCTCGCGCACCTGATGCACGTATTCGACGAATGTGTTGACGCGGTCGCGCGGCACAACGCAGTCCACCTCGTCCATTTCCGTCGTCGAACCCTTGATCGCTTCGAGGAAGGCGCCGCGCGTCTTCCAGATCGGCGTTTCGCGCTCTTCCGTATCGGCGATGAAGAGATCGATCGCGCCCTGGTCGAGGCAAATCTTCGCGACATCGTCATACGTGCCCGAAATCTCTTCCGTCGAGTTGCCGTCGAACTTCAGCAGCAGGTAGGCGTCCGCCGTCTTGTCGGGGAACTTCATGCCGAGATACTCCTCGGCGTCCATGATGACCTCGCGCTCCATGAACTCGACGGCCGTCGGAATGACCTTCGACTTCATGATGACGGGCACCGTGTCGATCGCGTGCTTCAAGGTCGGGAACGGCACGAGCAGCGTGACCGTCTTCTTCGGCAGCGGGATGAGCTTCAGCGTCGCCTTCGTGACGATGGCGAGCGTGCCTTCCGAGCCAATGATCATGTCCTTGATGTCGTAGCCCGTCGAGTTCTTGACGACCTTGCCGCCGAGGTTCATGACCGTGCCGTCCGCCAGGACGACCTCCAAGGCGCGCACGTAGTCGCGCGTGACGCCGTACTTGACAGCGCGCATGCCGCCGGCGTTCGTCGAGATGTTGCCGCCGATCGTCGCGGACTTCTCGCCCGGATCGGGCGGGTAGAAAAGCCCGTGCGGCTCGACGTAAGCATAGATTTCCATGATGAGCACGCCCGGCTCGACCGTCAGCGTGAGGTTCTTCTCGTCAAGCTCAAGGAAGTGGTTCATGAGCGTCGTGTCGATCATGACGCCCTTGTGCACGGCGACGGAAGCGCCGACGAGACCCGTGCCCGCGCCGCGCGGCGTCACAGGCAGGTTGTTGTCGTAGCAGTACTTCATGACCTTGGAAACCTCTTCCGTCGAGGTCACGCGCACGACGACGTCGGGATAATGCGCCTCGGCGCTCAGCTCGTCATGGCTGTACTCTTCCTTGATCTCATCCTTCCAAAGAAGGCGTTCGCGGTCAACGATCTTGGCGAGAGCCTCCAGATCTTTTTCATCGAAAGTCTTGTAGTTACTCATGCTACAACGGCCTCCCCTTTCTTGATCTTTTCAATCAGCTGCGGGACGATCTCATAGATGTCCCCGACGATGGCGTAATTCGCCACACTGAAGATCGACGCCTTCGGATCCGAATTGATGGCGATGATGTTTTCCGAGTTGTTCATGCCGGCGACAAACTGGATCGCGCCCGATACGCCGCAGGTGATGATGAGCTTTGGGCGAACCGTGCGTCCCGAAAGGCCGATCTGATGCTTGGCGTCGAGCCAGCCGGCTTCCATCAAGGGGCGCGTGCAGGCGACCTGTGCGCCCAGATGCTCTGCCAGCTCCTCGATCATCGCGAGGTCTTCCTTCTTCTTGACGCCGCGGCCTGCGACGACGAGCGCCTCGGCGTTCTCGATGCTCTGCTCCTTCGGCTTCTTCGTCGTGCCGTGCACCTCGACACGGTTCTTGAGCTTGTCCTTGGAAACCGTGAACTCCTCGACTTCGCCGGAGAGTTCCGCGCTCCTCTCGGGCGCGTTCATGATCTTGTAGCGCACCGTGCACATCTGCGGACGGTGGTTCGGCGTGTGGATCTCCGCCATGATGTTGCCGCCGAATGCCGGGCGGATCTGGACGAGATCCGTGTTCTCCTTCATGTCGAGGATCGTGCAGTCCGCCGTCAGACCCGTCTTGAAGCGGGCGGCGACGCGCGGTGCGAGCTGGCGGCCGACCGAGGTCGCGCCGACGAGGATCGCCGTCGGCTTCACCTTGTTGATGAACGCCTCGAACGCCGACGTATATGTCTCGATCTTGAAGTACTTGAGTTCGGGATCGTCACAACAGAAGACCTTGTCCACGCCGTAATGCCTAAGCTCGTCGACGCGCCCCTTGATGTCGCTGCCGATGAATACTGCATACACGGGATGGTTGATTTTTGCCGCCAGTTCCTTCGCCTTGCCGATAAGCTCGAAGGTGACGGGGTGGATTGCGCCTTCCTCATGCTCGACGTAGACGGCGATGCCGTTCCACTTGCTCTTGTCAACCGAGGGCTTCACCTCGTCCTCGACGAACTCCATGACGCCCGACGGGCCTTTCTTCACGCACAGCTTACAGAGCTTGCAAGCTGCGTTGATCTCAAGCTTGCCGTCCTTGTCTTCAAGCGCGTTGAACGGGCAGACGGAGATGACCTCTTCCATGATCTCTTGGCTGGTGATTTTGTCTTGATGGACAATGAGTTTCCCCATGTGCATTTCCTCCAGTTCTTGTTCGACTCCCGCACGGCGAAATTGGCTGCGCCGCTCGGGCAGTTTCCGGCTTTTTCGGGAATTAAGCGATGAATTTCTTCTTCTTCAGCATGCCCATGATCTTGTCTGTGATCTCTTCCGCCGTGCCCGTCCACGAGACCTGCTCCTTGTCGGAGGTCGGCGGGAAGATGCGCTGCACCTGCGTCGGCGAGCCGTTCAGGCCGTAATGGTTCTTGTCCTTGTCCGCCATGTCCTGAAGCGTGAACATCGGGATCTCCTTCGTCTCCGTCGCCTTCTTCTTGAGATACGACGGCAGACGCGGCTGCACGATGTCCTTCTGCACCGTGATGAGACACGGGAACTGAACCTTCAGGTGCTCGACGTCCTGCGCCATCTCCATGTCGACGAGGATGCCGCCGTCCTCGACGCCCTTGATCTTCTTGACATTGCAGACGCTCGGCAGGTCGAGCGCCTCGGAGACCTCAGGCCCGACCTGCGCCGTATCGCCGTCCGTCGTCTGCAGGCCGCAGATGATCAGGTCGAACTTGCCGAACTTCTTGATGCCCTGCGAAAGCGTGTAGCTCGTCGCCAGAACGTCCGCGCCGCCGAACGAGCGGTCGGAAATGATGACGCCTTCGTCCGCGCCCATGGCGAACGCCTCGTAGATGACGGCCTTCGCCTGCGGCGGTCCCATCGTGATGACGCTGACGCGCCCGCCGTACTGCTCCTTGAGAAGCAGGCCGCACTCGAGAGCAAACAGGTCGTACGGGTTCATCTTGGAATCAGCGCCGTCGCGCTTCAAGACGCCCGTCACCGGATCGACTTCAACCTTGTTCGAGCCAGGGACTTGTTTGATACATACGAGAATTTCCACAATTACCCCTCCGTTTATGATAATGTCGCTAAAAGCCCTACATCGTTTATGATACTATAAACCCGCGCAATAGGCAATAAATTTTTTTCGGGTTTTTTCGGAAAAACTCCGCTTTTCACGTGTTTATTCTTGCCTGCGGCACAAAAAAATAGGGCTTTCCTGCCTTGCGCCTATTGTATTCGCTATGCATGGCGAAAATCCTTCTTCGGAAAATAATTTCTTTTTATCAAGATATAAATTTAATATAATCACATCGGCATGATTCCGTCGGCACATGAAAAAGGGGCTGCTGCACGGCAATTTCCGCGCAGCAGCCCCGCCCTCTACCACTTTTCCCTCCAGCCGAAGGAAGCCCGCTTGCCGTCGGCGTCGTAGATCTCGATCGGCGAGAGCGTCACCTTGCCGTCCTTCTTGCGAAACGTCTCGGCGCGTGCACGATAGCCGTCGCCGAAGTCGATCTCGAGGTCGCCGAGCCGAAGATCGTGCCACGCGCTGTCGAAACTGCCCGAAAGGCTCACGAACGGCACGACCCAGCGGTACGTTCCCGCACCCGAGCGGAAGCTTCCCCTGTACTCGGTGCGCCGCGAGCTGCCCGTCGAACGAATGGCGATGTCGAGTTCCACCTTGCAGTCAAGCCAAGCATTGGGGAATCCCTGCGCCGCTTCCAGTCCCTCGCCTTTTCCGTAGAGATGCCAATAGCGCGTGTCGAGATCGTAATCGCCATAGGCGCGCAGCTTGCCGCCGAAGACGTCCGCCGTCACGTCGGCGAAGTCGAGCCGCGCATCATGCCAGCGCACCGTCCCTTCGACATTCCGGAACTCGATGCCGGGGATGTGAAGCCTTTTCATGTGCACGAAGCCCTCGCCGCCCATCGCATCCAAAGGCCCGGTGAATCGCACAGAGAGCGTCATCTTGTCACGGATGTCCATGCCGAAGCCCAGGGAACTCGGATCGACCTCGCTGACAAGAACGGAGAGATCCGCCTTCGGGCTGTCCGCCTCTTTCAGATCGACCGCGCCGTTGATCGTCATGCCATTGCCCTCCATCGTGCCGCCAAGACCCACGACCGTCCCCTTGATGGCTACTTTCTCCGACGTGTTGATGTCTGCATGGACTTCCATCCCCTGCAGCAGGTAATGGCGGCGACGATAGAAAAGCTCGCCGCGGCAATTCGTGAGATCGAGCGTCAGGCGCAGCTTCCTGCCCTCGCGGTTGAAGTTTCGCAGACGCTCCTTCATCGCCAGCCTCCTCAGGGTGCGCGCCTCCTCGCCAAGCGCCTTCAGTTCGGCTTCCGTCATGCTTTCGCGCCTCGCTCGGCGCTCCTTCGCACGTTCCTTCTCCTCGCGCTCCTTTTCCTTGAGCCTCGCCTCCTCCGCCGCATCAAGTTCCGGCGAATGGCGCAGGAAGTCGAACTGCATGTCGTCATCCAAGGCCATCGAAAGCACGGCGCCGTCGAGCGTCAGTTCCTGGATCGTCGTGGACTTCAGATTGCCCGTGAGGACGTCGTAAGGCCGCGCCCGAAAACTGCCGCGCGGCACGAAGAGGATCGTATTGCCCTCGGCGTCCTTCCATTCGAGCTTTTCAAAGCGCACCTCGCCGAGGATGTTCGCGTGCAGCTTCTCGACCGTCACCGTGCCGCGCAGCATCGTCTGATCCGCCATCGCATGATTGAAGATCAAGGCGGCGCTGCGGCTCAGCACGAAGAGGTCGGCAAAAACGAGAATCGCGGCGAGAAGAATCGCCGCGATCAGACCCCGAACTGCTTTTTCCCGACCCGCCTTGAGGCGCAGCATCAGGCGAGAACCTTCTGCAGATACGCCTTGATCTCGTCCCCGTCCTCCATCTTCATGACGTCGGCGAGGATCTCCTTCGCCTGCACGGCAGAAACAGCACGCAGTTTCTCCTTGACGCGCGGAATCGACGGCGCACTCATGCTGAGTTCCGTCAGCCCCATCGCCATCAGCAGCACGGCAGCGTAGGGATCGCTCGCCATCTCGCCGCACATGCCGCACCATATCCCATTGTCCTTGGCGGCTCGCGCCGTGCGCTCGACGAGGCGCAGGACGGCGGGATTGAAGTGGTTGTAAAGGTAGGCGATGCTCGAATTGCCGCGGTCGACGGCGAGCGTGTACTGCACGAGATCGTTCGTGCCGATGCTGAAGAAGTCGACGTACTTAGAAAGCTCGGGCGTCATGATGGCGGCCGCCGGCGTCTCGACCATGATGCCGACCTGCACGCTCTCAGAAAACGCCTTGCCCTCGTGCGAAAGCTCGAGCTTCGCCTCGTCGACGAATTCCAGAACCTTCTTGAACTCCGCGACGTTGATGACCATCGGCGCCATGATCGCCGCCTTGCCGTAGACGCCGGCCCTTAAGATCGCCTTGAGCTGCGGCAGGAAGAGGTCGCGCCGCTGCAGGCTGATGCGAAGCGCACGGTAGCCGAGGAACGGGTTGTCCTCGGGCGGTATGTTGAGGTACGGCAGCGGCTTGTCGCCGCCGATGTCCATCGTGCGGATCACGCAGATCTTGCCGCCGCACTTCTCGACAGCTTCCTTGTACGCCTTGAACTGATCGTCCTCCGTCGGGATGTCCTGCCTGCCCATGAAGACGAACTCCGAGCGGAACAGCCCGACGCCCTCCGCGCCGTAAGTGAGCGCCGCGTCGACGTCCATGTGGTTGCCGATGTTGGCGCAAAGCTCGACGCGCACGCCGTCCGTCGTGACGGCAGGCAGGGGAGCAAGCTTGGCGTAGTACGCCTTGCGCTCCTCCTGCTGCTTGATCTTCTCGCGATAGTCCGCCAGCGTCACCTCGTCGGGGCGCACGAGGATGTCGCCTCTCTCGCCGTCGATGATGACGGGCGCACCATCGGGGATCTCCGCGAGCCGCTCGCCGATGCCGACGACGGTCGGAATCGCCCGCGCCTTGGCGATGATGACGGCGTGGCATGTCGTGCTGCCCTGCCCGAGGATGACGCCCGCGATCTTGTCCGTCGGGATGTTGGCGATGACGGACGGCTCGATCTCGTGCCCGCAGAGGATCACGGGATCGTCGCCGATCTCCGGCTCCTTGACGCCGAGAATGTACTTGGCGATGCGCTTGCCGACATCGCGGATGTCGGTGGCGCGCTCGCGAAAATACGGATCGTCCATCTGCTCGAAAATTGCCGCCTGCTCCTTCGCCGTATCGAGCACTGCCAGAGGAGCGTTTGCGAGCGCATCCATCTTCGCGTGCATCGTCTCTTCCATCATCGGATCCTGGGCGAGCATGCGGTGCGCCTCAAGGATGGCCGCCTGCTCCGCCATCCCCTTCGACTGCAGCGTCTTGATGTTCTCCTGCAATACGGCGACGACAGCCTGGATGGCATCCTTCACCTTCTGGTTCTCGATGTCCTTGTTGCCAGGCACATAACCTTTCAAATAGCCGTCGATGTTCTGCCCCGCCATCATGATCATGCCGATCGCGATGCCGGCGATGACGCCCTTGCCGCGCAAACTTCCTGCCATATCCCTCTCCCCCATTCATGGATTATTCGAGTATCGCACAGCGATGCCTTGAGAAATGATGAAAACGATCGAATAAATTCTTACAAAAAAGCTCCGGGGCACAGACGAACACATCCCCGGAGCCTTCCGTCACTCCTCTTATTCCTCGCCGAACTTCGTCACGATGAGTTCCTTGAGAGCCGCGACGGCATCCGCCTCATCGGGACCGTCCGCCTCGATCGTGATCTCCGTCCCCTTGGAAAGACCCAAGCTCATGAGCATGAGGATGCTCTTGGCATCGGCCGTCTTGCCCTTCGCCTTGACCTGCACCTTGGATTTGAACTTCGCAGCCGTCTGTACGAAAACGGAAGCCGGACGCGCATGGATTCCCGTCTTGTTCTCAATCGTCAACGTTGCTTCTGTCATCTGAATCTCTCCTTACCTAAAAGAAACAAGCAAAACACGTCACCAAAGCGCCAGCATCTCGAAAACGACGAGGCACAGCGCTCCGTGACTCCTATTTTTAAGTAATATTCGCCGTCCGCCTGCCATTCCCCTTTTTTATCGGGAAATTTCATCAAAGAAATTTAACGAAGCGTTTTTTTTCAAAATATATGGCAGGAATTCAAGGAGAAGCGTCGAAATAGCTAATGTCAGGGGTTCTGCAAGCAGCCCTGGATTTCTGTGGACGCAAAGCCGTCTGCAGAAAACTTGTCGAAGCGAAGCGTGGTGATAGGTATTGACGTTTTTCCTGCTTGCTGCCGCCATCATGGCGGCGAGCATCCTCTTGCTTCATCGGATTGCCATCTTCTTTGGCTGCCCCATCAAGTATAAGCCCTTGATTCTCTGCGCAGTCATGGCTTTCCTCGTGAACTTTGCGACGCTCAATATCTCGCCCTTCTTGACACGGATGCATTACGCACTCATCCTCATCTTCGTACTTGCGGCGTCCTTGGGCGTCACGCTCTACAACGCGCATCTGCTGAAAAAGGATCGTCTCACGGCATCGGCAAGCATACGCGGCGAGCCGCCTGCCGACGAGAAGCCGGCAAAGGCGGAAGAGGCCGAACCAATCGCCGACGAGAAGCCGGCCGAGGCGGAAGCGGCCGAACCAGTCGCCGACGAGAAGCCGGCCGAGGCGAAAGAGGCCGAACCAATCGCCGACGAGCAGCCGGCAAAGGCGGAAGAGGCCGAACCGTCCGCCGACGAGAAGCCGGCCGAGGCGGAAGAGGC
>CAJPRR010000086.1 GCA_905373085.1 uncultured Selenomonas sp.
AGGATTCTCTTTCGCCCGCATACGTCAAGGACGCGGCGAAGTAGGCAGCGGCATCAAGCAGATCTTTGGAAATAAAGGATGATCTGCTAAAACGAAGTCGCCCAAATATGTGAAGACGGATCTGAATTTATCCGCGCTTTCTAAAGTCATTGACAAGGAAAGGAGTCTTCCCCATGAGAATCAGAGCGTTCTTTTTCACGCTGCTCCTCGCGCTTCTCCTGCTTCCCGCCGCAGGCGGTGCAGCAGAACTCGCGGACGAGGAAATGGCGCTCGGCGGCATCCGCCTCGGCGATACGATGGAGGAGGTCGAAGCGGACTACGGCGAGGGCGATCATATCGCGGACGGCGTGACGAAGTGGGGCGGCACGACCGTCCACACCTTCGCCTGTGATTACGGCGATTCCCTCGTCGTGCAGTACCGCGATGAGGGCGACGCCTGCCGCGTCATCGGCGTGCATCTAGGCGTGAACAACGTGAACCATTACAGCCAAAGGCCGTCCGACGAGGCGCAAGAAATCGAGACGCCGAGCGGCATCCATCTGGACAGCACGCTTGAGAACCTCAATACCGCCTACGGCTATATCCCCAAGCCCGAATGCGGGCACAGCGCGCCGCCCGTCTGCGGCTATTTCTACAACAGCGCAGACGCCGTGCTCGCCTTCTACATCTGCCCGGAGCACAGCCCCGGCATCCGCTCGATCTGGCTGCACGAGAAGCGGACATGAGATAGCGCATCCTTCGCAAAAACAAGGAGCTGCCGCGTGCGTCTAATCCGACGTATGCGACAGCTCCTTTTCGTGTTCATGATACGACACGCGGCGCCATGCGCCAAGCGCCGCCTATTCCTTCAGGCACGCGGCGAAGACGATCTGATTCTGCAGCACCGTCGGGTTCGCCGTATTGATCTCGGCAGCTTGCGCGAAGGCTCGCCATGCTTCTTGGTACTTCTTCTCGCGCACGAGGGCGACGCCGATGTTGCTCCGGGCGTTCGCCGACTGCGGCACAAGGGCGAGCACGCGCTCGAAGTCGCGCATGGCGGCATCGTTCCTGCCCGCCTTGAGATTCATAACGCCGAGGTTGTACCAGGCGTAGGCGAAATCGGGATGCGCACGAAGGAGCGCTTCGAGGTCGTCCTTCGCACGCTTTTCATCGCCCGCTGCCGCAAAAAAGAGCGCACGGTCGTAGAGCGCCGCCGCACTCTTCGGCGAAAGCCGAAGAGCCGCCGCCAAGTCTTCCGCCGCCCTATCGTTCTCACCGCGCTTCGCCAAGACGATGGCGCGATAGACGTAGGCGGCGGCGTCTTTCTTTTCGCGAAGCTTCTTCTCGGCGAAGGCGAGCGAAGCGTCCGATGCGTCAGGCGTCGTCGCCTCGCGATGCAGCAGCAGGATATCCTGCCCGTAGGACGTGCCGGGCACGGCCCAGACGCCGTTGAGTCCCGTCCACGTCCTGATCTTGCCGTAGATGTCGCTGCGATAGAGGCGCACGAGGTCGTAGCGCGGATCGACGAGCGGCGCGTGCGGCCTCTCGGTCGTCGCGTATGCCATGAGGTGCTGGATGTGGGCGCGTACGCCCTGCTGCGGCGTGGCAAAGTACGCGCCCTTCGCCTTGTTGCCCGTTGCGCCGAGGCCGCAGTAGTTGTTCTGCTCGGGCAGGACGTCGCCGCCGTAGGCGAAGAAGCCCGTCTCCTTCAATGCCTGGCAGAGCGCGACATCGGCACGCACGCCTTCGGCTGCCGCCTCCTCGTAGTAGAGGCGCACGATCTCCTCGACGGAGCAGGCGAGCTTCGGCTGCGGATTGCGCCGACGGATGAACGCCGTCATCTGCTCGGGCGTCGCTTCCGCCGCGCCCAGGATCTCGACGCTCTCGGGCGGCGCCTCCTCCTCCAAGATCGGCTCGTTCAGAGGCTCGGCGATAGAAAAGCGCACCTCCGCCACCGCCTTCTCGTTGACCGCGGCGGGAAGCTCTGCCGCAAAGTGCGGACGCGCGACGAATACGGGCGCGGCGGCATCCTTCCGCGCGGCAGCTTCCGCCGGCGCATTCGCGTCCTGCGCGGCAGCTGCCCGCGCCTCAGGCGCTGCAAGCGGCGCGAGCGTTCCCGCACATGCGACGAGGAGCGCCGCAAGGGCGGCTCTCGCCAAGAGGCGCCGCGACTCTTCCTTCATTCTTACTTCGGGCATAAAGCTCCTCCGTCCTCTTGCACATCGTAAATCTTCCAGCCATTGCGTCCCGCACGCTTCACGTCGTAGAGGGCCGAATCCGCCGCCATGAAAAGCTCGTCGTACGTCGTGCCGTGCATGGGCGCGAGCGATATGCCGATGCTCACGGAAAGCAGCGAGCGGTCGTCACGCACCTCAAGCTCCTGCGCCGCCGTCATGAGCTGGCGTGCATGATGCTCGACGGCGACGAGCGTCGTCACGTTCGGCATGAGCACGGTGAACTCGTCGCCGCCGAAGCGCCCGATGTGATCCGACTGGCGGAAGATGGAGCGCACGTCCTCGGCAAAGCGGCGCAGGACGTCGTCGCCCGCCTGATGGCCGTAGGTGTCGTTCATCTCCTTGAAGTGGTCGAGATCCATGATGAAGAAAGCATGGAACGCCCCGTCTTTCAAAGAGCCTGCCAGCATCTCCTCGCAGGCGGCCTGAACCGCCTTCTTGTTCAAAAGCCCCGTCAGAGGATCGATCTCCGCCTCCTGCTTGTAGATGTCACGCGCACGCATCAGCTTCTTCTGCTCCTCGATCGCCTTCTCAAGTTCCTCGTTCTTCGCGAGCAGCACCTCCGACTGGCGCCGCTGCACGCGCGAGCGCTCGATGAGGAACACGACGATGAACACGGAGAGCAGGAAGATGACGGCGAGCGCCACCGACTGCACGGGATAGCGCGCGACGACGGCGGTCAGCGTCAGCCGCCCCGTCATATGCTCGTTGACGATCTCCTGCACGCGGCGCGAATCCATCTTCAATATGCCCTTCGTCAGGACGGACTGCAAGACGCGCGGCTGCTCGCCCGAAATCGCGACGCTCACGGGAATCTCCTCCGAATAACTCGCGAGCACGACGAGGCTCGGATGCATCGACAAGAGGCTGCTCTGCTGCAAAAAGAGCGAGGGCAGAAGCGCAAAGTCGCAGCTGCCCTCCTCGATCATGCGCAGGCAGTCGGCAGGCTCGTCGACCGGCACGATCTGCCAGTTCGGATGCTGCATGTTCAGATAGGTGCGCATGCCGTGAAACCAGCGCGGCAGAGCGACACGCGCCGTTCCCATCGGGATGTCGCCCGCGCCGCGCCGCACGACATAGGAGAAATCCTCCAAGGAAAAAGTCGCTGTGAAGAGGAGATCCTGCATCGACGACAAATTGTTGTAGACGCAGAAGAAGATGTCCGCCTCGCCCCCGCGCAGCATCTTCAGAGCCTGCTCGTTGTCCTCGGCGCGCACGAAGCGAAAGCGCAGACCCAGATCCTCGCCGAGAGCCTGCAGCAGGCTCGGATAGATGCCCTCGGGCACGCCGCCTTCCAAGCGCTCGCCGAAGAACGGCGCATGGCCGCCGACGTAGGCGACGCGCAGAGGCGGCGCACTCGCCAGATAGGTGTTTTCCGATGTGTTGAAGCGCACGAGCTGATTCTGCGCACGATCGAGAAAGGCCTCGCCCAGATACGTCTCAAAGCTTGGATTGACCCTTTCCGTATAGAGGATCGTGTCGCTGAGATTCTTCATCAGCCCTTCCCGCTTCTTCGCCGCGATGAACTTCGCGGGCATGAGCGCCACGCGCAGCAGAAGCTTTTCCCCGTCCTTTCGGCGGCTCGCGCTGTCCAAGATGGCGTCGACTTCCCCCCGTGCAAGAGCCTCGTGCAGGGCGTCGGCGGTCGGATGCTCGACGACGTCGACGCGGACGCCCTGCTCGCGCACGAGCGGCGACAATGCATAGGAATGCAGCCCGTCATCGAGCACGCCGACCGTCAGGTTGGCGAGCGCAACGGGATTGTCCGGCTCCAGTGTGGAATCCTCGCGCACGTAGAGGGACAGAATGGAATACGCCACGCCGTCCACGCTGAAGGCAAATTCCGCTTCGTCGCCCGGCATCTCCCGCGCGGGAAAGTACATGTCGATGCGCCCTTCGCGCAGCATCTCGCGCGCCGTCCACTCGTCCATCTCCACATATTCGTACTGCCAGCCCGTGCTGCGCGCCACCTCGTTAAGGTAGCGTTTCACATAGCTGAAAAGCAGCGGTTCGGGCGAGCCTTCGGGGAAGGAAGCGGCGTCGAGGCAGCCGACGCGCAGCACGGGCGCGGAATCCATCGCATGAAGCGAACGCTGCGGCGCAAACAGCATGACAAGGGCAAGGAAAAAGACGATGCTGCAGCGCATGACGGGATTCATTTCCAACACCTCTCCTACGGCCATCAGACGAACCGCCTAATGATACAATTCGACACTGACTATAGTATAGCAGATTCCTCCTAAATTTTCACTACAAAAATATCGAGCTTTGTTATAATATAATGCACGAAGAGGTGATGCTCGATGAAGATTTTCCAAAACGATTGGGGCGGCCTTCTCGCCGACGAGATGAAGAAGCCCTACTACCGGGAACTGCGCCGCTTCCTCATAGAGGAGTACCGCACGCGCCGCATATTTCCCGACATGTATGCGATTTTCAACGCGCTCCACTACACATCCTACGCTGAAACGAAGGTCGTGATCCTCGGACAGGATCCCTACCACGGCGAAGGGCAGGCGCACGGGCTTTCCTTCTCCGTGCAGGCGGGCGTCGAGCCGCCGCCGTCGCTCGTCAATATCTTCCAGGAGCTTTCGAGCGATCTCGGCTGCAAAAGGCCGAACAACGGCTGCCTCGCGCCGTGGGCGAAGCAGGGCGTGCTGCTTCTGAACACCGTGCTGACCGTACGCGCCCACGCCGCCGCCTCGCACCACGGGCGCGGCTGGGAGCGGTTCACGGACAAAATCATCGAGCTTCTTTCCCGGCGGGAAAAGCCCCTTGTCTTCATCCTTTGGGGTGCGCCCGCACGCCGCAAGAAGGCGATGATCGCCGCGCCGCCGCACGCCGTCATCGAGTCGGCGCACCCGAGTCCCCTGTCCGCCTTCCGCGGCTTCTTCGGCAGCCGCCCCTTCTCCCGCGCGAACGCGTTTCTCGAAAGCACGGGGCAGACGCCGATCGACTGGCAGCTGCCCGATGTTTGAAAAAGGAGGGCGTACGACGAAAGCTCTTTGACATGCCTCTTATTCTCGAATATAATGCCTCAAACTTCCCACATGAAAAATCCGCATAGTTCCTTGAAGACCGTGAATCTCAGGAAATTCACCTGCCTCTGAAAATTTCAACTTTGATGAAATCATCGAGCGCCGCCATACGAACAGCCTCAAATACGACTTCGCCGTTGAGCGCGGCTATCCCGAGGACGTTCTGCCTTTCCGGGTTGCCGGCCTGCCCGCAGGCGACACTTGCAAAGGGTCTTGAGACATTGGCACGCGCGTTCGAGTGAATTCACCACTGCCGCCTGTGCAGCCGGTCGATCCCTGCACGCAGCAGGATCAAGAAGGAGAAGATCTCAAGCCGCCCGAGGATCATCAAAAATCCCGCGAAGACCTTGACCCAGCCGGGCAGGAGCAGGAAGTCCTTGCCGCCGTAGAGGAGCGTCACGACGGTGCCCGTGCCCGACAGGCAGCCGACGGCGAAGCCCATGGCGGGCAGTGTGTCGATGTGAGCGAGCGCGAGGCCGAGCGTCGCGAGGATCAATACGACGACGTAGAGGAAGAAGAAGCTCAAGATCCTGCCGTGCAGCTTGTGCGGCACGGACTTGCCGTCGATCTTGATGTTGACGATCATGCGCGGGTGAATCGTGCGCAGGATTTCCGCCTTTGCCATCTTGATGAGCACGAGCAGGCGCATCGCCTTGAAGCCGCCGCCGACCGCGCCGACCGAAGAGCCGAGCGTCGCGAGAAGCAGCAGCACGGCATGAGGAAAGGTTGGCCAGGAGGCGAGCGGCGCGGCGGCAAAGCCCGTCGTCGTCGCGAACGAGATGGCATGAAAGAAGCCCATGCGGAGGCTGTGCTCGACATCGTAGACGCCGACGACGGCGAGGTAGCAGGCGAGCGCCGCGCCCCCCAAAAAGACGACGAGGAGGAAGAAGCGCAGTTCCGTGTCCAAGAAGAGCGTGCGCACGTCGCGCCGCGCCGCCGCCCTCTGCCACAAGAGGAAGTTCACGCCCGCGAGCAGCATGGCGGCTTCCGCCGCGAGTTCCGTCGTGACGCCGCTCCCTTTCAGCACGAGGCCGCGCGGGTCGAGTCCCGTCGTCGAGATCGAGGTCAGGGCGAGCACGGCGCTCGACAGGAAACTCTCGCCTGCGAGCAAGAAGAGGCCGAGCGAGAGAATTGTCAACGCCGCGTAGAGGAGCGCCATCTTGCGAGCCGCCGCGCTCATGCGCCGCAAGAGAGGGCTGAAGTTCGTGCCCTGCCGAGCCGAGAGCGTCAGGCCGAAGCAGCCGCCGACCTGCGGCATGATCGTGACCAAAAGGCACAGGAAGTACATGCCGCCGATCCAGCCCTGAAAGATCTGCCAGAAGCCGAGCGAGCTTTCAAGCCCTGTCGGCGTGAAGAGGAGCGCTGTCGTCGTGAAAGCCGCGACGCTCGCGAAGAAGGAGTCGGCCGCGGAAAGCTCGCCTGTGAGGAAGAAGGGCAGGGCGCCTAAAAGCGAGTTCAAGAGCCATGCGGCGAAGAGGAAGACGGCGCCGTCGGTGACGCCGATCGTGTGGCGATGCCCGTTGGAGAGATGGGAGAAGACGCGCCAGAGGACGAAGGAGAGCGCCGCAGGCACGCCGAAGGAGAGCGGGTGCTCGTCCGCCCAGAAGAGCGAGAGGCCGAAAGCGCAAAAGAGCGCCGCGCCTTCCAGGAACGCCATGCGCCCGAGCAGGAAGAAGATGATGCGTGCGTCCATTTCAGTCCTTGCCCTTGAAATACTTCATGACCTTCTGCGCGAAGCGCGTCTGGATGAAGAGAATGGTTCGGTCGCCGGGCAGAAGCACCGAAGCGCCGTTTGGTATCACGGCTTCGTCGCCGCGCACATAGGCGCAGACGAGGCATTCGCGCGGCAGATGCGCCTTCATCAGAGGGATGCCCGCGACAGGCGCGCCTTCCTGCACGATGACCTCGACCGCCTCCGCCTTCGCGCCCTCAAGGAGTGATACCGAAACGACGCCGCCGCGCCGCGCGAAGGCGAGGACTTCGGAGGCGGACAGAAGGCGCGTCGGCAGGACGATGTCGACGCCGACCTTCTCCATGAGGTCGACGTATTCGCTTCGCGCGACGCGCACGACCGTTTTTCTTGCTCCCAAGTGCTTGGCTAAAAGTGCGAGCATGAGATTCAGCTTGTCGTCCTCCGTCAGGCAGACGACGGCATCGGCATCGGCGACGCCCTCTTCCATGAGGAGGTCGATGTCCGTGCCGTCGCCGCAGATGGCCAGGCCGTTTTCGAGTTTTTCCGCCGCCAGCCGGCTGCGCTCGCGATTGGTATCAATGATCTTCACGGCGACGCCGGCCTCGTCGAGCATCTTGGCGAGGAAACGGCCCGTGCGCCCCGCGCCGATGAGCATGACGTGTTCGAGCTTTCTCGCATCGCGCTGCACGAAGGTCTCGCTGAACTTCTCAATCTCCTTCGGGTCGCCGATGAAGTAGGCGTTGTCGTGCGGCAGGAGGCAGTCGTCGCCGTGCGGAATGATCATGCGATGGTCGCGGAAGATCATGCCCGCGAGGATCGCCTTGGGCATTTCGAGATCCTTCAGCGGGATGTTCGCCAAGGGCGAGTGGCGCGTCACCTTCGTCTCGAAGAGGCGCACCTTGCCGCTTGCGAAATCCTCGACGTCGAGCGCGGCGGGCGTCATGAGGATGCGATAGACCTCGCGCGCCGTGATCAGCTCGGGATTCAGCATGAGGTCGATGTCGAAGTTCTGCTTCAGATATTCCTTCGCCTCCGAAAGGAACTGCATGTCGCGGATGCGTGCGACCGTGTGCGTGATGCCGTGCTTCTTCGCGAGGATGCATGCGACCATGTTGACCTCGTCGCCCGCCGTCACGGCGATGAGGATGTCCGCCGCGCGGATATCGGGATCGTCCATCGTGATGGGGCTGGCGCCGTTTGCCGCGACCGTCAGCACGTCAAGCGTGTTCTTCGCCGCTTCGAGGCGCGTCTCATCCTGATCGACGAGCACGACATCGAACTCCTCGTTCGCGAGCAGCTCGGCGATGCTGTAGCCGAGCTTTCCCGCACCGACTATGACAATGCGCAAGGCAATTCCTCCTTTTGAGATATATGCACAAAAAAGCCAAGGGAGCCGCCGCCGTGCGAGTTTGCACGGGCTTCCCTTGGCTTTTTGCACCCTTTGCCTTATTTTAACGCATTCGGCGCGGCGGTGCAAATCATTTCAGCGCGACAAGCTCGTAGTCGCGCGTGCCGAGACCGATCTTCTCGCCGTGTACGAGCGTTTCTTCCCAACAGACGTTGGGATTCGAGTCGAGGAAGTGATCGTGATGGTGCTGCCAATCGGGCTTGGCGAGGTGGTCGCCGAGCTTGCTGTTGCGGATCGGCTGCGCTTTCAGCGCCATGTCGGCGCACGCCTGGTCGAGCGCGATGGGATCGAACGAGGCGAACATGCCGATGTCGGGCAGGATCGGCGCGTCGTTTTCGCCGTGACAGTCGCAGTTCGGCGAGATGTCACGCGCGATGCTGATGTGGAAGCACGGCCGCCCCTGACAGACCGCCTGCGCGTACTCCGCCATGCGGCGGTCGAGGATGTCGGCGGCGTCCCAGACCTCGTTGTAGAGCGCGTTGAACGTGCACGAGCCGATGCAGCGGCCGCAGCCCTTGCAAAGCTCTTTGTCAACGACCGCCTTGTTCTCGACGTAGGAGATCGCATCCGAGCCGCATTCCTTCGCGCAGCGCCGACAGCCGCGGCAAAGCTCCTCGTGCACGCCGACCTTGCCCGACGAATGCTGCTCCATCTTGCCCGCACGGCTGCCGCAGCCCATGCCGATGTTCTTGATCGCGCCGCCGAAGCCCGTCTGCTCGTGCCCCTTGAAATGCGTGAGGCTGATGAAGACGTCGGCGTCCATGACGGCGCGGCCGATCTTCGCCGTCTTCAATACGATGGCGTTCTTTATGGGCACTTCCAGCTCGTCCGTGCCGCGCAGGCCGTCGCCGATGATGATCTGACAGCCCGTCGTCGTCGGGTTGAAGCCGTTGATGTTCGCGCAGTCGAGATGCTCGGGCGCATGGCGGCGGCTGCCCGGATAGAGCGTGTTGCAGTCCGTCAGGAAAGGAATGCCCTTTTCCTCCTTCACTAGGTCGGCGACGGCCTTCGCGTACTGCGGGCGCAGGAACGCGAGGTTGCCTAGCTCGCCGAAGTGCATCTTGATGGCGACGAAGCGGCCCTCAAGCTCGATCGTTTTTAGGCCTGCAGCAAGACACAGCCGCTGCAGCTTCTTCGTCAGGCTCGTGCCGACGTCCGTGCGGAAATCGGTGAAATAAACCTTTGCTTTCTTTGTCATTTTATGTGCTCCCTTTCTTCTTTGACGCGATTTTGCCGATCTTTTCGATACGGGATGAAATCCCTAATTCTATTGTATCACGAAAGCCCAAGAGAGCAAGTCGGGAGGACGGCGC
>CAJPRR010000087.1 GCA_905373085.1 uncultured Selenomonas sp.
AGCTCCATCTCGTTCTTGACCTGGTCGATCTCCTTCTTGACGGCACGCACGCGCAGGATCGCCTGCTTTTCCGCCTCCCACTTGTCCTTGAGTTCCTTTTCCTTCTTCTGCAGCTCTTCTTTCTCCTCGGTCACATGCGCGAGCTTCTCCTTCGAGGCGTCGTCCGTCTCCTTCTTCAGCGCCTGCTCGGCGATCTCAAGCTGCATGATCTTGCGCCGCGCCTCGTCCAGCGGCTGCGGCATAGACTCGATCTCCGTGCGCAGCTTCGCCGCTGCCTCGTCAACGAGGTCGATCGCCTTGTCAGGCAGAAACCTGTCCGAAATGTAGCGGTCGGAGAGCGTCGCCGCCGCTAGGAGCGCGTTGTCGCGGATGCGCACGCCGTGATGCACCTCGTAGCGCTCCTTGATGCCACGCAGGATCGAGATCGTGTCCTCGACCGTCGGCTCGCTGACCATGACGGGCTGGAAGCGGCGCTCAAGAGCCGCGTCTTTCTCGATGTACTTGCGGTACTCGCTCAAGGTCGTCGCGCCGATGCAGCGCAGTTCGCCGCGCGCGAGCATCGGCTTCAAGAGGTTGCCCGCGTCCATCGCGCCCTCGGCTGCGCCCGCGCCGACGACCGTATGCACCTCGTCAATGAAGAGCAGGATCTGACCGTCCGACTTCGCGATCTCGTTCAAGACCGCCTTCAAGCGTTCCTCAAACTCGCCGCGGAACTTTGCGCCCGCGACGAGAGAACCCATGTCGAGCGAGTAGAGCGTCTTGTTCTTCAGCGATTCAGGCACGTCGCCCGCCACGATGCGACGCGCAAGCCCCTCGACGATTGCTGTCTTGCCGACGCCCGGCTCGCCGATGAGCACAGGGTTGTTCTTCGTGCGGCGCGTCAGGATCTCAATCGTACGGCGGATCTCCTCATCGCGGCCGATCACGGGATCGATCTTGCCCTTCTTCGCCGCATCCGTGAGATCACGCCCGTACTTTTCGAGCGACTTGTAGCCCTCCTCGGGATTGCCGCTCGTGACGTTCTGCTTGCGGTTCTTCTTGACGGCATTCATGACGCTGCTCTTCGTAAGGCCGAACTGGCGACAGATCTCCTGCACCTCATTGCTGCCGTCAGCAGCAATGCCGAGCAGCAGATGTTCCGTACTGATGTAGTCGTCCTTCATGCTCTTGGCGTATTCCTGCGCCCTGCCGATGACGCGCACCATGTCCATGCCCATCGTCAGACGATCCTGTCCCTTGACGCTCGGCAGCTTGCTAAGCTCCTGTTCCAGCCGCGCGCGCAACATCGCCTGATCCGTGCCGCAGTCCTCGAAAATCGTTGCAAGCAGCCCCTCCGGCTCCTGCACGAGCGCATAGAGCAGATGCGCCGACGTGATTTCCTGCTGATAGCGCATGGCCGCCGCCTGCTGCGCCGTCTGCATCGCCGCCAAGGCCTTCTCCGTATATCTTTCTTCACCCATAATTTCTTCCTCCTATATATCAATGATGATTCCCTAAGAAACAACAAGGCTTCTTTCACCTCGCCTTGTTATTTCTTATTATAACGCCAAAAGTCAAAAAGTCAAATACTTTTTTGACTTTTTGACTAATCATTTTCGAGAGAATATGAAGTCAATCAGGCTTTATGTCGGGTACGGTTTATGGTATAGTAAAGACAGGAATAAGACTTTTTAAATCAATTCCATGAAAACAAAGGATTTGACAATGAATGTTATATTTTATCAAAAAGCTGATGGTTCTTCTCCCGTCGCAAATTTTCTCGATGCTTTAGACGATAAAATGCGCGCCAAAGTCATCCGCTCATTAAAACTGCTCGAAGCGAAAGGACACTTGCTGCGTGCTCCCGATTCAAAAGAGCTTACGGATGGCATCATGGAACTTCGCACCACATTTGCCGGCAATATATCGCGAGTCCTCTATTTTTTCATCGTTGGCAATACTGCCATTGTAACAAACGGTTTTATAAAAAAAACGCAAAAGACTCCCATTGAGGAAATCGAACGTGCTAAAGCATATCGTCTTGACTATAAAAGGAGGAATCCGTCATGTTGACTTTGAACGAATACCTTGAAGAACAACTCAAAGACCCGGCCTTCAAGCGCGAATACGATGCGCTCGAAGGCTGGTATCAGGAGCAGCTTGCCCGACAGGACGCACTCGCCCGCGTCGAGAAACCAGCCGCTTCGAGCGCCCCGCACCAGCCGCGCAAAAAGCAGTCTGCCGTTCCCATGTAACTAGGCATATCATGCATGCCTACCAAGATGATTGAGGAATCTATATGCTGAACACAATTCTCCTCATATCCCTCGGCCTCCTCACCGCCCTCTTCATTCTGCAGATGCGCCGCTCGCTCAAGCGTTC
Source organism: uncultured Selenomonas sp. (assembly GCA_905373085.1). GTDB lineage: Bacteria > Bacillota > Negativicutes > Selenomonadales > Selenomonadaceae > Selenomonas. Next base: position 2,362 of record CAJPRR010000087.1, read on the forward strand.
GACGCTCGTCAACTCGCTCATCAACGAGTACAGCGAACGCCCTGACGATCCTGCGCTCATCGACGCGATCTACGCCTACTGCGCATCGGACTGGCGACTGCGGCGCATCATGAAGCGATACGGCGGCACACGCGCGGACATTGAGATGCTTTTTCAAAAGCTCCTCGTCTGGGCGAACTTCAGGAAGGGACGGCGCTTCGTCCCCATCTCTTCCTTCTTTTTCGCCGGCTCTCTCGCCTACCTGCTGCGCAACAAGGATGCCGAACCGAAGAAGCTCGCGATGCGGATGATGAATTTCTTCCATATTTAAGGGAAACCGCAAATCTCGGTCGCGCAAGACCGATAAATTCCCGCTTCCATTTGACGCAAGAACGCCGCTCGGCAAGCCGAGCGGCGTTCTTTTATTGAAAGGAGATGTGTTAGGCTTCTTATTTGGCTTCGAGCATATCCCACGACTCGTTCGCACGCTCGACGAAGAGGCTGCGAATCGCTTTGTTCTCGCCAAGACCATGAATGTAGGTGTTGACCTTGAAGCCCGCCTTCATGAGAACGGACTTGTGCGAATCCGGGTCATCGCCCGCCATGTCGTTGTTCGCATGATCGCCAGCGACCATCATCATCGGCATGAGCGTGACGGACTTGATGCCCTTCGCCTTAAGCTCGGGGATGATGTCCTCAAGGCTCGGCCAGCCCTCGACCGTATAGATGAACGTATTCTTGAGCTGCATCTTGTTGATGCCATCCTGAATTACGGCATAATAAGCGTTTGCCGGATGCGGCGTGCCATGCGCCATGACGAGGATGGCTTCATCGTCAGCAACCTCGGGGAACTGCGTCGAAAGCGCCTTCAGAGCCGATTCGACGTCATCGCGCTGCTCCTCCTGACCCTGCCAGTAGATGAGCGACGTGCCGAGCGTCATCTTCTTGAAGTTGCCCTTGTACTCGTTGAAGATCGCCTTGTCATAGGCATATTCCATACCCGGAATGACATCGAGCGAGCACAGCGCAATGCGCGTATAGCCGTCCTTCTTGAGCTGCTGCAGCGCCGCCTCCGGTGTCGGAATATCGAGACCTTCCTTCGCCTTGATGCGATCCACGATGATATGAGAAGTGAATGCCAACTCGACCTTCACGTTCGGATGAGCTGCCTGAATCGCCTTGACCGTCGCCTCAATCGTCTTCTCACGCGAATCCTTGAAAGTCGTGCCGAAACTCATGACGAGGATGGCATCCTTGTTCGGGAGGTTCTGCATCTTGGGATTGTCGTACTTCAAGACGCCGATTTCCGACGCCTCAAGGAGAGCCGGCGTCGCATCCTTGACTTCGGGATTCAGCATGTAGGAAGCGTCGGCGGAGGGTGCGCTCAAAGCGAAAACAGCGCCGCACGCGAGCGACATGGCCAGCATTTTCTTGAAATTCTTCTTCATTCAATATCTCTCCTTTAAATCTTGAAAAATAAGGCTTCAGGAAACGACCCCCGAAGGATGTTCCCTGGAAGAATTATGGCAGACCTCGCGCTCGATGTCAAGGCATAGAGACGTAAAGCCAGTCTTTGAAAAAGGAAGCTCCGTGTCTCCACACACGGAGCCGCTGCAGAGCAGCGAAAAGAGAACTGGATCGGAAATAATATATGAGCAATGCTTTCCCCTGTAGCCCAAGCCGCAGGGAAAACTCTCCGCCGAAATTGATCCCCTTTGCCCGCGACGGGGGAAGGGGTTTCGGAGGGGAGGCACTACAAAAGAAAACCCGGCCGTCAGCCGGGATTCATTGCGTTGCGCAATAATCCCCTTCCCCATCACTCGCAGGTCAAACGGTGATTGTCAGCTAGGCAGTTCTCCTGGCTCCAGGTCATCGCTCCTCTGCGCCTTCCCAAGGAAAACTCCCCAGTGACATCATGCAGATTCGCTCGCTGTTACAGTGGCGGGACCGCTCCGGCATCGACCGGATTCCCTATTAAGTCTTGCGACACCTAACCCAATCAATATGAAGTTTTTATGTTCTCATGAACTTCATGTATTATGGTAGCACTATGCGTGTTCCTTGTCAACACCTTTTGTGAAAAATATTGAGGAAGATCTCCCAAACCTTTCCTTCAGGCAAAGGCGAAGTTTCCCTCGCGGAACACAGGGACGCGCGTGCCGTCCGCCTCGATGCCGTAGATGGCGAGATCTCTTGAGCCTACCATGAAGTCCTCGTGCACGAGCGAATCGTTGACGCCGCGCTGCAGAAGCTCGACAGAGGTCATCTTCTCGCCGCCTTCGATGCACGTCGGGTACGCCTTGCCGAAAGCGAGGTGACACGCGGCATTTTCGTCAAAGAGCGTGTTGAAGAAGAGCACGCCGCTCTTCGAGATCGGCGAATCGTAAGGCACGAGCGCGACTTCACCGAGATAGCTCGCACCTTCGTCGGTCGAGAAAAGTTCCTTGAGAATCTCTGCACCGCGCTCCGCCTTACAGCCGACGACCTTGCCATCTTTGAAGGTCAGCGAAAATCCCTCGACGAGATTGCCGTTGACGTTCAGGGGGCGCGTAGCTTTGACCGTGCCGTTTACGCCGTCACGCTTGGGAAGCGTATAGATTTCCTCCGTCGGCATGTTGGCGACGAAGATCACGCCGTCCTGCGTCTTTTCCGCGCCGCCCATCCAGATATGACCCTCGGGCAGTTCGATGGAGAGGTTCGTGCCGAGACCGTTCTTGTACTCCAAGCGCGAGAAAGCATGGTCGTTCATGAACTTCGCCGCACGCGCCAAAAATTCGATGTGCTTCTGCCAGCGCACAGCCGCATCCTCGCCCGGCGCAAGGCGCACGGCAGCGAAGATCGCCTGCCAGAGATTTTCAACGGCAGCGTCGGGCGCATCCTCGGGAAAGACCTTTCTCGCCCAGCTTTCCGTCGGAATTGAGACGACGCACCAAGCGTTCTTGTTGCTCATCAAGCGCTGGCGGTACTCGAGAAGCGCCGCGCCCGCCGCCTGCTGCGCTAGCGTCAGCCGCTCCGGCTCGACGCCGCTGAAGATCTCAGGGTCGGAAGCATGGATCGTGACGAAGGCCGCGCCCTCTGCCGCGCTGTCCTCGTAAAGGCGGCGCCGCCATTCGGGAAACTCCGACAAGACGCTCTTTTTCGCCTTGTCGTAGCGCAGACGCGCGAACTCCTCATCATTCCACGCGACCGTCACATCGTGCGCACCCGCATCGTACGCCGCGCTAGCGACGCGGCGCGCGAAGTCGGCGCACGCGAGCGGCGCGTTGATGACGAGCGGCTGATCCGCCTGCAGATTGACGCCCATGCGCACGATCAGGCGCGCATATTCTTCGAGAAGTTCCTCTCGGCTCTTTTCGTCCATGCCTTTCTCCTTTTCCAAAAACCGTAGATTTTCCATTATCCCCGCGCGGCGCGGCGCAGGAGCTTTCTTCAACATCAACGTCAGCGATAGCGCAGACGGTACGTCTTTCCTTCGGGCAGGGCGACGCTGCCATCGCCCGACGCGCCGACCGCCTTCAAGGCTTCCTTGTACTCTACCGGCACGGAAAGCGCCTCCGTCTTGAAGGTCGCCGTGCCATCGCCGTCCAAGTCGAGCGTGAAGCCCGAGCGCATCCTTTGACCGCTGCGCTCAAGGTAGTCGAAGTCGCCCTCGCCGTCGTCGTCGATCTCACCGCGAATCTTCAGCGTCATGCCGATGAAAGCGATGTCCGAAATGCGCGTCGCCGCGCTCTCGGGCATCAAGGAGATATTTCCCTCCTTGACTTCGAGCGAATTGCGCGATGCCACGGCCGAGAGAATCTGCACCTCGACATGACCGTCCTCGCTTCTAAGACTCCTCGACGTGCGCATGAGTTCGCTCCAGCGCGGCACCATGACCTTGTAGGAGTCGATGACGGCGACGTAGCCCGCCCTGTCGTCTTCCTCCACCTTGCCATAGAGCCGCACATAGTCGCCGCGCGACAGGCGCGGCTCGGCGGCGCTGACGCCCTTGCCCTCGACGAGGAGGCGCGGTCCGCCCTCGTGCATCTCCGCCTGCATCGCCGCGCCGTCGATATCGACGACACGCGCGACAAACTGCACTTCCTTGCCCTTGAACTTCGCAGGATTCTCCGAGAACTTCGCTCCCTCGACGAACTCCGGATGATGCGGCGGCTCACGGTAGACGGCGCTCCTTTTGCCGCAGCCGGCAGAAAGCGCGAGCAAAAGGAGCAGCGCAAGGAGGAAGGCGAAGCGCATCCTGCGCCCTTTCCCCGGCCTCAAAGTTCCAACGCTCCCGTCAAATCCCGCGCATGCTCGATGCCCTGTCGTTCCAAATACGCATCGAGGCCTTCGGCGGCTTCGACGACGGCACGCGGATTCGCGAAGTTCTCCGCGCCGATCTCGACGGCGCTCGCACCGACTAGAAGGAACGCCGCCACATCCTCGCCCGTCTGTATGCCGCCCATGCCGATGACGGGAATCGAAACCGCCTGCGCCGCCTGATAGACCATGCGCAGGGCGACGGGCTTTATGGCAGGGCCGGAAAGACCGCCCGTGATGTTGCCGAGGAGCGGCTGACGCTTCTCAACATCAATCGCCATGCCCGTCAAGGTATTGATGAGCGATACGGCGTCCGCGCCCGCCTCTTCGACGGCACGCGCCATCTGCGTGATGTCGGTGACGTTCGGCGAAAGTTTTACGATGACGGGCTTCTTCGTATACTTTTTGACCTCCTGCGTCACACGCGCCGCCTGCTTCGGATCCGTTCCGAATACGATGCCGCCCTCCTTGACGTTCGGGCACGAAATATTGACCTCGATGCCGTCGACGCCCTCGACGTCGAGCATTTGCGCCATCTCGCCGTATTCCTCCGCCGTGCCCGCGCTGATGTTGACGATGAACGCGGTCGGCAGTTTTGCCGCCTCGGGCAGAATGTCACGGCAGAACGCCTCGATGCCGGGATTTTCCAAACCGATGGAATTGAGCATGCCGGCGGGCGTCTCGGCGATGCGCACGCCGCCGTTTCCCGCACGCGGCTTCGGCGTGACGCCCTTTGAGACGACGGCGCCGACATCCGCGAGGTCGAGGAAATCTTCATACTCCATGCCGAAGCCGAACGTGCCCGACGCGCCCATGACCGGCGTCGCCATGCGGATGCCCGCGACCTCGACGGCAAGCCTTTCCCTGTTCATTCAAAAACCTCCTCCGCCGCAAAGACCGGCCCTTCCGTGCAAACCTTGCGCCTCCTGCCCGTCGCTTTCCCCTCGAAGGTGCAGCCCAGACAGACGCCGAAGCCGCACGCCATGCGCTTTTCCAACGATACCTCGCAGGAAAGCCCCGCGCTCCGCGCCAGACGCGCGATGCCGTCCATCATCGGGTCAGGGCCGCAGACCTTGACGGAATGCACTTCATTCTCGCAGAGGACAAGCGGCATCAAGTGAAGCGGATAGCCATGGAAGCCGCTTGAGCCGTCGTCCGTCGCTATGTAGACCGCCTTCGCATGCGGCGTGAAGAAGCGCGTCCAGAACGTCTCCGCCTCCGTGCGGGCGGCGACGATGACGACGGGCTTTTCGCGCAGGCGACGCGCAAGCAAAAGAAGCGGCGCCAGTCCCAGGCCGCCGCCGACGAGAAGCGCAGGCTCGTCCGTGAGCGTAAAGCCCGTGCCCAGTGCGCCCTCGACGCTCAGAGTTTCACCCGGCCGCAGCGTGGAAAGCTCCGCCGTCCCCTCGCCCAAGATGCGGTAAAAGAGCGTGATCGTCCCCTTCTCGTCGTCGATGTCCGCCACGCCGAACGGACGGCGCAGAAGATGTGCGCTCTTCGGCTTCTTCACCATGACGAACTGCCCCGGCTCTGCCCCCGCTGCAATCTTCGGCGAGAGAAGCTCCATCTGCCAGATGTCGGGCAATATGACGCGGTTCAAAACGACAACGGCGTCCTCCAAAGTTTTTTTCAAGGAATCGTCCTCCTGTCCTCATCTCTTGTTTCTTTTGTAAGCTACACGCACAAACGTCCACTTTGTGGACATTGTGCGCCGCCCTTACAGAAGCCTGGCCAATCGGTCTGCGCCTACGGCTTGACCTCTTGGGGCTTCATGGTAACCTACACGCACAAACGTCCACTTTGTGGACATTGTGCGCCGCCCTTACATGAAAGAGCCAATCAGGCTGCGCCTTCGACTTGACTTCTTGGACTTTCATTGTAGAGATTATAGCACAGAAGCAAAATCGTATCTATAGCATATTCTATTAGCTTATAAGGGATATGTTTAAACCCAGTAACCACAAGGCTTCACGCAAATAACAAACGATTTTTCAACACAATGGATTATATGAGATTATACAGGCGAATCATGGTTTTTGTAGACAAATTGTAGACAAAAAACACGCCCGGCAGCTTTGCGAACTGCCGGGCGTGTTTTGCCTTTCAAAAGAAACTTTAAGGCTATAGGAAAGCTGTGCCGCCGTATTCGGCGCTTGCCTTCCGCTCCGCTACGCCTGTTCCGTCGGCAACGTCTTCGTCAGCACCGTCTTGACCAGCCACACCGCGCCCTGCATCACGCTCGGCAGGACAATGGCATCGCGCCAGTAGCACCAGCCATGCTCCTCTTTGGCCTGCGCCTGGATCGTCGTGACAAACTTATTGACCGCATCCTCGATCGGCGGCAGCACCTCATTGATGATAGCTGTCGTTACACGCTGCTTGAGCTCCTCCGTTACCTTATCGACGTGCAAAGCGTTCACAATACTGTCCCTGATCTCTGTCCACTTGCTCATAATAATGTCCTCCTTTAATCACTAATCCGATGTATCAAACACAAACGCATACCAGAGCGCCATGACTGCCCTCGGGCAGACCGTCGCTCCTCTGCGCCTATCCCATGCGACGACAATGCATCGCCCATGCTTGTGCGCCCGCAGTAGCTCTCCCTCTGCAGGCGCATCTATTGCCCACCCTTGGCGCGGCTCGGACAGCCATGCGGCAAAATCTTGCACAGCGTCCAGCCGCACGAGATTATGCCACTCCGTTTGCTCCGGCGGCTCTCGTACCTCTTTCCGCGTTCTCCGCCTCACAAGAGCAGCTCGTAGTCCGTCACGCCTCGCGCAACGGCACGCGCAAAGTCGTCCTGATTGTCACGCAGCAGCTCCGCATCGTCCTCGTTGTCGATAAAGGCAAGCTCGACGAGTACGGCGGGCATGTCGGTGTGCTTGAGGACGTAGAGTCCGCCCCTATCCTTAAGGCCTCTGTCCGTCGTGCCCAAGGCGTCGACAATCTGCCGCTGAATGCACTCTCCGAGCTGACTGCTGCGCGTGCTGC
>CAJPRR010000088.1 GCA_905373085.1 uncultured Selenomonas sp.
CCTTAATGCTAAAATACAGACCGTATCATTAGTGTTATTTATAATAATGAATGGCCTTCAAGGATGTATGCCGTTCACCTTTGCGAATGGAGGAAATGGAATGAGAATGGGGAACAGGCGGAGAAAGCGCAGGTATGCGGCACTTGGTGCAGCGATGTGGATGCTTTGGGGATCTTCAGCGCTTTGTGCAGCAGAGGGGGATAATGGTTCTTCTTCGGAACGTGTGACGACGGAAGCCGTCAATGTCGAGGCGAACTATGAGAAGGAACTTCTCAAGGAGGAGCCGGAGACGAAGACCATCATCACGCGTGAGGATCTCGACCGCAAAGGGGCGCGCACCCTCTCCGACGCGCTGGCTGCCGAGCAGAGCATCCAGATGGGCACGGACAACATGGGGCGCAAGACGATCTCTATTCGCGGCGCGGAAGCGCGGCACACGCTGATCCTCGTCGACGGCAGGCGGCTTGCGGGCGGTCTTAGCAAGTATTACGGTGCGACGGACGAGGCAAACCGTCTCGGCGTCGACAATATTGACCATATTGAGATCATCCGCGGCTCGGGCACGGCACGCTACGGCGCGGACGCCATCGGCGGCGTCATCAACATCGTCACGAAGATGCCGCACAAGGCGGGCGTCAAACTGATGACGGAAGGCTCGTGGCTCGATCAAGGCGGCAGCTACGTCGAGGATTTGTCGACGACGAGAGGACAGTGCAGATGTGCGAAGATGGGTGGCTGAATTTATCAGTGCTTCCCTAAGTTGGCAAGGGGTGCTGCATGATTTACGGCGAAGCTTGACTTTATGCAGCGGCCAAGAATATTTTAATTTTTAAGGAGTGGCTGACAAATGGAAAACTTTATTCATCTCTTCAACAGCGGCGGTTTCGTCATGTACCCGCTGCTCATTCTCTCGCTGATCACGCTGGCGATCGCCGTCGAGAGGTTCTATTTCTACCGCAATAATCGCAAGGGGTCGAAGACGTTCTTCCACGGCGTCTATCATGCGGCGGCGGCGAAGGACTGGGATGTCGTGCGCCAGCTCTGCACGGAGTTTCCATCGGCTTTGAGCCGCGTCATCGCAAACGGCATGGCGCATGACACGTCGGAAGCTTCGATGAAGAGCGCTTTTGAAGATCGCATGTCGATGGAGTCGATCAGCTTCCATCGCTACCTCGACTACCTCAGCGCCATCGTCACGATCGCGCCGCTCCTCGGCCTCCTCGGCACGGTTACGGGCATGATTCAGACCTTCAGCGTGCTGGATAACGGCGGCGGCGCGGCGGCGATCACGGGCGGCGTCGGCGAGGCGCTCGTCGCGACGGCGAGCGGTCTCTGCGTGGCGATCATCGCCTTTTGCTTCTACACGTACTTCGATCATCAGCTCGATACGCTCGTCACGGACACGGAGCGCCTTTGCTCGACCGTCCTCGGGGCGAAAAAAGAAAGTTGGGATCAGGCATGAACTTCAACAAATATCGCAAGGGGAAGAAGCCTGTCTTCATGATCATCCCGATGATCGACATCATCTTCTTCCTGCTCGTGTTCTTCATGATGAACAGCCTGCAGACGGTCGCGCAGAAGGCGCTTGCCGTGCAGCTGCCGCAGGCGCAGAGCGCGTCTGCGCCCGCACAGCTGCCGATCATCATGACGCTCGACGAGGAAGGCCACATCACGATCGACAACAAGCCTGTGAGCATCACCGAATCGGCGACGATCATGAAGAAGCACATGCAGGAGAACGCCAATGCGGCGGTCGTCCTGCAGGCGGACAAGCGTACGGCGCACGGTCAGGTCGTCGCCGTTATGGACATGCTCAAGACGGCGGGAGTGAAGCGCCTGTCGATTGCCGCCGAGCAGAAGTGACGGAGAGAAGGAAGAAGATATGGAGCAAAACCTTTCATGGAAAAAAGCGTACCTTGCTTCCGCCCTGCTTCACGTCGTGATCGCCGTGCTCTTTGCCATCGGGCTGGCGGAGATCGTCGCGGAGAAAGAACAGCAGACGTATGTCGTCGATCTCGCAGCCTCGAACTTCAGTCAGGGCAGCGGGCATGAAGGCGGGGGCGGTGGTGCAGCCGCCTTCCCTGAGCCGCTGAAGGAGGAAGAGGTGGCAAAGCGGGTGGAGACGGTGCAGCAGGTGCAGACGCAGCCGCAGCCGATCCTGCCCGACCCTGCCGCTGTGAAGACGCCTGAGGCCGTGACAGTTCCGGATTCAGTGACGAGCAACGCTCCGGCGACGGGCAGCACGTCGTCGAGTTCCGCTCCTGCGGCGACTGTCGGCGGTTCGGGCGAGGGCACGGGCGAGGGCACGGGCACGGGCAGCGGCACAGGTTCGGGCAGCGGCGCGGGAGCAGGCTCCGGTACGGGAGACGGACAAGGCTACGGCGAAGGCTCGGGCGCAGGCCAAGGTTCGGGCGACGGCAATGTCTCTGGAACGGGCACATCGCCCTTTGATGCGGAAGGCTTCCGCGCGGCAATTGATGCGAACAAGCAGTATCCCTACATGGCGATCAAGCGCCGCTTGGAAGGTTCGGTGTCGATCATCTGCACAATCGACACGAGCGGCAGCATCGTCAGCGTCTCGCTCGGCAGTTCGTCGGGCAGCGACATCCTCGACGATGCCGCGCTTGAAGCGGCGCGTGCAGTCGGCAGTTTCCCGAATCCCTCGGGGAAGGAGGTCACGGTGTCGACGCCCGTGAATTTTAACTTGAATTGAACTTGAATTGAATTTGCAGCATCGCAAACAATATAGCCTGCAGGGGATGTCGGGAGGAAAGATTAGAGGATTTTTTCTTTTCGACTCTTCCTTTTGCGGAATTATATGTTACAATATGAATATAAAATAAATTATATTCATGAATTCCATTCAGAAAAAGGAGAATCTTCTATGCGTACCATTGTTGTATATTCGTCCCTCACGGGAAATACGAAGAAGGTCGGCGAGGCGATTGCAAGCGGTCTGACGGCAGGGACCGAGGCGGTTTCCATCAAGGAAGTTCCCGCAGATCTTGCCGACTACGACTGCGTGTTCGTCGGCTTCTGGGTTGACCGCGGCACAGCGGATCAGGCGACGGCGGAACTTCTGCCGAAACTGAGGAACAAGCACGTGGCGCTCTTTGCGACGCTCGGCGCGAATCCGAAGTCGCCTCATGCCGCTGAGAGTCTGGACAAGGCGGCGGAGCTTCTGCCCGAGGGAAAGGCGCCCGTCGGCAGGTTCATCTGCCAGGGGGCGGTCGATCCCAAGGTCATCGAGATGATGTACAAGCAGTTCCCGAAGGGGCATGTCCATGGGCAGTCGCCCGAGCGCGACGCCCTCCATGCCGAGGCGGCGAAGCATCCCGACGAGGCGGATTTGGCGGCGGCGAAAAAGTTCGCTGAGGAGACGATGGCGAAGATTTCGCGGGGAGAAGCGTGATGGCTTATCAATTGGAAGATATGTTCGCTGCCGTCAGCGAGGAGCAGCGCGAGCTGCAGTTCGGCAGGGCGTCGGGTGATCCGCTGACGGAAGCGTTCCCGAGAAAGCGCGTTGTCCATGCGGGCGTGCGCGGCGAAGTCGTGCCGCCCGCCGAGGCGCAGGAGACGTGGCGCACCGTCATGAATACGCCCGCGAAGAAGGGCGAGCTGCAGACGGCCTACGTCCATATTCCGTTCTGCAAGACGAAGTGCCTCTATTGCGGCTTTTTCCAAAATGCCGCGCAGCAGTCGGCGGAGGATGACTACGTCGAGGCTTTGATCGAGGAGATCGAGTCGGCTGCGGACGCGCCGCGCCTCAAGGGCGGCCTCATACACGCCGTTTTCATCGGCGGCGGCACGCCGACGTCGCTTTCGGCGGAAAACGCCGCGCGCGTCCTCAGCACATTGCGCCGCGTCCTGCCCTTGGCGAACGATTACGAACTGACGCTCGAAGGACGCATCCACGACCTCGTTCCCGAGAAGATCGAGGCGTGGTTCGCGAACGGCGTCAACCGCATCTCGCTCGGCGTGCAGTCCTTCGATACAAAGGTGCGCCAGTCGCAGGGCAGGATCGAAACGCGCGAGGAAGTCCTCGAAAGGCTCAGGCTCCTGAAGTCTTACGAGCAGTGCTCGGTCGTGCTCGACCTCATCTACGGTCTGCCCGGACAGTCGATGGAGGTATGGCAGCAGGATCTCGACGATCTCATCGCCTCGGGCATCGACGGCGCGGACTTCTACCAGCTCAATGTCTTCGAGGGCAGCGACCTCAACAAGCGCATCGCCGAGGGCAAGCTCGCTCCTGCGGCGACGACGAAGGAGCAGGCGAAGATGTACGCCTTCGCGCACGACTATATGAAGAAGCGCGGTTGGCGTCAGCTCAGTATGTGCCATTGGGCGTGCAGCAGCCGTGAGCGCAGTCTCTACAACGCGCTGGCGAAGCGGGGTGTGCCGATGTTCCCGTTCGGCAGCAGCGCGGGCGGCTTCCTCGGGGGCTACGCCGTCATGCTGCACCGCGTGCTGCAGCCCTACGCCATGCTTGTGGCGAGCAATCAGAAGCCGATCATGGGTCTTGTGAAGCAGTCGGAGATCCAGCCGTTTTCCAACTGTGCAGTCAATATGCTGGAATACGGGCTTATGGATCTTTCGCGCCTTGAAGCGATGGATGAGCGTCTTACGGGACTTCGCTGGCTCTATGAACTTTGGGAAAAGCGCGGACTCGTCGCTTTTAACGGCGTACAGTATGAGTTGACCATCGCAGGCAAATTCTGGGAGGTCAACATCGCGCAGACGACGGTTGAGTGCATTCAGTATCTGCTGACGGGCGAGAATGCGATGAGCGTTGAGCGCATCGCGGCGCAGGATAAGAAACACGGGCACGAAAAGGAGAAGATGCACGGCGTCGGCATGAACGGCGTGCCGTCCATCGAGATGATGCAGCGTATGCAGAAGATGGCGAAAGGCGGTATGCCGTCGTTGCAGGTGCTCAAAGAGTTCGCCAAGGAAGCAGGCATCAAGGGTATGCCGACGATGGAGGATATGATGCGTCTGCAGAAAATGATGGAAGAACGAAAAGTAGAGGAAAAGTGAGTGATGAAGATGGCGGGCGGCAGGGATTTTCCTGTTTGCCTGCCGTTTCTTTTTCTTGACTTTTCGATTTCGTTCATATACTATTGAAAATTATAGGGGCGGTATCGCCTCATTCAGAAGATAAGGCAATCAAGCGCCCCGCAGTCTCGAAAAACAGGCGAGGGGAAGAAGGGGGCAGAGGGATCTTGTTTTTCCTACAGAAAAAAACGGGCGGTTTTTCCATGCTTTTGGCGGCATCCGTTCTCTCTTTCGCCGTGTTCTTGAGCGGCTGCGGCGGGCAGCAGGGCATGCAGAAAGGACCTGCACAGGTCAAGGTCATGAAGGCCATGCAGCAGGACGTGCCGCTCACGAGCGAATATGCGGGGCAGATCGCGGGCAAGGACGAGGTCAAGGTGCAGTCGAAGGTTTCGGGCGCCGTCGTCGAGAAGTATGTGAAGGGCGGCGACTTTGTGACGGCGGGGCAGCCGCTCTACCGCATCGACTCGCGCCAGTACGAGTCTGCCGTCTGGCAGGCGCAGGCGGCGCTCGCGCAGACGGAGGCGACGCTGAGCAACGCGCGCGTCGATCTCTCACGCTACGAGGCTCTCTACGAGGCGGCGGCGATTCCCGAGCAGACGGTGGCGACGCAGCGTGCAAACGTCAGCGCTTATGAGTCGGCGGCTGAGGCGAATGCCGCTCTCTTGCGCCGTGCGCAGCAGGATCTTGCCGACACGACGATCTACGCGCCGATGACGGGACAGCTCGCCGTCGACGACGTTGCCGTCGGCACGTTTGTTACGGCAGGAAATACGACGCTCGTGACGGTCGGCACGAACGATCCCGTTTACGCGACGTTCAGCATCAGCGAGACAGATTATCTGAAATTCATGGGCGCCGCCATACGCGGCGAGGGCGCTCCGTCTGCACGCGTGTCGCTGACGCTTGCGGACGGCACCGCATATCCGATTGACGGACGCATCGTCGAGACGGATCGCGCTCTGAAGGACAATACGGGCACGCTGAAGATCAAGGCGCTCTTCGACAATCCCGGCGGCCTTTTGCTGCCTGGCATGTTCGCTCGCGTGAAGGTTTCGGGTCAGATAGTGCCGAATGCCATCCTCGTGCCCGAGCGTGCCGTGCAGCAGCTTCTCGACAAGTCCTTCGTGATGGTCATGGAGGACGGCAAGTCGAAGGCGCGCACTGTGACGCTCGGCGACAAGGCGGGCAGCTTCTACATCATCAAGGATGGCGTCTCGGCGAATGATCTCGTCGTCGTCGAAGGTCTGACGAATCTGCAGGAGGGCGTCGAGCTTTCTCCGACAGAGGTCACGGCAGCCGATATGGGCTTCTCGCTCGAAAACGATATGAAGGCATTTGACTCCAGTGTGAGCACGTTGGGCAAATAGGCATAGGAGGGCATAAGCTTGGCAAAGTTTTTTATCCATCGGCCGATTTTTGCCATCGTCATCGCGCTTTTGATCGTCATCTGCGGCGTTATCGCGGGGCTTCAGCTGCCGATCGCGCAGTACCCGCAGATCTCGCCGCCGACGGTCACCGTCGGCACGATGTATACGGGTGCGAGCGCGAGCGTCGTCAATCAGACAGTCGCGCAGATCATTGAAGATCAGGTCAACGGCACGCAGGGCATGGACTATATGAGCTCCAACTCGGACGATACGGGGCGCTACAGTCTGACGGTCACGTTCGAGACCGGGTCGGACGGCGATATGGATTCGGTCAAGGTGCAGAACAATGTCGCCGTGGCGACGGCGAGCCTGCCCGACGACGTCAAGACGGTCGGCGTCACGACGAAGAAGGCGTCGAACGACATGGCGATGATGGTCTCCATGTATTCGGATAGCGACCTCTACGACAGCACGTTCCTCAAGAACTATGCGACGATCTATCTCCTAGATAAGATCAAGCGCGTGCATGGCGTCGGCGACGTCCAGATCTTCGGCTCGGATTACTCGATGCGTGTCTGGCTCAATCCCGACAAGCTCGCAGAACTCGGACTCACGGTCTCCGATGTCGCAGCTGCAATCAAGGAGCAGAACATGCAGGCGCCGGCGGGTACGATCGGTGCGATGCCCGTGCCCGAGATGCAGGAAAAGCAGGCGACGGGCAAGGTGGACGGCCGTCTCGTGACGCCCGAGCAGTTCGGCAATATCATCGTGCGCGCTGCCGAGGGCGGCAGCTTTGTGCGCCTCAAGGATGTCGCGCGTGTGGAGACGGGCGCGAAGACGAACAGCATCATCGCCAAGGCGAACGGACATCCGGCGCTTGCTATGGGCGTCCAGCTCACGAGCGACGCCAATGCCATGCAGACGGTCGCTGCCGTCAAACAGGTCATCGACGAAGCAAGGCCGAACTTTCCGCCCGAGATGCGATGCGATACGATCGTCGATAGTACGAACTACATTCGTGAGTCTATCACGGAGGTCGTCCACACCTTCGTCGAAGCGCTTCTCCTCGTCGTGCTCGTCATCTTCGTGTTCCTGCAGAGCTGGCGTGCGACACTCATACCGCTCTTGGCTGTGCCCGTATCCTTGATTGGCACGTTTATCGCTTTCATCGCGCTTGATTTCAGCATCAACACCTTGACGCTCTTCGCGATGGTTCTCGCCATCGGCCTCGTCGTTGACGACGCCATCGTCGTCATCGAGAACGTCGAGCATCACATGGAAGAAGGGCTGAGCGTCATCGACGCGACGGAACGTGCGATGGACGAGGTGCAGGGACCTGTCGTGGCGATCGCCTTCGTGCTCGCCGCTGTGTTCGTGCCCGTTGCTTTCCTCGGCGGCATGATGGGCGTGCTCTACAAACAGTTTGCTTTGACCATCGCCATCTCTATGGCGATTTCGGCATTTGTCGCTCTGTCCTTGACGCCGGCTCTTTGCGCCTTGATCTTGAAGCCGCACGCGAAGGACAAGGCGGACAAGAAGGGCATTCTCGACCGCTTCTTCGCCGGCTTCAATACGTGGTTTGACAAGACGAAGAGCGGCTACTTGGGCATTGTCGCCAAGATGATTCGAAAGTCGCGTTTCGCCATTCTCTTCATGGCGCTCGTCTGCGCTCTTACGGCGATCGTCTACAAGAACATGCCGTCGACCTTCGTGCCCGATGAGGATCAGGGATTTTATATCGTTTCCGTAAGTCTGCCGCCCGGCACGTCGAGCAACGTCACGCAGGAGAGCATGGACAAAGTGCAGGCTTCTCTCAAGGAACTGCCCGGCGTCGATATGGTCATGGCCATCAACGGTTTCGATATCCTGTCCTTCGGCGCGAAGTCGAGCGCGGGCACGATCTTCGTCGGACTCGATCCATGGAGTGAGCGCACGACGATTGAGACGAATATCAACATGCTCATCGGCAAGACCTTTGGCATCGGTGCGAAGGTCGCGCCTGAGGCGCAGGTGATCGCGTTCAACATGCCGGCGCTGCCGGGACTCGGCATGGTCGGCGGCTGGACGATGCAGCTGCAGGATATGTCAGGACATACGGAAGAGGAGCTTGATGCAATCACGAAGCAGGTCTTGCAGGCGATGAACCGGCGTCCTGAGCTGCAGGGCGTGCGGACGACGTACAGTACCGATGCGCCAATCTATAATTTCGAAATTGACCGTGAGAGGGCCAAGCAGCTCGGCGTGCAGCTGAGCGACGTGTTCACGGCTCTGCAGGTCAACTTCGGCGGCTATCAGGTCAATGACTTCAACCAGTTCGGCCGCACCTACAAGGTCATGATGCAGGCGGATATGCCGTATCGCTCGGAAGTCGAGGCGGCGCGCTTCATCTTCGTCAAGTCGAGCGCGGGCACGATGGTGCCGCTCGATACGCTCCTGAAGCCGAAGCGCGGCACGGGCGCACCGATCATTTCGCGCTTCAACGCGGCGCGTGCCGTTCAGATCCAGGGCAATGCAGCCTCGGGCTACAGCTCGGGCGACGCGATGCGTGCGGCGGAAGAGGTCGTCTCTGAAGTGGCTCCCGCGGGCTTCAACATCGAGTGGTCGGGTCAGAGCCGCGAGGAAAAGGCGGCGGGAAGCTCGACGCTTCGCGTGCTCGCCTTGTGCCTCGTCTTCGTGTTCTTGTGCCTCGCGGCTCTCTACGAGAGCTGGAGCGTGCCGTTTGCCGTACTCCTGATAGTGCCTACGGGCATCCTGGGCGCACTCCTTTCCGAGTACGTGCTCGGCATGGGCGGCATGATCCTGTTCCACCACATGAATTCGGGGCTGCAGGACAGCATCTACATGCAGATCGGCATCATCATGATCATCGGTCTGGCGGC
>CAJPRR010000089.1 GCA_905373085.1 uncultured Selenomonas sp.
ATGAAGACCCACGCCGTCTTGATGGCGCTCTGCAGCTTCATCTCCTCCATCTCGCGCTCGTAGGCAGCGATTGCACTTTCCGCATCCGCAAGGAAGGCGCGGTCGATCTCGCTCTCTCCCTGCGCCTCTTCCACGACGCCGTCTTGGAACTTGCCGATCATGTTCAGCGTGCGGTGCAGGAGGTTGCCAAGGTCATTCGCAAGGTCGGCATTGATGCGCGTAATGAGCGCGTCGCGCGAGAAATTGCCATCCTGCCCGAGGTTGATCTCGCGCAGCAGGAAGTAGCGGATGGCGTCAGCACCGAACTCGTCGATGAGCTGCACGGGATCGACGACGTTGCCCTTCGACTTCGACATCTTGTCGCCGTCGACAATCAGCCAACCGTGGCCGTATACCATCTTCGGCAGCGGCAGATCGAGCGCCATGAGGATGCACGGCCAGATGATCGAATGGAAGCGCACGATCTCCTTGCCGACGAGGTGAACGTCGGCCGGCCAATACTTCTCAAATTTCTCGGGATCGTCCAAGAAGCCGATCGGCGTCAGGTAATTCGTCAGAGCGTCGAACCAAACGTAGATGACATGATCGGGTGCGATCGGCACGGGGATGCCCCAGTCGAACGACGTGCGCGAGATGCACAGATCTTCAAGCCCCTGCTTGATGAAGTTGATCATCTCGTTGCGCCTTGAGACGGGCTGTATGAAGTCGGGATTCTCCTCGATGTATGCGAGGACGCGGTCGGCATAGTGCGACATCTTGAAGAAATAGGCGTCTTCCTCGACCTCCGCCACCTCGCGCCCACAGTCGGGGCACTTGCCGTCCGCGAGCTGGCGCTCCGTCCAATAGCTCTCGCACGGCGTGCAGTAAAGCCCCTTGTACTTGCCCTTGTAGATGTCGCCCTTCTCGTAGATGCGGCGGAAGACCTCCTGCACGACGCGCTGGTGGCGCTCCTCGGTCGTGCGGATAAAATCGTCGTTCGAGATGTGGAGCTTCTGCCAAAGTCCCTGAAATCCCGCAACGATCTTGTCGACGTAGGCGATGGGCGTCACACCCTCCTCCTCTGCCTTCTGCTGGATCTTCTGCCCGTGCTCATCGCTTCCCGTGAGAAAGAACACATCGTGATCGGTCAGTCGCTTGAAGCGCGCGACAGCATCGGCAATCGTCGTGCAGTACGCGTGCCCGATATGCAGCTTCGCGCTCGGGTAGTAGATCGGCGTCGTTATGTAGAATGATTTCCTTGTCATCAAAAAAGCCTCCTCAACGGCATGATGCCGCGTCCAAATATACTCACTATTATAGAATAAATCCATCCTCCGATGCAAGATTTTCAAGTTCGCACGTTGAAGAAGCACGGCTAAATCCGGCAACACCTCGGAGATTTGGCAGTAAAACACATCTCCCCGCCCCATGTCCTTTACGAGAGGAATAACATCCTTCTATTGTGGATTGATTATTTTTTCTTAATTATTTCACTTGAAACATTCTCTCGGAAATGCTATACTATATGCGAAGGAAAAAGTATACATATTTGGGCAAAAAATGTTTCTTCATTCAAACGTTGTAAGCCTGTAAATAATCACTCAACCTTGCTTTTGCACGTTGAATGACTATTTCCCCGCAGTTGGCTGGCCTGCTTCTAAGGAGGAGATAGCGATGAAAGCCACAGGTATCGTCAGAAAAGTCGACGAGCTTGGTCGTGTTGTCATACCGATCGAGCTGCGCCGCACGCTCGGCATCGCGGAACGTGACGCCTTGGAAATCTACACGGACGAGGACCGCATCGTGCTCAGAAAGTACGAGCCGACGTGCACGTGCATCTTCTGCGGCAGCGCGGACGACGTGGCGCTCTTCAAGGGACGCAACGTCTGCAGGAAGTGCTCAGAGGCGCTGAGGAAAGAGGCGGTGTAGAGAGCGTTGCGCATCGCAGCACGGAACGGGAAGACGTCGGTTTGCGCTGCACATCCGACGTGAGCGCGTAATTCCTCAAGCCGAAGGGGCTGTGCATGAATCGAATTCGATTCATGCACAGCCCCTCTTTCCTTATCCAAGACAGCATGCAACATGAGGAAACTGCAAAACTCTTGAGCACGACGATATTCCCGCTATTACCAGATCTTGCCCGCAAGAAACCAGAAGCGACCGCGATCCGCCGATATGTTTTCGTTAACCGAATGGCCGAGACCGATGCGGCGCGCATAGTCGACGCGTGCGAACCAGTCAGGCGCATTGTAGGCAAGACCGACGCCCCATCCCTTGAGCGTCGTCGTGCCGCCATCGAACGAACTGCGGCCGGCGTCGAGATAGGTGCTCGCGACGAGCCCCGGCACATCGGTGTAGTAGCGGAACTCAAGCGTACCGAGTATCCCCTTGTCACCCGTTCCCGTACCCTGTGGATAGGCACGTACAGCATTGGCGCCGCCCAGATACATCTGCTCGGAACTGTCGAGATGCTTTGAAGCCGCCTGACCTGACAATTTCACCATGACATCCGCCTGCTTGCCGAGCGACTGCACGGCCGTAACCTTGGCCTCCGCCTTCGTGAAGCCGCCGTCCGTGCCCGCACTTCTCGCCAATCTCCTTGCATACCACGAATCCGCCGTGACGTTGCCCGCCGTCAGCACGAAGCTGTAGTTCAGCGAGAGGCCGCTTTTGCGGTCGCGCCAGAAGCCTTCGACGCCGGCATGAACATCGTGCGAATGCTTTTTGCTGTCCGCCATGCCGCCGAAGGCGTCCATATCATCCTTGAGTCTGCGGTAATCGTAGCCGTAAGTGACGGCGAGCTTCTCATCCGTCGTATGGTAGACAGGACGGCTGCCGTAGATGCTGATCGTATCCGCCGTACCATGCGCTCCCAGACGTTTCAGCGGTCCGCCGACCTCGTAGTCCATGCGGCTGTAGCCGATGCCGAGCGACGTGCCGCCGTGTCCGACGAGCGCTTCGTAGTTCACATAGTAGTTGTGCAGCGACTTGTTGGAAATCAAGGCGCCGACATTGACCTTCGAGCCCATGCCGTCGACGTTGTAAATCGCGTGCTGTGCACCGTAGCGATAGCGTCCCGTGGACTCGCTGCCGTAGTTCTCGGCATAGACGATGCTCGAAGACGGCTTGCCGTCCTCGATGTGCACGGTCACGTCGCTCGTTCCGAACGATTTCCCCGCACTGAGCGTGCCGACAGCTCGCGCCCCGCTGAAGTCACTGATCGTGTAGAGCGCCGTTTCGAGATCCTTCGTGCGGATGATCTCGCCCTTCTTGAGTCCCGCGAGGAAACTCTTGGCCGCCGCGTCCTTAAAGCGGCTCTTGTTGTCGATCTTCACGTCGCCGTAACGGCCGGGGATGACCTTGATGATGACATTGCCGTCCTTCGACTCCTGTGCGGGAAGGTATGCTGCTGCGGCCGGATAGCCGTGGCTGCGGCAGTACGCCGTGATCTGATCCTGCAGGTCGTTGAGTCCCGCGAGCGTCGTCTCCTTGCCGATGCGTGCCAAAAGGATGTCGCGAACTTCGGTATTGTTGAACTTGATCTCGTCCTCGACGTCGAGCTGAATGTTCTTCACGAGGAACTTCACTTCGTTCGTCGCCGTATTTTTCTTCATGTTGTTCTCGACGTCCGCCTTCGCCTCGGGCAGCGTCCCTTCGATGTCCTGCCCGGGCTTTGAAAGCGAAGACGCGGCATACGCCGGCGCCGCCGCCGTGCTCGCGAGAAGCCCCAAGAGCACCGCCCTCGTCAAAGTATGGTGCAGCTTGTTTTTCATGCCAATGATCTCCCTTGCTCTGAATTTACGGATTCGCTGCTTCACGCAGCCTCCTTCTTAAATATGGGCCTGCCGAACGCAGTCCGCCTGTTTGCAGGAAAAGCCAATCCATCAGACATGGCCTAGCTTTTTTCTTTTTCGACATGCGCCTTTTGAAATCCTTCCCTCAGAATCATTTATTGTGCCTTGCGGAAAATTTTAATCTGCGCCGTGCGTGCAGATTTATCTGCGTATTTTGTATACAGCCATTCCATTGACATGCCTTTTCCCATGGTGTACGATGTAGAAGAAAAAGGAAGATTCCCCCAAGCAGGAGGCACAGGAATGAGCATACATGAAGAATGCGGCGTATTCGGCGCATTTTCCCCCGAGCCGGCGAACGTCGCCGCGATGGCGTATTACGGACTCTACGCATTGCAGCATCGCGGCCAGGAGAGCTGCGGCATCACCGTGAACGACGACGGCGTCTTTTCCTCGCACAAGGATCTCGGACTCGTCAACGACGTCTTTTCGCGCGAAGTCCTCTCGCGCTTCCCCGTCGGCACGATGGCCGTCGGCCATGTGCGCTACGGCACGACGGGCGCGACGAGCCGCCGCAACTGCCAGCCGCTCGCCATCAACCACCAGAAGGGCAAGCTGGCGCTCGCGCACAACGGCAACCTCAGCAACGCCGATGTCCTGCGCGACAAGCTCGAGCTTGGGGGCGCGATCTTCCACACGACGATCGACACGGAGATCATCGCCTACCTCATCACGCAGGCGCGGCTTCAGACCCCCTCCATCGAAGAGGCGGTCAGTCAGGCAATGCGTCACTTGGAAGGCGCCTACTCGCTGTGTCTGATGTCGAGCACGAAACTCCTCGCCGTGCGCGACCCGCAGGGCTTCCGCCCGCTGTGCTACGGCAGGACGTCCGACGGAACTTGTGTCGTAGCCTCCGAGAGCTGTGCGCTGAGCGCCGTCGGCGCCGAATTCGAGCGCGACCTCCTGCCCGGCGAGATCCTCGTCTTCACGAAGGACGGCATGACGAGCCGCTTGGAACACTGTCATACGAAGCCTAGAAAATCATGTGTCTTCGAGTATATTTACTTCGCACGTCCCGACTCCATCATCGACGGCGTCTCCATCCATGCGGCGAGGACGCGAGCAGGCGAGATCCTCGCCGCCAAGCATCCCGCCGATGCTGATGTCGTCATCGGCGTGCCCGACTCGGGACTCGACGCGGCGCTCGGCTACAGCCGCGCCTCGGGCATCCCCTACGGCATCGGACTCATCAAGAACAAGTACATCGGCCGCACCTTCATCGCGCCCGGGCAGGAGAACCGCGTCGACAAGGTGCGCATCAAGCTCAATCCCATCGCCGAAACCGTCTACGGAAAAAGGGTCGTGCTCATCGACGACTCCATCGTGCGCGGCACGACGAGCAAGCGCATCACTGACCTCATCCGCAAGGCGGGCGCGAAGGAAATCCACCTGCGCATCTCCGCACCGCCTTTTCTCCATCCTTGCTACTACGGCACGGACATCGACTCTGCCGATCACCTCGTCGCCGCGCATCACACGCTCGAAGAAATCACGGAGATCGTCGGAGCCGACACCCTCGGCTACCTGCCGATCGAATCGCTGCCCGCGCTCGCCGGCAGCATCCCGTGCTGCGACGCTTGCTTCAGCGGCGACTATCCGACGAGCATCCCGAAGAATACGAACAAGGATCGCTTCGAGAAGAAACTCTCCGAAAGCGAAGGCTGAGGAAGCGCTCCCTCGAAGGCGCACAAAAAAACCGCTGCCGGGCAGCGGTTTTTTTATGCGCTTCTGCGCATCAGGGCGCGGAAATCGCGGAGACGGGACAGCCTTCCGCACACGCGCCGCACTCAATGCACTTCTCCGGGTCGATCACGTACTGGGACTCACCCTCCGAGATCGCCTCGACGGGACAGGTACCGGCGCACGAGCCGCACGAAATGCACTCTTCGCTAATCTTGTAAGCCATGACAGGACACCTCCTTTCGCAGCCGCGCTGCAAGCACGAGCTTTATCTTATCGCCTTCCCGCCTCTGCCGCACGACATAGGGAGACTGCTCATCAATGGGAAAAAAATCTCGTGCGGGGCGCGTCCATTCCACCTCGCAGGGGAGGCCGAGCGCCTCAAGACGCTCCTTTGCCTCCTGCCAAGGCATGCCCAAAACATCGACTTCTTCCATCAGACTTCCATGATTTCCTTTTCCTTGACGACGCGTGCATCATCCACGGCCTTGATGTACTTGTCGACAAGCTTCTGCATGTCGTCCTGCCCCTTCTTCGCCTCGTCCTCAGTGATTTCCTTCGCCTTTTCGAGCTTCTTCATCTGCTCGTTCGCGTCGCGGCGAATGTTGCGGATCGCGACCTTCGCATCCTCCGTCTTCTTGTTCAGCGACTTCACAAGCTCCGTGCGGCGCTCCTGCGTGAGCTGCGGAATCGAGAGGCGCACCGCCGTGCCGTCGGAATTCGGCGTAAGTCCGAGATCAGACTTCATGATCGCCTTCTCGATGTCGTGCAGGATCGTTTTCTCCCAAGGCGTGATCATGAGCATGCGCGGCTCGGGCACGGCGATCGTCGCGACCTGGCTCACGGGCGTAGGCTGCCCGTAGTAGTCGACCATCACGCGGTCGAGAAGCGCAGGGGTCGCGCGTCCGGCACGCAGCGAGCCGAAATCGCGGCGCAGCGCTTCGAGCGTCTTCTTCATGCGCTCTTCCTGCGCATGGAAAATGTCCTTGATCATGCTTCTTCCCCCCCTACAATCGTGCCGATATCCTCGCCAACCGCAGCCTTGAGGATATTCTCATGCTTGTCAATGTTGAATACGACGATGGGAATCTCGTTGTCCATGCAGAGGCTCGTCGCCGTAGAATCCATGACGGCGAGGCCGCGGTTCAAGACCTCCATGTACGCGAGACGGCTGAACTTCTTCGCCGCAGGATTCTTGCGTGGATCGGAATCGTAGACGCCGTCGACGCCCTTCTTCGCCATGAGGATGACGTCCGCCTCGATCTCGGCGGCGCGAAGAGCCGCCGTCGTGTCGGTCGAAAAGTACGGATTTCCCGTGCCCGCCGCCAAGATCACGACGCGCCCCTTCTCAAGGTGGCGCACTGCCTTGCGGCGGATGTACGGCTCGGCAATCTGGCGCATCTCGATGGCGCTCTGCACGCGCGTATCGACGTCGATGTTCTCCAAAGAACTTTGCAAGGCGAGCGAATTCATGACCGTCGCGAGCATGCCCATGTAGTCCGCCTGCGCCCGATCCATGCCCTTGTCGCTTCCCGCAAGGCCGCGCCAGATATTGCCGCCGCCAACGACGACGGCGACGTCGATGCCGCGCTCGCGCACCTTCTTGACCTCCGCCGCAATGGCGTCGACCGTCGGCAGATCGATGCCGAAGCCCTGATCTCCTGCGAGAGATTCACCGCTGAGTTTCAAAACGACGCGCTTGTAGCTGGCAGTATCCAAAATGAACGTCCCCCTTGCAGAAGTATCCTATCGTCTTATCCTGTTGTTTCTCTTTCCTATTCGACGAAGTCGGAAATAATCCTCTTCGCCTTTCAGAAAATTGCTCGCTGTTAGAACTTCCTAAAGAGTTGTACGACAACTTCCTGAAAATGGCAGGAAAAAAGCCGCTGCACAGAACCACATCTCGACAATCGCCATGCAGCAGCTTTCCCTATTCCTTATCCCTCAGCCCTTGATCTGAGCAGCGACCTCGGCCGCGAAGTCTTCCGACTTCTTCTCAAGGCCTTCGCCAAGCTCGAAGCGAACGAAGCGCTCGACCTTGACATCGCCGAGAATCTCCTGCACCTTCTTGTCAGGCTCCTTGACGAAAGGCTGCTCAAGCAGGCAGACTTCCTGATAGAACTTGTTGATACGGCCCTCGACCATGCGCTCCACGATCTTCTCGGGCTTGCCCTCTTCGAGAGCCTGCGCGCGCAGGACTTCCTTCTCGTGCTCAAGGTCTTCCGCCTTCACGCCCGAACGATCGATCGCCGTCGGCGCAGACGCTGCGATATGCATGGCGATGTCCTTGCCGATCTCCGCCGTGCCGCCCGAAAGGTCGACGAGCACGCCGATCTTGCCGCCCATGTGGATGTAGCTCGCGATGCGGCCCGAAGCGTTCTCATAGCGCTCGAAGCGGCGCAGCGAAATCTTCTCGCCGATGCTCGCGACAGCTTCCGTGACGGTTTCCGCCACCGTCTTGCCCGCGAGCGTGCTCGCATTCAAGGCGTCCAAGTCGGCAGGATTCGTCTCTGCGATGTGCTTGGCGATCTTGTCGCAAAGCTCATGGAACTTCTCCGTGACGGCGACGAAGTCCGTCTCGCAGTTGATCTCGACGAGTGATGCGACCTTCGCATCGTCCGCGACGTAGGCCGCAACGACGCCCTCGGAAGCGATGCGGCCGGCCTTCTTCTCAGCCTTCGCAATGCCCTTCTCTCGCAGGTAGTCGATCGCCTTGTCCATGTCGCCGTCGGTCTCCGTCAGCGCCTTCTTGCAGTCCATCATGCCTGCGCCCGTACGCTCGCGCAGCTCCTTGACCATCTTTGCGTCAATCTTTGCCATCTTGCGCCTCCTCGCCTGCACCTGCCTGACCTTGGCGACCTTCGACGATGGCGCTCGCCATCGCGCTCGTCAAAAGGCGAACGGCACGGATCGCGTCGTCGTTGCCCGGAATCACATAGTCGATCTCATCGGGATCGCAGTTCGTATCAACGATCGCGACGATGGGGATGCGGAGCTTCCTCGCCTCAGCGACGGCGATGCGCTCCTTGCGCGGATCGACGACGAAAAGCGCGCCCGGCAGACGGTTCATCTCCTTGATGCCGCCGAGGAACTTCTCAAGCTTCGTCATCTCGTGACGCAGCTGCAGAACTTCCTTCTTCGTCAGAACGTCGAACGTGCCGTCCTCTTCCATGCGCTCAAGATCCTTCAAGCGGCGGATGCGCTTCTGGATCGTCTGATAGTTCGTCAGCATTCCGCCGAGCCAACGTTCGTTGACATAGAACATCTCGGCCTTCGTCGCCTCTTCCTTCACGGCGTCCTGCGCCTGCTTCTTCGTGCCGACGAAGAGGACGCTCTTGCCCTCCTCCGCCAAGCTGCGAAGGAAGTTGTACGCCTCGTCAACCTTGCGCACGGTCTTCTGCAAATCAATGATGTAGATGCCGTTCCTCTCCGTGAAGATGTACTTCGCCATCTTCGGATTCCAACGGCGGGTCTGATGTCCGAAATGGACGCCAGCCTCCAAAAGTTGTTTCATAGAAACTACTGCCATAATTGGTGCACCTCCTGTTTTTTCCTCCGCGCCCCTCATCCTCTGCACCACTCCCCGACATAAGGAAGCACAGGGCAGACGTCAGTGCGCGTGCGTTTTATAGACACCGTGAAAAATTTTAGCACAGATGCGAAAGAAAAGCAAGCTGAAAAAGCCCGGTCGAGACTGAAGACAGCACGGATACGTTCAGCCGCCGCGCAAAGCGGCACGGACAGTGCAAACGTGCGGATGGGGG
>CAJPRR010000090.1 GCA_905373085.1 uncultured Selenomonas sp.
TTGTCCTTCTCCACGGATTCAAAAAGAAAACGATGCGAACTCCGCTAAGGGAATTGGAACGCGCCTTGCAATACAAAGCAGACTATGAGAGGAGGTCTGGAAAATGAAGCCAGGAGTGAGCCTGTCGCATATTCGCGAAAAATTGCTGGAGAATGAGGATTTTGCTTCAGAATATGAGCGGCTGCAGCCTCGCTATAAACTGATCGCCCAGATCATAGCCGCCCGCACCGAGCAGAATATGACGCAGAGCGAGTTGGCACAGCGCATGGGCACGCAGCGTTCGAACATCTGCCGCTTGGAAAGCGGCACATATAATCCATCGTTGGATTTCCTGATTCGTACAGCACATTCGCTTGGAAAAGAACTTCAAATCGAACTTCGATGAATGTTGACATGCGCAAAAGAGCCGCCCAAAGCTGGAATCCAGCTTTGGGCGGCTCTTTTGTACGCTTTTCTTGCATCACTGTGCCGTCACGATGTCAGCTTCGAACATGCGGTTCCATGGGAAGTTGACCTTTATCTCGCGCAGTGCGGGCAGAGGCGGCAAATTGTTGTCGGCGAACTCGCGCATCATGCGGTCGGCGCGGTACTGAACGCCGAGGATCTTGTCGTCAAGGCTCATGTAGACACCGCTGCCGCGCAGCCAGCCGAGTTGACGCGCAATCGTGTTGCGGACGTTCGCCTGATATGCCCAGTCATCAAGATAGCGCGTGAGGAGCAGGCTGTCCCTGGCGTCGTCCGTCATGCGTTCGGCGAGAAGCCCTTCGGCGACGGCGAAGCCCGTGCTGTTCGTCGGCGTATTCCAGCCGGAATAGGCGCGCAGCTTGAACAGCAGATCCTCGCGCTTCAAGCCTTCCATGAGTGCATTGTCCGCGCCGTTCGCGTAAGCGACGTCGGCGATGCCGACGGGATAGCCCTTGGCGATGTAGTCCTTGAGCAGATCGAGGATGTACTGCGTGCCGTCACGCACCTTGCCGTCGTTCGCGCGGTCGTTCGCTTCATACGTCTTGCCGTTGGGATTCGTGTTGACGAGCAGGACATACTCCGACTTCTCGGGGCGCTGGATGAGGACGGCGCCCGCCGCCGTAGCGGCAGCACGCACCGAATCCTGGATGTGCTCGTCGGAGTAGGCCGGCACGGTGCGCCCGCCCGTTCCCTTGTTGTAGCGAACGTAAATGAAGGGCATCTTGTGCTCGATGTTGTTGACGGCGCGCGAGAGCAGCAAAAGGCCGATCTCGTCGATGCCCGACATCGTCTGAAACTTCGAGGAGCCGAGTCCTGCGCTGTAGGCGAGGAGCTTTCGGCCTTCCATGTGCGTCTGCGAGTACGGCGCATTGTCGTCGCGCCCGAGCACGAAGTAGTCGAAGACGCCTTTCTTCGTATAGTCGATGAGCTTTTCATTCGCCGCGAAATTCTTCGTGCGACGGCTCATCCAGTCTTCCATGGACTTTTCGGGAATCAGCTCCTTCAAGAAGGCGTATTCCTTCTTTTCCCTGGAAGTCAGGCCTTCGACTTCCTGCTTGTCCGTCAGGAGCGTGTAGCGGAAGATGTCCGCGCCGTAGTTCTTGTAGTAGCCCGGCTCTTCCGATCCCGACGCCTCGCCCGAGCGCGGCGTGCGCATGATCGAGCCGAAGACGTAGAGCGGCAGCGCAGGGTGCGCCGCACGGAATTCCTCGAAGTTCTTGAGACGCGCCATGACCTCGCCACGCGTGTAGTCGTGCTTCCTTGAGCCGACGAGACTGCCGTAGAGCATCGAGTCTGACGAGATGACGGCGGCGCCTACCGAAGACGCATTCTCCTCTGCCCATGCCCAAAGCTCCTCGGGGTGGCCGAGGTCGGTGCGGCTGCCGAGCATGTCGTCGGGCGGCACGATGACCTCGTAGCCAAGTTCGCGCACGACGTCCGCCGTCTGCTTGTCCGAAATCGGACGGTTGTCGTGCGGGATGAACATGATGCGCTTATGGCGCGACATCTCCTCCGCTTTGTCCTTCCTGCCCGCCTCAGCGACAGGCAGGAGGAAGAATGCGAGCGCGAGCAGGAGCGCCAAGATCTTGCATGTTTTCTGCAATTTGCACTTCCCTTCCTATTCTGCAGGCGCTGCATCGTCTGCGGCTTCTGCGCGTTCTTCCTTCATCTTGTCGCGCATGTCCGACCACAGATCCTTCGCACGATCGACGGTCACGCGCTCCTTTGCCTCAAGCTCCTTGTTGTGCATGAGCATCGACAGGTAGCGGCCTGCCGTGTCGTAGTCGCCGAGGCGGAAGTGGATCGCGCCGATCAGGTAGATGCAGTCGGCTTCCGTCATCGATCCTTGCGGGAAGACCTCGCGCGAGCGCGACTCGATGTAGAGCTTGCCCGCCTCCGTGAGGAACTTGTCCTCGTTCTCCTTGTCGCCCGCCTCGCGGTAGAGCCATGCGAGCGTGAGATTCAGCCCCGCCTTGTGGGCGAACGTCTCCGTCGTGAACTTCGTGTAGAAGATCGCGAGCTTCAGCGCCTTGATGGCGTCGTCGCGCGTACGCTGCTCCTTGAACTCGCTCGTCCCATGATGCCCGGCGAGGAAGTCCTGTATCTCCTTCTTCGCCTTCGGTGCGACGCCGTTCAGGAAGTGACGCTCGTCCTCGGCATAGCCGCAGTGCTCGCAGACCCATATACGGTAGTAGTAAGGATTGATGTCCTTGTAGTGCGTGCAGAGGTCATTGTCGACCGTCTCGGTAATGAGGCGCGAGCGCACCTTCGTCGCACGCGTTTCCATGCTGCAGATCGGGCAGGGCTTCTTCACCACATAGAGATAATCCTTTTCAGCCATTGTATCAGATCTCCTTTTCTGTAATCATATATCTGCAGGGACGGCGGATCTTTTCCGCCGTCCCATTGCATACGCTACCTTTCGTACAGCTCGCACAAGCCTCTAAGCCGCTTCGCGTCCTCTTCGGCGTGCGTGAAGTCCTTGAGCCGCCAGCGCCAGTTGATGCCGACGGTGCCGGGCACGTTCATGCGACTGCGGCTGTCGAGGGCGCGTACATCCTGCATGGGGATGATGACGAGGCGTGCGTTCGACGCGTAGGCGAACTCGATGAGCTTCTCGCAGATTTCCTTCGGGCGGTCGGCGCGCGCGTTCAGAAGCTCCGCGACCGCCGCGCGAGACGGCGCGTCGAGATCCTGCGTGAACCAGCCGACCGTCGTGTTGTTGTCATGCGTGCCCGTGTAGACGATGGAGTTTTCGGGCACGGCGATTCCGACGCGGCGCATCTCGTTGAAGTTCAGGCAGAAGTGCAGAACCTTCATGCCCGGATAGCCGCAGTCATCGCGCAGTTTCTCAACCTCATCGGTGATGATGCCGAGGTCTTCGGCGACGATGGAAAGGTTCTCGACCGCCTTCTCCATCTCTTCGAAGAACGCCTTGCCCGGTCCCTTGCGCCAGCAGCCGTTGACCGCCGTCTTCGCCTTGCCGTCAATCTCCCAGTACGCTTCGAAGCCGCGGAAGTGGTCGAGGCGCACGATGTCGACGAGCGAGCACATCTTCCGAAAGCGAGCCTTCCACCAGCCGTAGCCGTCCTCTTTCATCGCCGTCCAGTCGTACTGCGGGTTGCCCCACAGCTGTCCCGTCGCGCTGAAGTAGTCGGGCGGCACGCCCGCGACCGTCTTCGCCGTGCCGTCCTCGTTGAGCGAGAACAAGCCTTGGTTCGCCCAGACGTCGACGCTGTCGTGCGAGACGAAGATGGGCATGTCGCCCATGATTTTGACGCCCTTTTTGTGCGCGTACTCATGCAGATGCTTCCATTCTTTGTCGAACAGGTACTGCCAGAACTTTTGGCAGCCGATCTCGTCCGCCAAGCGCTCGCGCGCCGCATGAAGAGCCGCGTCCTGCCGCTCCTTCAGCTCGGGCTTCCACTCGAACCAAGGCGCTTTCCGGCTCTCTTCCTTCAAGGCCTCGAAGAGCGCATAGTCGTCGAGCCATGCGGCTTCCTTCGCACAGAAATCATGGAAGGCTGCGTCTTCCCCCTGCTTCCGGAAGTTCTTCCACGCACGTCCCAAATGCTTCTTCTTGAACGCCCACGCCCGCTCATAGTCGATGAAGGCGGTCGCGCTGTCGGCCGCCGCCATCACGTCACGTGCCGCAAGCAGCCCGTCGTCGATGAGCATGTCGAGCGAAATGAGCATGGGATTGCCCGCGAACGCCGACGGCGATTGATAGGGCGAGTAGCCGAAATCGCTGACGGGGCAAAGCGGCAGAACCTGCCAGACCTTCTGCCCTGCGTCGGCGAGAAAGTCGACGAAATTGTAAGCGCCGCCGCCGAGATCGCCGATGCCGTACTTCGACGGCAGGGACGTCGGATGCAGCAGGACGCCCGCCTCGCGCGAAAAGCGCCTCTCCTCCTGCACGGCTTCATAAATGCGTGCCGAGAGAGGTGCGAGCTTCACGGTCAGGATGCCGCGCTGGATCTGCACGCGCTCCTCGCCTTCGAGCGCTTCCTGCAGCGTTCCCTGCAGGAAATCGCCGACATTGAGCATGACCTTCTCTTCCTGCGTGCGGCTGCGGTTGATGATGACGACGAAGGCTTCGTTCTTCGCAGGTGCGCCGAACTCGTCCGTGCCGCTTCGGATCGTGCGCGCGTAGGCGAGGATGTTGCCCTCGCCCGCGAGCGGCAGGAGGTCGCCCGTCTGAAGCGCCGTATGCCCGTTTCGCAGACGGATGAGCTTTTTGTACCAGTCGCGCAGCGAGGCGTCGGGATTCTCCCATGCGTAAGGGCTGCGGTTGTACGGGTCGCGGAATCCCTGCATGCCGATCTCGTCGCCGTAATAGATGCACGGCATCCCCGGATACGTCATCTGCAGGAGCGCCGCGAGGCGCAACCGATCCGTGCCGAGCTTGTAGTGCTCGGCGTCGAGCTTGAAGCGCGACTGATGGATCGCCGGCATGCCGTCGTAAAACGGCGCCTCGCCCAGAAGCGTGATCGCACGCTCGACATCGTGGCTGCCGATGAGGTTCATCATCACATAGAAGTTTTCCTTCGGATAGTTCTCGCGGAGGCTCTCCAAAAGGCGCATCGCCTGCCGCCCGTCAACGTAGTTGAGCAAAAAGTCCAAGACGGTCTTGCGAAACGGATAGTTCATCGCCGAGTCGATCTCCTGCCCGCACAGGTACTCGCGCGGCACGCCGTAGCTGATCTTGTTCGATGCGTCCTCCCAAACTTCGCCGATGAGGATCGCATCGGGATTCGTCGCCTTGAGTTCGCGGTAGAAAGCTTGCGTGAACTTCGCGGGCAGTTCGTCGACGACGTCGAGACGCCAGCCGCCGATGCCCGTCTTCGTCCAATGGTGCAGCACGCTGTCCTCGTCACGGATCACGAAATCCATGTAGGAAGGCGTTGTCTCCGTCACGTTTGGCAGCGTGGAAAAGCCCCACCAACTGTCGTATTCGTAAGGATATTTGTGGAAATTGTACCAGCTGTAGTAGGGCGACTCCTGCGACTGGAACGCGCCGAGACTATCGTAATTGCCCTCGCGGTTGAAGTAGATGCTGTCGCTTCCCGTATGGCTGAATACGCCGTCGAGGACGATGCGTATGCCCTCGGCCTTCGCCGCATGCACGAGGTCTTGAAACTCCTCGTTCGTGCCGAAGATCGGGTCGATCTTATGGTAGTCGCCCGTATCGTAGTGATGATTGCTCGGCGACTCGAAAACGGGATTCAGATAGATGACGGATATGCCAAGCTCCTTCAGGTAGGGAAGCTTCGATTTCAGCCCCTTGATATTGCCGCCGAAGAAATCGTACTGCACGATTTCCCTGGTATCGACATCCTTGTAGTAGCAGGGCTGATCGCCCCAGTGCGCGTGCACGACGGCGCCCTTCTTCTCAATGATTGCATCGCCCTCGCGACAAAAGCGGTCGGGAAAAATCTGGTACATAACAGCATGCTTCGCCCAATCGGGCGTCTTCGCGCCCTTGTTGAACACGGTGATCTGAAAAGACGGCGGCGCGTTGTCGTAAATGCCGCCCATGCCGCCCAGATGCTCGTTGTTGTTGCCATAGTACCATGTGCCGGAACTTGTGGCAATGATGAAGTAGTACCATAGCAGACAGCCGCTGTCGGGCAGGTCGATGCTCGCGACATAAAAGCGGTCCTGGGCGCCTTCGGGCGGCTTCGCCTCCAGCTCGATGAGCCTTTCCCCCGCGCCTTCTCTCCAAAGGCGCAGGATGACCTTCGACACTTCGTCCTGCGTCCGGATGCGAATGCCGAGCTGTACGGAGGATGATGCCTCGGCGGGTCCCACGGGCGAGCGGTAAAACACATCCTGCGAGTTGTGCTCCGCTTCTCGCTGCGCCATAATATCGCCTCCTAGATTCTTCGAAAAAGCAGGGGAATCCGCTCCCTTAGCTTAGAGAAGCACCGACAGATTCGGTGCTTCCTTATTCCCCTTCTCTACTTTGTTTCGTCTTTTCTTCGCACAAAGTTAATAGGCGAGAAAGGCAAGAAAGCCCAACGCCAGCGTTGGGCTTTGCCAAGTCTCACTTCGCCAACAATTTCTCATAGAGCGCCTTGTATTCTCCTGCCGATTTCTTCCAGCTGAAGTCCGCCTGCATGGCGTTTCGGACGATCTTCTGCCAGATTTCAAGCGTGCTGCATTCGCGGATGGCGCGCTTGACGGCATACATCATCTCGTGCGCGTTGTAGTTTTGGAAGAGGTAGCCCGTGCCCTCGCCCGTCTTGTTGCTGAACTGCGTGACCGTGTCCTTGAGTCCGCCCGTCTCGCGCACGACGGGAATCGTGCCGTAGCGCATGGCGATGAGCTGGCCGATGCCGCACGGCTCGTAGTTCGACGGCATGAGGAAGACGGTCGCGCCCGCGTAGATGCGCTGCGCAAGCTCGTTCGAGAAGCGAATGTTCGCCGAGACCTTGCTCGGAAAGCGCCACGCAAGTCCCTTGAACCAATCCTCGTAGACCTTGTCGCCCGTGCCGAGGACGACGAACTGGATGTCCTCGTGCTGCAGGATCTCGTCCATGACGCGCACGATGAGGTCAAGACCCTTGGGCGGCACGAGGCGCGAGACAAGCGCGACCATCGGGATCTGACGGTTCTCGGGCAGCCCGAGCTGCTTTTGCAGCGCGACCTTGTTGTCGATCTTGCGGTCGATGGACGTGATGTCGAACGTCTCATAGATTGCCTTGTCCGTCGCCGGGTTGTAGACGTCATAATCGAGTCCGTTGACGATGCCGTAGATGTCCGCGCTTCTCTTCCGCAGAAGCCCGTCGAGCATCTCGCCAAAGTATTCGTACTGGATCTCCTTCGCATAGGTGCGCGAAACCGTCGAGATGTAGTCGGCGTAAGTCAGACCGCCCTTCATGAAGTTGACGGCATCGTAGAATTCCAGGTCGCCGTTCGTGAAATACTTCCAGTCAAGTCCCAAGACGTCCTGCATGACGTTCTTCGGGAAGACGCCCTGATACTTGAGGTTGTGGATCGTGTAGAGCGTGCGAATCTTCTCGTAGCGCGCATCGCCCATGTGCTCAAGCTTCAAGAGCACGGGAACAAGTCCCGCGTGCCAGTCGTTCGCATGGATGATGTCGGGCCGGAAGTCCATCGCTTCCAAGAGATTCAAGGCGGCGCGCGCGAAGAAAGAGAAGCGCTCCGCATCGTCGTCGTAGCCGTAGAAGCCCTCACGGTAGAAGTATTCTTCGTTGTCGATGAAGTAGTAGGTCACGCCGTCCATGACGAGGCGATCGACGCCGACGAACTTGTCGCGCCACGCGACATTCAGCGTGCCGTCGTAAAGGTGCTCCATCTTGTCGATGTATTCCTTCGGAATCTTGCCGAACTTCGGCATGACGACGCGGATGTCAACGCCCTGCTTGACGAGTTCCTTGGGGAGAGATCCCGCGACATCCGCCAGTCCTCCGGTCTTGGCAAAAGGCACGGCTTCGGCAGCAACATAAAGTACCCGCATGATATGAACCCCCTTCTATTCTGCGTGGCTTCCAGCCCCGCCCCGCAGCGCACCATCTTTTCTATATCGCCCGCGCCCGCCGGAGAAGGCTCACGCCTTCTCCAAGACGAGCATGGATGCTGTTCCCCTGTTCTACTGGGCAGCCGCTTTTTTCTTGCTGCTCTTCTTCGAGGCCTTCTTCGCTCTCTTCGCCGGCTCGGTCTTGCGCGAATGAGCCTTGGCGGCAGACTTTTCTGCCGCCGGCTTTTCTGCCGCAGGCTCTTCCGCTGCAGGCTTCTTCGGCTCTTTTTCCTTCTTCTTCTCCACGCCTTTGACGACGAGGACTTCCGTCTCCTCTTCCGTCATGGAGCGTTTGACAAAGGGGAGCGTATCCTTGTGCCTCAGATAAATCGTCGCCATCGGCGGCACCGTAATGACGAGCGACTGCTCGCGGTCGTGCCAGGAGACGTCCTCCGTATGGAGATCGCCCTCGTTCTTCACGCCCGAGCCGCCGAATTCCTCGGCGTCGCTGTTGAAGACCTCGCGGTATTCGCCCTTCTTAGGCACGCCGATGCGGTAGTCATGCCGTACCTCGGGCGTGAAGTTGCAGAGGACGACGAGGAAGTCCGCGGCATTGTCCGCCTTTCGGACGAAGGTGATGATGGAGTTCTCGCTGTCGTTGCAGTCGATCCACTCGAAGCCGTTCCAGTCGAAGTCAACTTCCCAGAACGGGCGGTTTTCCTTGTAGAATTTGTTCAAGGCGCGCGAGTATTCGAGCATCTTCGTGTGCATCGGGTACTCCTCGACGAGATGCCAATCGAGGCTGTCGTCGTAGTTCCACTCGATGAACTGCGCGAACTCGCCGCCCATGAAGAGGAGCTTCTTGCCGGGATGCGCCATCCAGTAGCCGAAGAAGCCGCGCAGTCCCGCGAACTTCTGCCAGTAGTCACCGGGCATCTTGCTCACGAGCGAGCACTTGCCGTGCACGACCTCGTCGTGCGACAGGGGCAGCACGAAGTTCTCGCTGAAAGCATACATGAAGGAGAACGTGACCTTGTCCTGGTTCCACTTGCGGTAGATGGGATCGAGGCTCATGTACGAGAGCATGTCGTTCATCCAGCCCATGTTCCACTTGTAGTTGAATCCCATGCCGCCCATGTAGACGGGCTTCGAGATTAGAGGCCAGGCCGTCGACTCCTCGGCGATCATCAAAGCGTCGGGATGGAACTTGAAGATCGCCTCGTTGAGCTTCTTGATGAAGTCCATGGCTTCCAAGTTGCCCGTGTCGCCGTACTTGTTCGGCTGCCACTCGCCGTCCTT
>CAJPRR010000091.1 GCA_905373085.1 uncultured Selenomonas sp.
CTCGCCGACCTCGTACCTGCCCTTTGCGGCAAGCTCCTCCATCCAGCCCCTGACCGGCGCCGCGTCCTGCATCTCATGATAGAGCAGACGCTCAAGATTGCTCGAAATCAGAATGTCCATGGACGGCGAGATCGTCTTGTAAAAATCGCGCTTTTTGTCATAAACGCCTGTCTGCAGGAAATCCGTCAGCACGTTGTTGCTGTTCGACGCACAGATCAGTTTCGCGACAGGAAGCCCCATGCGCTTGGCGTAATAGCCCGCGAGAATATCGCCGAAATTGCCCGTCGGCACGCAGAAGTCGACGGCTTCGCCCGCTGCCATCGTCCCCTTTTCCAAGAGGTCGGCGTAGGCGCTGAAGTAGTAGACGATCTGCGGCACGAGCCTGCCCCAGTTGATCGAATTTGCCGAAGACAGCTTGACGTTCCCGGCGGCAAGCTTCTCTCCAAAGGCCTTGTCGCTGAAGATCTCCTTGACGCCGTTCTGCGCATCGTCAAAATTTCCCCTGACCGCGACGACACGGACATTTGCGCCCTTCTGCGTGCACATCTGCAGGTTCTGGATCTTCGACACGCCGCCCGTCGGATAGAACACGAGGATCTTGATCTGATCGACATCGGCAAAACCTTCGAGCGCCGCCTTGCCCGTATCGCCCGACGTGGCGACGAGAATCAGAATCTCAGCGTCCTCACCCGTCTTCTTGAGCGCCGTCTGCAAAAGCTGCGGCAAGAGCTGCAGCGCCATGTCCTTGAACGCGCTCGTCGGCCCATGCCAAAGCTCCAATACGGGGAATTCCTTGAGCGCGTGCACGGGCGCGATGCGCACATCGTCAAACTTGCCGTCCCCGTAAGCGCGTGCAATGCAGCCCGCAAGCTCCTCCGCCGTGTAATCCGTAAGGAAGAGTCCCAGAATGCGTGCCGCGCACTCCTCATAGGAAAGCTGCCGCATCCCTGCGATAAAGGCCAAATCAACCGTAGGAATCTCCTCGGGCACGAAAAGCCCTCCGTCCGCCGCCAACCCCTGGATGATTGCCTCTGCCGATGCGACGCTTGCCGCCTTTCCCCTCGTACTGCTGTATTTCAATTCCTTCACTCCATTCATCTCTCTCCATCGACTGTGCCGCTTCTCTCAGCGCGTCAGCTGTGCCGTCGTCGCATGGACGGCACGCTCCAAATCGGCGGGCGCGAGCACGATCTGTTCGCCGCGCCTGCCCGCACTGACGGCGATCTTGTCCCACGCTTTCGCCGAAGCGTCGAGGAACACAGGATACTCTTTCTTCGCGCCAAGCGGCGAGCAGCCGCCGCGCTGATAACCCGTGAGCGCAAGCACTTCCTTGAGGTGCACCATCTCCGCCTTCTTGCTCGCGGCGGCCTTGGCGAGAGCCTTGAGATCAAGCTCCGCCGCGCCCGGAATGCACGCCATGACGACGCCCGCCTTGTCCGTGCGGGCGACGAGCGTCTTGAATACTTGCTCCACAGGCATACGGAGCATCTCGGCCGCATGGACGGCGCTGAGGTCATCCAAGTCGACGGGAAACTCCCGCAGCTCGTACGAAATCGACAGCCCGTCGAGAATCCGCGCCGCATTCGTCTTCTTCTGTCCCTTCATATCGCTCACCGTTTCTGCATCCGCAATCTCAAACAAAAAGCTGCTTCGGATGCAGATTTTATTATACCATAGGTTCACGAGAACTCCTATGGCGCAGCGAACAGAACGATGACTTTCTACACACCAAAAATTTCTATTGCCTTATTGTACACGTTTCGGTACAATAAATAAGAAAGGACGTGATACTCATGGTAGCCGTGAATTTCTCCACCCTTCGCAACAACTTGAAAGCTTACTGCGACACAGCGACAAAAGATGCTGAAACCATCATCGTGACTCGTAAGAACGAAGACAACGTCGTCATGATGAGCCTTGAAAGTTACAACAATCTGATGGAGAACATCTTCATCACAAGCAGCAAGAAAAATTATCGTCATATCCTTGACGGCGTTCAGCAGCTCGAAGACGGACACATTGTCGCAAAAAGCACAGAAGAACTGGAGCACCTGCTTCATGAATGAAGGAACCACTGATAAATTCAGCCTCCCATCTTCACACATCTGCGCTGTCCTCTCGTCGTCGGCAAATCCTCGACGTAGCACCGCTACGCCTGCGGGTTGTCTCCTAGAGAGATACAGCGCATCTGTGCAAATCTGGGAGGCTTCATTTTATCATCGATTCCTAATCTTCTCAGAAAATGCGTGGAACGATTTCATGGAGTGGATTCAAGAAGATCGCAAAATCGCCAGAAAGATCGATGCGCTCCTCAAGGATATCGAAAGAAACGGGCATGAAGGTCTGGGAAAACCCGAACCTCTGCGCCACGACCTTGCCGGCTATTGGAGTCGGCGCATCACGGTGAAGGAGCGCCTGATTTACTCCATCGATGATAAAAACATTTACATCGCCGCCTGCAAAGGTCATTACGACTAGTTCATTATTCTTTGAAAGAGGTGCTTCCCCTTGCTGAAAATCGCGTCCGCACAGATGGAAATACAGCCCGGACGGCCTGACGCCAATACCGCGAACATGCTGCGCCGGATTGAAGAAGCGAAAGCGAATCATGCCGACATCGTCATCTTCCCCGAGATGGCGATTCCCGGCTATCTGCTCGGCGATACCTGGGAGCAGGACGCCTTCTTGCGCGACGCAGAGGCCTGCGCCGCCGACGTCATCGCCGCCTCGCACGGCATCGCTGTCATCTTCGGCAGCGTCGCCGTCGATTGGACGAAGAAAAACAACGACGGCAGGCCGCGCAAGTACAACGCCTGCTTCGTCGCCAGCGAAGGAAAGCTCTGCCATCCCGAGGCAATGCCCTATCCCTTCGTCATCAAGACGCTCCTGCCGAACTATCGGGAGTTCGACGACACACGCCACTTCTTCAGCCTGCAGAAGCTCGCACGCGAACTGGGCACGACGCCCAAGAGCCTGATTTCTCCCGTCTCGCTGAAGATTCACGGCAGACGCTGGAAGATCGGCTGCCTATTGTGTGAGGACGGCTGGAGCGACAATTACGAGACGGCGCCGATGAAGCTTCTCGAAGAATACGAGGATCTGGACTTCTACGTCAACATTTCCTCCTCCCCCTATACGCTCGGCAAGAACGAGAAGCGCCGGCGCCTCTTCTCCGCCGCAGCCAAGGCGGCAGGGGCGCCGCTCATCTACGTCAACAACGTCGGCTTACAGAACAACGGCAAGACTGTCTACACCTTCGACGGTGCGAGCGCCGTTTACAGCGCGGAGGGCTTATGCGTCGCCGCCGCTCCGTCCTACGAAGAGGGGCTGCACTATGTCGACGTCGAAGAAATCGCCTCGCTCCCTGCCCTCATACCCGAAAAGAAGACCGAAATCGCCCAGATTTACGAAGCGCTTTCCTACGGCGTCAGAAATTTTCTCGACAGCATCCGCATGAAGAAGGTCGTCGTCGGCGCCTCGGGCGGCATCGATTCTGCCGTCGCCGCCGCGCTCTATGCGAGCGTCCTCGGCGCAGAAAACGTCCTACTCGTCAACATGCCGAGCCGCTTCAACTCCGAGACGACAAAGGATCTCGCACACGCGCTCGCCGAAAACCTCGGCTGCTATTACGCCGTCTTCCCCATCGAGGAATCCGTGCAGCACACGATGGAGCAGATTGCAGCGACGCCCATCGAGCTTCTGAAGACGGGCGAAAAGAAGCTGCTTGCCATCTCCTCTTTCCTCGCCGAGAACATCCAGGCGCGCGACCGCAGCTCGCGCATCCTCGCCGCCCTCGCCGCAGCCTTCGGCGGCGGCTTCTCGTGCAACGCGAACAAGGCGGAGACGACCGTCGGCTACTCAACGCTCTACGGCGATCAGGCGGGCTTCCTCGCTGCCCTCGCCGACCTCTGGAAGCATCAGGTCTACGAACTTGCACGCTACATGAACGAGCATATCTTCAAGCGTGAAGTTGTGCCGCAGGCGACGATTGACATCGTGCCGAGCGCCGAACTGTCCGATGCGCAGAACGTCGATGAGGGCAAGGGCGATCCGCTGCTCTATCCGTACCACGACTATCTGTTCCGCGCCTTCGTCGAGCGCTGGGAAAAGGCGACGCCCGAAGACATCCTCGATTGGTACGTCAAAGGCACGCTTGAGCAGCAAATCGGCTGCGAAAAAGGCCTCGTGAAGAAATATTTCCAGACCCCCAAGGACTTCGTCGCCGACCTTGAACGCTGGTGGAACCTATTTTCCGGCCTAGCCGTCGCCAAGCGCATCCAAGCGCCCCCAATCCTCGCCGTCAGCCGCCGCGCCTACGGTTTCGACCACCGCGAGGCGCAAAACGGCGCCTACTATACGAGAGCCTATCAAAAGCTCAAGGAAGCGCTGCTGAAATGAAAACCGCTCGCGCCGGATTCATTCGTGAAACTGCAAGAACAGCTTGCGCTTCCCTGCACTTTGTGATAGAATACCTTTGTTGTCTATGGCGCAAGATTAGGAAGCACTGATAAAATGAAGTCCGTCAGATTGGCGCAGATTTTTCGTTCGATCAAGGAGACGAACCGGACGCATAGTGGTGCTATGCGGAAGATTTGTCGACGCAGAGAGGGCGGAAAAGATACGTCAAGATGGCGGTGCTGAATTTATCAGGGATTCCTTAACTGCGCCGCGAAGGAGGTGTACCCCATGGCAAGTGTTTGCGAAATCTGTGCAAAGGGCGAGATGTCCGGCATGAATGTCAGCCATTCGCATTTGAAGACAAAGCGCAAGTGGAAGCCGAACATCCAGCGTGTACGCGCGATCGTGAACGGCGAGACGAAGCACATCAACGTCTGCACGCGCTGCCTGCGCTCGGGCAAGGTCGAGCGCGCCATCTGATCTGTGCACGAGGATCCGAACGGATATATCATAAAACAAGCCGCTGAATCGAAAGATTCAACGGCTTGTTTTATTGCTGCGA
This sequence comes from uncultured Selenomonas sp., assembly GCA_905373085.1. Lineage (GTDB taxonomy): Bacteria > Bacillota > Negativicutes > Selenomonadales > Selenomonadaceae > Selenomonas. The sequence continues at coordinate 4,961 of CAJPRR010000091.1, forward strand.
TGCATCAATAAGAATAATTCTGCCCTTCCGAAGCGACGCAGTCGATCTCGATGAGCGCGTCCTTCGGCAGCCGCGCCACCTCGACGCAGACGCGTGCAGGCGGGCAAACTTTGAAATACTTCGCATACACCGTGTTCATCGCCGCAAAGTCCTCGATGTCCTTCAGATAAACCGTCGTCTTGACGACATCCTCCAGCGAGCATTCATCGGCTTCGAGAACGGCCTTGAGGTTTTCCAGCACGCGCTCGGTCTGCTCGGCAATGCCGCCCGCGACGAGTTCTCCCGTCTGAGGATCGAGCGGAATCTGCCCCGAGGCAAAGATGAAGCCGCCCGACGTGCGGACTCCCTGCGAGTACGGACCGATCGCTTTCGGCGCATTTTCCGTGATGATTTCTTTTTTCATGATCGAATCGCTCCCTTCGTCATATACCACATTGGCACATAGTACGCACTACTCCTCCACTTGGAGGTCGGGGCGCAGCGATATGGCGCCGCCCAGATAGATATGGCGGATCTCGCTCTGCGGCTTGTCCGTATCGACGAGCAAGAGCGCCCGTATGCAGCGCGGCAGAGAATTTTCAATATCCGGCTCCAGCGTGTCGAAAAGCGGCACCGTGTCGAATCCTTTCAAGAACCTCGCCCCTGCAGCCGGGAACGCCGACTTGAGATCGGATGTCGCGGAAAAAATCGCCGCTCCAATATCTGAAGGATCGATCTTGTTCGTACGGCACATGCCCATGACCATGAGCTTCACCGCCTGAAATATCTCAGCCTTCGTATCCTTTTCTACCGTAATCGCACCCCTGATTCCACGCATGGGAATCCCTCCTATCCTACTCTTCCTACTATTAAAGCCCCAAAGAAAGCGCGCCTTTCGCGCATTTCCCCAATCAACGGCGGCCTCATCAATGACCGCGCAATATGCTCCACAGGAGCCGCGCCGAGAGCACGATCGCCGCCAGATAGCCCAAGACGCCCAAGAACGGTATCTCCATGATCTTCGGCGTCATCTGCGTCGTGCAGATCGTGCTTGAGCCAAGGAGAAGCGCCGCACTCAGGAGAGCGATGATGAGCTTGTTGATCATCTTGTTGAGCCTCGCGAGCGGCTCATCGGCTCCCGTCAGCTCAAGATTAACCTTCGTCTGCCCGCTCAGCGTCATCTTCAGGATGTCCGAGATCTGCTCGGGCAGCTGCAAGGACTTGCGCAAGAGGATGTAGCCCTCGCGCTTCGCCTTGCCGGCTTCCTCGCGCCAGTTGAATCCCTTCGCAAAGCTCAGTTCCATGCTGCGCGCCAAAATTTCAACGAAGCTGACCTCGGGGCATACGAGGCGCATGACGCCTTCGATCGTCATGACGCCGCGGCAGAACATGCTGATGCCCGGCGCGATCGCGATGTGATGGGAGCGCAGCACGTTCATGATCTGGCGCGAGAGCACGCCCATCTTCAGCGAGCGAAAATCGAGATCGCCGTACTGCGCGATGAGCGCGTCGATGTCCTGATAGAGCCGCGCATGGTCGATGCGCTCCTGCGGCACGCCGAGCGAGAGCACCGCCGCCTTCATCTCGAAGACGTCATGCTGCGCCAGCGCGAAGATCGCCTTGCGGATCGCCGCGCGGTCCTTATTCGACAGCCTGCCCATCATGCCGAGATCGAGCCAGACGATCTTGCCGCCGCGCACCCAGATGTTCCCCGGATGCGGGTCGGCGTGAAAGTAGCCGTCCTCGACAATCTGCTTGACGTAGTTCTCGCCAAGCCGCTCGCCGATGCGCCGCATGTCGACCCCAGCTGCCTTGAGTCCTGCCGCATCGTCAATCTGTATGCCGTCGACGTATTCCATGACGAGAACGTGCTGCGTCGTCAGATGGCGATAGACCTTGGGACAGTCCACGAAATCGGCGTCCTGATTCGCATGGCGGAACTCCTCGATATGGTTCGCCTCCATGACGAAATCCATCTCCTGCTTGGCGATCGCCCAAAGCTCGTCGAGCACCATGCTGAAATCCACGACGTCCTGTGCTGGACCCAAGATCTTCAAGATGCCCGCCGCACGCTTCAAGAGCACGATGTCCTTGCTCATGACGTCGTGCACGCCCGGGCGCTGCACCTTGATGACGACCTTCTCGCCGTCCAGGAGCACGGCGCAGTGCACCTGCGCAATCGAAGCCGAACCCAGCGCCTCCTCATCAATCGAGCGAAAGATGCGCGTCCAGCGACGCTGATACTCCTGCTCGATGACCTTCTCGATGACGGAAAAGGGCAAGGGGCTTGCTTCCGTCTGCAGTTTCATGAGTTCATCGCAGTATTCCTGCGGCAGGAAATCCGGGCGCATGCTCATGATCTGACCGAGCTTCACGAAAGTCGGGCCGAGGTCTTCCAGGATCAGGCGCAGCTTCTCGGGCGTTATGCCATGCACGATGTCGCGCTCGCGCAGGACTTCGACCATCTCGCGCAGACGCGCCGCCGATCCTTTGTCCTCCTTGCGCCACGCTTCGCGAAAAGCCCTTGCGAGCATCGTATCCCCCCTCGGAAGATCATCCATCGCCATGCCGGCATCAAAGCGGCAAAAGTCTTGCTTTAGCCCTTCTTGCCGTACTTTTCTTCGAGCTGCTGGCGCACCGTCTCGTTTTCCAGAAACTCATCGTACGTCGTCACGCGATCGACGACGCCATCAGGCGTGATGTCGATGATGCGGTTAGCGATGGTCTGGATGAACTCGTGGTCGTGCGAAACGAAAAGCTCCGTGCCCGAAAAGGCGATCAGACCGTCATTCAGCGCCGTGATGGACTCCAAGTCGAGGTGGTTCGTCGGCTCGTCGAGGAGCAGCACGTTCGCGCCCGAAAGCATCATGCGCGACAACATGCAGCGCACGCGCTCGCCGCCTGAGATGACCTTGGCCTTCTTCTGACTCTCCTCGCCCGAAAAGAGCATGCGCCCCAAAAAGCCGCGCACGAACGATTCGTCCGGGTCGCGCGAATACTGGCGCAGCCAGTCGACGAGGTTCAAGTCGACGTCATCGAAAAATTCGTTGTTGTCCTTCGGCAAATACGCCTGCGTCGTCGTCACGCCCCATTTGAACGTGCCCGCATCCGCCTCCATATTGCCCATGAGGATCTCGAAGAGCACCGTCTTGCCCACGGAATTCGGGCCGACGAAGGCGACCTTGTCTCCCTTCTTGAGCGTGAAGCTCACGTTGTTCAACACCTTCTCGCCGTCGATCGTCTTCGTCAGGCCGCTGACCTGCAGCAGCTGGTCGCCCGCCTCGCGGTCGGGCGTGAAGGCGATGTAGGGATAGCGGCGCGAGGACGGCTTGATGTCGTCAAGCGTGATCTTTTCGAGCAACTTCTTGCGCGAGGTCGCCTGCTTCGACTTCGATGCGTTGGCGCTGAATCGCTGGATGAAGGTTTGCAGCTCCTTGATCTTCTCCTCTTTCTTCTTGTTCGCATCCTTCGCCATCTGCAGGGCGAGCTGGCTCGACTTGAGCCAGAAATCATAGTTGCCCGCATAGAGCTGGATCGATCCGAAGTCCACGTCAGCGATATAGGTGCAGACCTCATTGAGGAAGTGACGGTCATGCGAGACCACGATGACCGTGTTCGGGAAATCGTCGAGGAAGGCTTCGAGCCAGTTGATCGACTCGATGTCGAGATGGTTCGTCGGCTCGTCGAGAAGCAGCACATCGGGACTGCCGAAGAGCGCCTGCGCGAGAAGCACGCGCACCTTCTCCTTGTCCGTAAGATCCGCCATCTTCTTGTGATGCTTCGAAGGCTCGATGCCGAGGCCGTTTAAGAGGCGCTCCGCCTCAGGCTCTGCGTCCCAGCCGTTCATGTCGGCGAACTCCGCCTCAAGCTCCGAGGCCCTCATGCCGTCGGCATCGGAGAAGTCCTCCTTCTGATAGAGCGCATCCTTCTCATCCATGATGGCGACGAGACGTTCGTGACCGAGCGTGACCGTGCGCAAAACCTCGACCTCGTCGAAGGCGTAGTGATCCTGCTTGAGCACGGCAAGGCGCTCGCCCGGCGTGATGTCAACCGAGCCCTTCGACGGCTCGATGTCGCCCGCAAGGACGCGCAGAAACGTCGACTTGCCCGCGCCGTTCGCGCCGATGATGCCATAGCAGTTGCCCGGCGTGAACTTGATGCTTACATCCTTGAACAAAACGCGCTTGCCAAACTGCAGCGTCAGTCCGCTTGTACTAATCATAAGATCCGATCCTCAACCTTCTCTATACTGTTTTCTTCGCTTGCAAAAGAGCCGCGCGTTCCATGCCCGTGAAA
>CAJPRR010000092.1 GCA_905373085.1 uncultured Selenomonas sp.
TGTAAGGGCAGCGCACAATGTCCGCGAAGTGGACGTTTGTGCGTGTAGTTTGCCACTCGTAGTATACCACATCCGCCGCTCCTCATGCAAGTCTTTCGTGCCCGCCGTGCCGTGCTTCCTCTCGTCGGCCTTAGTGTAAAATATTTCTCGGCAAGGGGTTGCAAAAAGGCAAAGAGACCTGTACCCTATAGTGTATGTTGACAAGGCAAATACAAAATAAGGAAGGTCTCTTATGGAAACCGTTGTAACCTCGTTGGAGAAACGGGGATTGGGTGGAGGGAAAGTGCCCGCTCCTCGCCAAGCGCACGGGTGTACTTGAAAGTGTATGTCGTTCCTTGAGCAAAGGAGCAGACAAGTCATGCAAACAATAGCAGAATCAGCATCAGTATCCCAAAGCCTTCAAAGCCAGCTAGCCTTTATGGCGAAGCAAATAGAAGCCTTGACGGCATTGACGCAACAGACGGTAGCAAAGCCAAGCATGAAGGGGGACAGCATAACGCTTGACGAATATTTTCCGATTTGGGAAGCAACGAAGAGCCACGACATACAGAAAACGACGCTGCAAAAGAATCGCCATACCTACAAGCGCATAAGTGCGGTATTCGGCGCGAAGAAGCTATCAGACATACAGCGTGCAGACGTGCAGAACTTTGTGAACGACATGGCAGAAAAGCTGTCAATGGATTACATAAAGCACATCAAAGGCATGTTAAACAGTATGCTTGAGCTTGCCTTAGCCGACGACTATATAGCGAAGAATCCATGCAAGGCGATCAAACTGCCGAAGGTGGAAACGAAGAAGAAGCGTCCTGCCACAAAAGAGGAGTACGAAGCTATGGTGAAGGTATCAAAAGACCATCGCTTGGGCTTCACGATCCCCCTGCTCTTTGAAACAGGCATAAGGCGCGGCGAGCTTCTTGCGTTGACATGGGACGACGTGGATTTTCAGAAGAAGCGTATTCATGTCACGAAGCAATACACGGTAAACTGCGGGCGCGGCGAAGCGGTCTTGAAGCACCACACAAAGACGAAAGCAGGCATGAGGTATGTTCCCCTGTCGCCGAATTTGGTGAAGCTGCTGAAAGAAGAGCGGAAGAAAAGCAAAGGTTTCCGATTCGTTGTGAGACAGAGGGGGAAAGACGCTATGGTGACACCCTCCGTATATGGCAAGGTGTTCAACGTATGGAAGTGGACAGCTAACATAGCGGACGATATAACTCCCCATTCCGGAAGGCATTACTTCGGGACAAACATGCACAAGAGCGGAATACCGACGACGATGCTTTCACAAGTCATGGGACATGCCGATGGTACAACCACAATGGACATATATTGTCACGATAGCAACGAATTTGACGCATCGGATAGGAAGAAAATCGAAGAAGGATTGAGGGGCTTAGGTCTTAGAAACAAATAAGCGGGTATTTTAGGCATAAACTACACGCACAAACGTCCACTTTGTGGACATTGTGCGCCGCCCTTACAGAAGCCTAGCCAATCGGTCTGCGCCTTCGGCTTGACCTCTTGGGGCTTCATGGTAAAAAAATGGAGCTATCCAAATAGCAGTTGGATAACCCCTAAAGCCTTGAAAATACTAAGCTGGTCGGAGCGACGGGATTTGAACCCACGACCTCTTCCACCCCAAGGAAGCGCTCTACCAAGCTGAGCCACGCCCCGACTGCTTAAGTATAGCAGACTTCTCCTGAAAAAGCTAGGGGGAACTTTCTTTTTTTAGAAAAACTTTGCGGCGGCAGGATTTTCGGATGAGGAGATTGCTTGACTGATACATAATGGAAAGTATTTGAAATTGTACGAGTGCAAAAGCATAGGAAGAAATATTCTCAATCAAGAGAATGAAGGACTTTTTTCGTTTTGGTAACAAGTGTTACCGAAGAGGCATGTTCTCTTTGCTATGATAGGGCTGTCAAGAGGAACTGCGCCGCAGTTCCCGTCATATTGAAGGAGAGAGGACGGTATATATGGAGAACAAGATGTTTTGTTTTCAGTGTCAGGAGACGGCGGGCTGCAAGGGCTGCACGCAGGTGGGTGTTTGCGGCAAGAAGCCGGAGGTCGCAGGGCTTCAAGACCTTTTGGTTTATGTGACGAAAGGAATTTCCGCTGTTTCGATGGCGCTGCGCGAGGCGGGAAAGACGATTTCCCGGGAGGTCAATGATCGCGTCACGCTGAATCTCTTCATCACGATCACGAATGCGAACTTTGACGATGCGGCGATTGCCGATGCGATCGAAGAGACGCTGCGCATGAAGGAAGAGCTGCTGAAGGAGCTTGCCGACACGTCGAGGCTTCCGGCGGCGGCTCTTTGGAACGGTGCGAGGAGCGAATTTCAGGCGAAGGCGGCTGCGGCAGACGTAGGCGTTCTCGCGACGGAGAACGAGGATGTCCGCAGCCTCAGGGAGCTTGCGACGTACGGCCTCAAGGGCATGGCGGCGTACAATCATCATGCGAATGTCGTTGACTATCGCGATGAGGCGATCGACGCCTTCATGCAGAAGGCGTTGGCGAAGCTTCTGGACGACAGCCTCTCGGGCGACGACCTCACGGCTCTCGTGCTGGAGACGGGCAAGTACGGCGTCGATGTCATGGCGCTCTTGGACAAGGCGAACACGGAGACTTACGGCAATCCGGAAATCACGAAGGTTGATCTCGGCGTGCGCAGGAATCCGGGCATCTTGATCTCGGGTCACGATCTCAAGGATTTGAAGGAATTGCTCGATCAGACGGAGGGCACGGGCGTCGACGTTTATACGCACGGCGAAATGCTGCCTGCGCACTACTATCCGGCCTTCAAGAAGTACGCACACTTCGCGGGCAACTACGGCAATGCTTGGTGGCAGCAGAAGGAAGAGTTTGAGGCGTTCAACGGCCCGATCCTCATGACGACGAACTGCATTGTGCCGCCGAAGGCGAGCTATCAGGATCGCATCTTCACGACGGCTGCCGTCGGCTTCCCCGGCTGTCCGCATATCGAGGAGAAGAACGGCAGGAAGGACTTCTCCGCTGTCATCGAGTTGGCGAAGAAATGTGCGCCTCCGAAGGAATTGGAGCAGGGCGAGATCGTCGGCGGTTTTGCGCATGAGCAGGTCTTTGCGCTTGCCGACAAGGTGGTTGACGCTGTGAAGTCGGGGGCAATCAAGAAGTTTGTCGTCATGGCCGGCTGCGACGGTCGTCATAAGACACGCAACTATTACCGCGACTTCGCCGAGGCTCTGCCGAAGGACACGGTCATCCTGACGGCGGGCTGCGCGAAGTACAAGTACATCAAGCTCAATCTCGGCGATATCGGCGGCATTCCGCGCGTCCTCGATGCGGGTCAGTGCAACGATTCGTACTCCTTGGCGCTCATCGCGCTGAAACTCAAGGAAGTCTTTGGCCTCGCCGATGTGAACGAGCTGCCGGTTGTTTACAATATCGCATGGTATGAGCAGAAGGCGGTCATCGTCCTCCTCGCGCTCCTGCATCTCGGCGTGAAGAACATCCACCTCGGACCGACGCTGCCGGCATTCCTCTCGCCGAACGTCGCGAAGGTTCTCGTCGAGGCCTTCGGCATCGGCGGCATCACGGATGTCGAGAACGACATCAAGAGCATGATCGGCTGAGCATCGTATGTGCTGAAGCTGCATAGTGAAAAAAAAGGGTTCCTCTTGCAAAGGGCAAGGGGAACCCTTTTTATCAAAGTTTTCGGGGCATGATGCAGAATTTTTGCATATTGCGGCGGGAAATGCTTTATGTTAAAATCTTTTTAGGTATGGGAGAGGGATGCAGGGAGAGGTTTTGGCAATGAAGCTTTTGCAGCAGCTGCGCTCCAAGGTGCGGGCGATCCGAAAGCGTCCCGAGGTCTACGTACGCCACTATGCGTTAGCGCTCGTCCTGCGTGGAACGCTCATCTTTTTGGAAGTCGTCTTGCTGCGCCTTTTCTATGTGCCGCTGCGCCTCGCCGATCTCTCGACGAGGGAGATCGTGCAGTACATGCGCAAGATCGACTTCAATGTCTGGATATGGTTCAAAGGGGCGCTGGGGAAGTGTCTGGAAGTGAAGAGCTGGCTGCAGGGGCTGGGAAATTTCGCCTCTTTGCCCGAAGCGCTGCGGCAGCTGAACACGCGCCTCTATGCGTGGCTGCAATGGAAGCGCGAGGCCGTCCTTTCCCTTTGCCGTATGCTGCGGGAGCCGCGCAAGCTGGGGAAGCGCGTGCGGGAATTCCTGCGCCGTCACTTCCGTAACCGCCGCATGGTGCGGCGCGGTGCCGTGCGCATGGTCTTGGGCGTGATTTTGGCAAAGCTCCTGACGGTTCTTTACGTCGTCTTCGCGGGGGCGGCGATCTTCTCCGTCTGGGGATTCGACTGCCTCTTTATAATCTTGGGCTTCCTGCAGCTGGCCGCAACAAGGATCGCCCACTTTTTGGGGCGCGTCATCGAGCATCATATCTATCTTGTGCAGAAAGGTGCAGTAACGGCTTCCTCGCGCTCGACGCATCGAAGAGGCGGCGCATAAGTCGGGATGGACTTGTGCGCCGCCCTGTTTTCATGCACGGGATGGCCTGTCGTGTCATTCTGTCAGCTTCAATGCCGCTTCCTCGATGTACGGCATCTTCTTGTCGACCTTCAGGATGTGCTGCACGAGCCAGTTGAGGAGGAATTTGATGAGTTTGTCGAGCGCGTCTTCTTGGTCGCGGTCGATTTCGTCGAGGTCGATGTTGTTGAGCTTTTCGACGAAGGCGGTGTGCGCGGCAACCTGCTCGGCAAGGCCGTCGTAGTTGATGCTCTTCATGTAGCGCTCTTCGTCGGCGAAGTGCTTGATCGTGTAGTCGCGCAGTTCTTCGATGATTGCGACGATGCTGTCAAACTTATCGACGCAGAACTCGTCGTGGACGAGTTCGTAGGTTTGGCGCACCAAGTTGAAGAGCGTTTCGTGCTCCTTATCGACGAGAGGAATCTGCGTGCGGAATTCGTCCGTGAAGGCGAAGGGATCGGCGGGCGCCTTCTTCGCCTTGATGACTGTCGTCGTCGGCTTCACTGCCTTGGGAGCGGCTGCTTTTGCGGCAGGTTTGGCCGCAGAAGCAGGTGCAGAGGCTTTTTTCTCCGTCGGCTTTCCTTCGGCGGTTTTTTTGACTTTTTCCGCCGGTTTGGCTGCTTTCGCGGCAGGCGCTTCATCCTTGTCGCTTTCGTCAGCAGACGCAGCAACACTGGCCTGCTTCTTCGCGGCTGTGCGCTTCTTCGTCGCTTTTTTGGCAGGGGCGGCGGGCGCTTCTGTCGGCTGGGGCGTTGAGCCTTCTTCCCCGATGCCTGCTTTCGCATCTCCTTCAGCAGCGGGTGCTGCTTGACCTTCCTTGGCTGCTTCGCCCGTCGCTTCTTGCGCCTTGGCCGCTTCCTCGGCGTGTGTCGCTTCCGCCGCCCGCGCCTCCTTTGCGGCTTTCGCTTTCGCCTCGGCGGCGGCGGCCTTCGCTTTCTTCAGTGCGCTGCCGATCAGCATGTCGCTCGATAAGATGTGCTGCAGAAACCATTCGTTGAGGAAGTGCAGGAGGCTTACAAGTTCCTCCTGGTCGTTCTGGAAGTTCATCGAGGATTTATGCCGGTCGATGACTTCGCGAAAGTGTGCGTGCGCCTCCTTCTGATTTGCAAGCTCGCCGTCGCGCGACATGGCCATGATTTCTTCTTCGTAGACGTGCTGTTTGACGATGTGATCGTGCATCGTCGCCAAGATCTGTCCGATCAGTCGGTGGTACTCGTCCTCATGGCCTGCAGCGAGCGCCTCGCGCGCTTCTTCCATGTCCTCCAAGAGGCGTCGGTGTCCGTTGTCGATAAAGGGGATGCCTGTTTCAAAATTTTCCAAGAAGCGGTACATAAGGCTCACTCCATTTTTGCATAGTAATTCTCTTCTAAAGTATATCGTAGGTTGGGAGGTTTGTCTTAAGCTCATCTTTTGACCCATGGCGATATCTGCTATAATGGAAAGAAATGAGGTGTGGAGGATGGAAATGGAACAGGAGTCACTTTTTCGGCGCGAGGTCGATTTGCCGCTGGCGGCGCGGATGCGCCCCAAAAGTCTCGCGGATTATGTGGGGCAGCAGCACCTCGTGGGCAAGGGAAAGATGCTTAGGAAGCTCATCGCCGAGGACAAGATCTTCTCGATGATCTTCTGGGGGCCGCCGGGCGTCGGCAAGACGACGCTCGCACGCATCATCGCGCGGGAGACGAAGGCTCGCTTTATCGACTTTTCCGCCGTGACGAGCGGCATCAAGGAGATCCGCACGGTCATGCAGGAGGCGGAGAAGAATACGGCGTACGGCGAGCGCACGATTCTCTTCGTCGATGAGATCCATCGCTTCAACAAGGCGCAGCAGGACGCCTTTCTGCCGTTTGTGGAGAAGGGAAGCATCATCCTCATCGGCGCGACGACGGAGAATCCGTCGTTCGAGATCAACAGCGCTCTTCTGTCGCGCTGCCGCGTCTTTGTGCTCAAGGCCTTGCAGAAGGAGGACATCCTGGGGCTTCTGCGCCGTGCGCTTACAGCGCCTGAGGGCTTCGGCAATCAGAAGGTGGAGATTGCGGACGATCTTCTGGAAGCGCTTGCCGTGTTCGCCAACGGCGACGCTCGCACAGCCCTTTCGACCTTGGAAATCGTCGTTTTGAACGGCGAAGTCGAAAAGGATGCGATCAAGGTCACGCGCGAAACGGTGGAGCAGTGCTTGGAGAAGAAGTCTCTGCTCTACGACAAGAAGGGCGAGGAGCATTACAATCTGATTTCGGCGCTTCACAAGTCGATGCGAAACTCCGATGCCGACGCTTCGGTCTACTGGCTCGCTCGCATGTTGGAAGCGGGCGAAGATCCTCTCTATATCGCACGGCGCATCGTGCGCTTTGCGAGCGAGGATGTGGGACTTGCCGATCCGCGCGCTCTGGAGCTTGCCGTCGCGGCGTATCAAGCGTGTCACTTCATCGGCATGCCCGAGTGCTCGGTTCATCTGACGGAGGCTGCCGTTTACATGGCGCTCGCGCCGAAGTCGAACGCGATGGAAGTCGCCTACTTGAAGGCAAAGGCCGATGCGACGAAGCGTCTCGCTGAGCCTGTGCCGCTCGTCATACGGAATGCCGTGACGCGGCTCATGAAGGACGAGGGCTACGGCAAAGGATATCAATACGCGCACAACGCGAAGGACAAGCTCACGAACATGCAGTGCCTGCCCGATGATCTTCTGGGGAGCGTCTACTACGAGCCGACGGAGGAGGGGCTTGAGGGCCGCTTCAAGGCGCGGCTCGCCGATATCAAGCGCTGGAAGAAGGAGCATGGCGCGAAGTAGGCAGGGCAGAGTGCAGGAGAGCGGAAAGCGAAGAGATGACAAAGGGATGAAAAAAGCATCGCACCGGCGCTGAGTCGGGCGATGCTTTTAAATTTTATTTCACGAAAGTAGCAGGCTGTCATTCGCCATTTCATTGCCTGCAGCCTTTTCAAAGAGCGCGAGCAGGTCGCGCACGGTCAGACGCGATTTTTCCTCGCCTTTGACGTCGACGAGGATGTTTCCTTCGTGCATCATGATGAGGCGGTTGCCGAGGCGAAGGGCGTCCTTCATGTTGTGCGTAATCATGAGCGTCGTGAGCTTGCGCTTTTCTACGATGGATTTCGTGATGTCGAGAACTTTTTCCGCCGTCTTGGGGTCGAGTGCCGCCGTGTGCTCGTCGAGGAGCAGGAGCTTAGGCTCGGCCAGCGTCGCCATGAGAAGCGTCAGCGCTTGGCGCTGGCCGCCCGAGAGCAGGCCGACCTTGGATTCGAGGCGGTCTTCGAGGCCGAGGTCGAGTCCCGCCAAGAGTTCTTGGAAGCGTTCGCGCTGCGCTTTGGAGAAGCTCCAGCGAAGGCGCGGCGCGTTGCCGCGGCGTGCGGCAATGGCGAGGTTTTCCTCGATCATCATGCCCGCCGCCGTGCCCATCATGGGGTCTTGGAAGACGCGCCCGATGTACTTGGCGCGCTTGTGCTCGGGCCACTTCGTGATGTCTGTGCCCGCGATGACGATGCTGCCCGCATCGACGCGGAAGGTGCCGGCGATGGAGTTCATCAGCGTCGACTTGCCCGCACCGTTGCCGCCGATGACGGTCACGAAGTCGCCGGGCGCAAGGTGCAGCGTGACGCCTCGGAGCGCGTACTTTTCTGTGATTGTGCCGGGATTGAAGGTCTTGGCGATGTTTTGAAGCTTGAGCATCAGCGAGAGCCTCCTTTCGCGCGGCGGATGCGCGCCTGGATGAGAGGCAGGGACAGTGCGAGCGCGACGAGCGCCGCCGTGAAGAGCTTGAGGTCGTTGGGCGGCATGCCGAGTTCGAGGACGATGGCGATGACGGCGCGGTAGACGATGGAGCCGCCGATGACGGAGAGGAGACAGTTTTTGAAGCTGCGCGTGCCGAAGAGCACTTCGCCGATGATGACGGAGGCGAGGCCGATGACGATCGTGCCGACGCCCATGCCGACGTCAGCGAAGCCGTTCGACTGCGCGACGAGCGCTCCCGAGATGGCGACGAGACCGTTCGAGAGCAGGAGGCCGAGGATGATCGTCATGTCGGTATTGACGCCGTTCGCGCGGATCATGTGCGGGTTGTCGCCCGTCGCACGGATCGCCGCGCCGAGTTCCGTGCCGAAGAAGTAGTAGCACGCGACGCCGATGACGGCGACGACGAGAAAGCCCATGGCGAGCACGGCGACTTCGCGCGTGAGGCCGAAACTCTGCGCCTGCGTGAAGATCGTCTGCGTGTTGAGAAGAGGCAGGTTCGCCTTGCCCATGATGCGAAGGTTCACGGAGTAGAGCGCGATCATCGTGAGGATGCCGGCGAGGAGCGCGGGAATCTTGAGCTTCGTCGTCAGAAGTCCCGTGACGACGCCCGAGATCATGCCCGCGACGAAGGCGGCAAAAATGGCGAGAAGCGGCGCGGAGCCGGCGGCAAGAAGGGTCGCTGCCGTCGCCGCGCCCAGCGGGAAGCTGCCCTCGACGGTGAGGTCGGCGATGTCGAGGACGCGGAAGGTCAGGTAGACGCCGATGGCGAGGAGCGCCCAAAGGAGTCCTTGGGAAATCGTTGGTATGATGAGATCCATAGAGAGAAATTCTCCTTTTCGACAATACAGCCGCAAGAGAGCGCTTGCGGCTGCATCATGGTTTTGATGGGGCGGAGGTTAC
>CAJPRR010000093.1 GCA_905373085.1 uncultured Selenomonas sp.
TCGTCTCAAGCGGCAGCTTGTCACGCAGCATCTCCAAGACAATATCCACCTTCCCTTGCTCCATGCCCTCAGCAAGTCCGCGCTCCATGCCCTCAGCACGTCCACGTTCCATGCCGCGCTCCATGCCCTCGGCGCGTCCGCGCTCTATGCCCTCTTCCAAGATGGCTTCTTCAAAATCTTTTTGGTTCCATTCAAAATTCACCATATCGACGACCTCCCTTTCATGCTGCTGCAAAAATTCTTTCATAATATTGCTTTCTTCACAGTACCGCATGGCTTTACGGATTGCTTGCGCTCTTTCCATGCCGTCTGCCATATTTCTTTTGATTCGATCAAGGAAGAAGCTGTAGTCATGGATTGACCGACTTTTTTGCAGAAGTGACTTCGCATTGTCATAGGCGATGTTATGGAAGTTTACTTTTAATTCCAAATGTATCTCTTCATCTGTCTTCACATACGCATCTGACAGCTTCATCTGGCAGATTTCGGGCATATCGCTGTTTCCCGTGTAGAATACGTGAAACTCCGGCGCAGGGAGCTTGATCGGAGTGTTCTGGTAGAGTTTCTTCGCCGGAATGTATTGCCGTAACTGTTCGCAGACGTAATACAAGCAACGCAATGGCATGTTCTGATTTGCGGTGCTTTGATGTTCAAGGAAGATCAAATTGCGTCCTGCCAGTAGAAATGAGATGTCATTTTTGATTTGCGACAGGAATGTTCCGTCGAGCGTCACGATTTTCAGCGGTTCTTCTGCATATGACTTTCCATGCAGCGCTTCGGCAATCTCTTTCAGTCGCGCTTCCTCATTGAAGTACATGCGAAAGACCGTATCTTGATATTGTCTGCCCTTCTTCTCTTTGTCCATAGGGTGTCTCCATCTTGTTGAAAATCCTTTTCCCTGTCCCTATTATAGCATGTCTTGCTTCTTGATTTTTATCCTTGCCTAGAAACGATATCTCACACCGTCGGATCAAAGCAAGCTGTGCATCCTGCCAAGCTCCTGCACGCGCTCCATGGAGAACTTTGATATACGCGCGATCGTCTCAAGCGGCAGCTTGTCACGCAGCATCTCCAAGACAATATCCACCTTCCCCTCCTCACGTCCGCGCTCCATGCCCTCTTCCAAGATGGCTTCTTCAAAATCCTTTTGGTTCCATTCAAAATTCACCATATCGACGACCTCCCTTTCATGCTGCTGCAGAAATTCTTTCATGATGTCACTTTCTTCACAGTACCGCATGGCTTCGCGGATTGCTTGTGCTCTCTCCATATCCGCTGCCATATTCCTTTTGATTCGATCAATGAAGAAGCTGTAGTCATGGATTGACCGACTTCTTTGCAGAAGTATTTTCGCATTGTCATAGGCGATGTTGTGGAAATTTACTTTTAAGTCCAGATGGATTTTTTCATCTGTCTTCACATAAGCATCCGACAGCTTCATCTGGCAGGTTTCGGGCATATCGCCCCTTCCCGTGTAGAACACATGAAATTCCGGCGCAGGAAGCTTGATTGGAGTATTCTGGTAGAGTTTCTTTGCTGGAATGTATTGCCGCAATTGTTCGCAGACGTAATACAGGCAACGCAGCGGCATGTTCTGATTTGCGGTGCTTTGATGTTCCATGAAAATCAGATGACGTCCTGCCAGTAAAAACGAAATGTCGTTTTTGATTCGTGACAGGAACGTCCCCTCAAGCGTCACGATTTTCAGCGGTTCTTCTGCATACGACTTTCCATGCAGCGCTTCGGCAATCTCTTTCAGTCGCGCTTCCTCATTGAAGTACATGCGAAAGATCGTATCTTGATATTGTCTGCCTTTCTTCTCTTTGTCCATAGGGTATCTCCATCTTGTTGAAAATCCTCTTCCCTTCCCTCATTATATCATAAAGTTCCGTATGCAAACAGCCCGACGAAATCCGTCGGGCTGTTTGTATGCGGGAATATTATTTCATCCGTTCTTTTTCGCGAGCACGACGCGGCTCAGGATGACGACCACGAGCGCGAAGACGACGAGGCCGAGCATTTCCGCCGTGTCGGCAAAATCCGCGCCGACGAGTGCGAGCGGGCTTTCGCTGCCGCCGCTTGATACGGAGACGGCGATGAGTCCGGCGAGCGCGACGCCGATGATGGACTCGCCGACGATAAGCCCCGAGGCGAAGAGCGTGCCGCGGCGGTGCGCCGCCTTGCTCTCTTCCGTACTGCGGTTCTTCAGGGTCTTGTCGAGCACATAGCCGAGAACGGCGCCGATGACGAGCGGCGTCTGAATGCTCGGCGGCAGATAGATGCCCATGCCGACGGCCAGTGGCGGCAGCATGAGATTTCTCGTCGTGCGGCGCAAAAAGAGATCGACGAGCACGATGACAACGCCGAGCGCGAGGCCGATGTAGATGTATTCCCATGCGAGGTTGTTCGAGAAGATGCCCTCGGCAATCGTCTTCATGAGCACCGCCTGCGGCGCG
Source organism: uncultured Selenomonas sp. (assembly GCA_905373085.1). Lineage (GTDB taxonomy): Bacteria > Bacillota > Negativicutes > Selenomonadales > Selenomonadaceae > Selenomonas. The sequence continues at coordinate 2,457 of CAJPRR010000093.1, forward strand.
GCGAGCGCCTGCGCGGGATCCATGCCCTCGCGCGGCAGGGCGCCGACGAAGCCGTACGCCTCATAGAGGAGGTTCAGGACGGGCGCGATGACGAGGGCGCCGACGACGCAGCCCAGAAGGAGCGCGACCTGCTGACGCCACGGCGTCGCGCCGACGAGCCAGCCCGTCTTGAGATCCTGCATGTTGTCGTTCGAGATGCAGGCGATGGCGAGGATGATCGATGTCGTGAAAATCGCCGTTGCCGTCGCGAACTTCTCACCGCCCGGCAAATCGAAGATGCCGAACGAGGAGCAAAGCGCGTACATGACGAGCGAGGCGACGATGATGCCGAGGATGCCGATGCCCGAAATCGGACTCGACGACGTGCCGACAAGTCCCGCCATGTAGGCGCAGGCTGCGGCGACGAAGAAGCCCATGAAGACGGCGACGCCGACGCCGACAAGCGTGAAGGCAAGCACCTGACTGCTTGGCAGTCCCTCAGGGCTGACGAAAGCGTAAAATACAGCGAGAAGACCGGCAACCGTCAGCAGGAATACGAAGCCAATGCTCTTCATCGACATGTCGATGTCCATGCGATGCCTGTCCTTGACCGTCTCGGGCATGCGCATGGCGGCAAGCGATTCCTTCATGCCGTCGATGACGGGACGCGCGAGCGTAATGAGCGTCCAAATGGCGGCAACGCCCATGGCGCCCGCGCCGATGAGGCGCACGCGCTCCTGATAGACGGCGGCGGCGAACTTCTGCATCGTCACGCCGTCGGGCGGCGCACTCGTAATCGTGTAAAAGGGCACGAAGCCCGCCCAAGCGATGAGGATGCCGACGAGCATGGCGAAACCGCTCGCTATGCCGATGAGATAGCCCGCGCCGACGAGCGCCGACGAGTAGCCGATGGGGAACTGCGTCATGCCGCGCCCGATGGGAATCCATACGGAAAGCGCGCCCGACAGCACTTGAAAGCCGCTCGTGCAAAGTGCGATGATACCTGCGACGAAACTGCCCGACAAGATTTCCTTGAGCCCTGTGCCTTTGCCCTTGCCATCTTCATCATGCGCATTGACCTTCAGGATCTCCGCCGCCGCAACGCCCTCGGGATAAGCGAGGTCGCTGTGCACGACCATGGCGCGTCGCAAAGGGATCGTAAAGAGCACGCCCAAGCAGCCGCCGCAGGCAGCGACGAGAAGCGTCTGCGTGAACTCAAAGCCATGCCAATAGCCGATCATGAGCATGCCCGGAATGATGAAGATGATCGCCGACAAGGTGCCGGCGGCCGAGGCCTGCGTCTGCACCATGTTGTTTTCCAGAATGTTGGAATCCTTCGCCATCTTGAGGACGGCCATCGAGATGACAGCCGCCGGAATGGCCGACGAGAATGTCAGACCGACCTTCAGACCCAAGTAGACGTTCGATGCCGTAAAGATCACCGTCAATACGGCGCCCAAGAGCATGCCGCGCACGGTAAGCTCGGGCAGTCGCAGCTCATGCTGCATGAACTCATTGTGTTCATTTTTCATAATATCGCTCCCTGTAGTGATTTGCGCCCATGAAGCAGGCGAATAGATGCTTATCTATTATAGCACATATTTATAGAACATATAGCAGAATCTATATAAAAATTGCAAAATGAATCCAAATGCCCCGTTTTTGCCTCAAATAACGCAGCCTTCCAACGCAACCTTCGCAGATGAATCATCTGCTGCAGCCCTTGAAATATTTACCTTTTTGGCAAATCATTCAGCATGGCGCCCGCGAAAGGACAAGAGTTTTCCGTCTTCGAGCAAAGCCCCGGAACATCCTAATTTATGGAAATTGGATGCCAAGATTCAACTTGCCGCGCCCGGATAGAAAAGGGGAGCGCACGATGTCCACTGTACAGGTACACAAAGCCAGAAAAAACTTGCATGTTTTCTAGCTTTATACTATACTGACGGAAGCGTCATATTCTAGGAATCACTGATAAAATGAAGTTGCCCGGATTTGCACAGATGCGCCGGTTCTATCGAGGATTTGCCGACGACGAGAGGACAGTGCAGATGTGTGAAGATGGGCGGCTGAATGTATCCGTGCTTCCTCTGCAATCCATTCATCACCAAAGGAGGAATTTCTTTGTTCAAATCCATCGGCAGAAAGTATCAGGAAACTGCCCTGATCAAGCTCATCGCCATCGGACTTGTCCTCGGCATCATCGTCGCCATTGCCTTGCCGCAGGTCGTGCCTGCGATCGCCATACTCGGCGACCTCTTCGTAAAGGCGCTCAAGGGCGTCGCGCCCGTGCTCGTCTTCGTACTCGTCATGAACGCCATGGCGCAGAAGAACGCCGATGCCAGCGCTTCGATGCGCCCCATCGTGCGCCTCTACGTCATCAGCACTTTCCTCGCGTCCTTGGTCGCCGTCACCTACTCGTTTCTCTTCCCGACGCAGCTTCATCTCGTCGTCGCCTCGTCCGAAGTGTCGCCGCCGAGCGGCATCGTCGAAGTCCTGCACAACCTCATCCTGAACGTCGTCGACAACCCGCTGCACGCCATCGTGACGGCGAACTACATCGGCATCCTCGCATGGGCTGTGCTCGCGGGAGTCGCGCTTCACTCAGCAAACGATACGACGAAGGGGACGCTGGCCGACCTCGCCAAAGCCGTGACGAAGATCGTGCAGTGGGTCATCCGCTTCGCCCCCTTCGGCATCTTCGGCCTCGTCGCGAACGCCATCGGAGAAAGCGGCATCTCCGCGCTCATCGGCTACGCGCAGCTCCTCGCCGTACTCCTCGCCGCTTTCTTCTCCGTCGCGCTCGTCATGAACCCCCTCATCGTCTTTTTGCACATCCGCCGCAACCCCTTCCCGCTCGTCTGGACGACGCTCCGGGAAAGCGGCATCTACGCCTTCTTCACGCGCAGTTCTGCGGCGAACATCCCCGTGAACCTCTCGCTGTGCAAACGCCTCGGACTGTCGGAGGACACCTACTCGCTCTCCATCCCGCTCGGCGCGACGATCAACATGAGCGGCGCCGCCATCACGATCGCCGTCCTCTCGCTCGCCGCCGCACACACGCTCGGCATCGAGGTCGACATGCCGACCGCTCTGCTCCTGTGCATCATTTCGACCGTCGGCGCCTGCGGCGCCTCGGGCGTTGCCGGAGGCTCTCTGCTCCTCATCCCCGTCGCCTGTGCAAGCTTCGGCATCCACAACGATGTCGCCATGCAGGTCGTCGGCGTCGGCTTCATCATCGGCGTGCTGCAGGACTCGTGCGAAACGGCCCTGAACAGCTCCAGCGACGTCCTCTTCACCGCCACCGCCGAATTTGCCGAACGCGCCAAGGAAGGCACCCTCGAATCTGCCGACCTCGTACCGCGTCACGAAGGCTGAGCGGCATACGATCAAAAAAACCCATCACAAGATGGGTTTTTTTATGCACATAATTATGTTATCCTGTAAGGAAGGAGCGTGTGTGACGATGACCCCGAAAGAAGCAGAAAATCTCATCATGCGAGATGGCTGGCGCTTGGAAAATATCCAAGGATCGCATCATCAATATACGCATCCTTGCAAGCCTGGAAAAGTAACTATCCCTTTTCATACAAAACCAAAGGATCTGACGAAGCGAACCCTTCATTCCATCCTGCGACAAGCTGGATTGAAATGAGAGAAAACGAGGTGCTTTCATGCTCACGATTTATCCGGCAATTTTCTATCAGCAAAAAAATGGCAGCTATTCTGTCATCTTTCCCGACCTGCATCACCTTGCCACCGAGGGCAAAAATATGGAAGAAGCCATGTCCATGGCTGTTGACTGCCTGGCGGGATATATTCACACGGCGCAAAAAGACGGCTCTGCCATTCCTGCGCCCACACCAATAGATAGGCTGGATCCCCACATTGAAGATGAACCTGACGAAGACTATTCTGAGGAAATTTCCCGCTTCATCACACTCGTGTCCGTCAATGTCGAAGAATACGCCCGCCTGCATTTCAACAAATCTATAAAGAAAACCATCTCGATTCCACAATGGATGAACGATTTGGCCGTCGCCAACAACATCAACTTTTCCCAGACCTTGCAAAACGGCTTGCGGCAAGAATTGGGTCTGACCTCATAAGCTACAGGAACAAATAAAGAAGGCTGCTGCATGAAGCTGTATTCGCTTCATAGAGCAGCCTTCTTTATTTCATTATCTTTCCACACGAATATCCTTGATGCCATAATACTTGCAGAGGCCGTCCTTCGTCACGCCGTTGTCAAAGTCGACGAAGAAGACGTGGCGCAGGGCGCGATTTTTCAAAAGGATCGGCTTCATATAGGCGATCTCCTCGCCGTTTTCTGCTGCCTGCTTGACGATGGCAAGGCGCACGTCATTCTCCTGCTGCATAGCCGCCGTGATGAGGAGCGCCGCCGTCATCGTAAAGGCGCAAATGGCTAGAGATGCCGCAAGGAGCGTCTTCTTCGCGCGATTCTGCAGGCAGTCGCGGACGAGGGGATCGCGCAGCACGGCGCAGGCGGCGACGAGGATCATGGCGACGGAGCTGAAAGTCGCCCGCGCCGGAAATGTCGGCGCGGCAATCATGACGAAGTTGTTGAAAAGCGCCAATGCGATGAGAAACGCCGCGTACCGTGCTGCAGGAAAAGCACGGAGCACGCTGCGCCACGGAATCGTCCGAGCGCCGGCAAGCGTTTCATGCGAGAAGCCCAAAGCACGCTTCAGGAGACTGTAGAAGAAGAAAAGCACGAGCCAATAGATCGCCATCTCCTCGAATCCCGCCATGACATGGGAAAAGCGCTCGACGGTGCGCGGCCTGTCAAGCCCCAGAGGTGCGAGCACGTGCGCGACGAGAAAATCGCGCAGCGCATCGGCAAGGAAACTGCCGTTGAAATAGGAAATGACGAGCAGCACGATGACGACGAGGCAGAGAATCCTGCCCCAGCCGAAAGCCTGCCCGGAAGATTCCGCCTTCTTGCCGCCAGCCCTTGCACCCTCCGCAAGATGCAGCCGATAGATTCGTCCCGCGACGAGCAGCAGCAAGATGACGGGCAGGAGATAAAGCACCATCTCGCCATTGCCCGCAAACTGGTTGCCGATGTGGATGAGAATCCCCTTGTCGTTTCCCTGCGCGTCGTAGCGCACAAAATTGCCGGGCGCCGCCACGAGCAGCACGAGTCCTGCGAGTGCGCCGAAGGCGGCATCGCCCCCTTGCGCTTCGCCTGCCACGAAAGCCCCGCCGCCAGAACGAACACCGTCACGGCAAGGTTCTCCACCGACCAGCCCGCGAGGACGCCGAGCGCGAACATCGGCGCGATGAGCCAATGTCTTGCAAGCGTATCTCCCTTATCAATTGTTTTGAAATGAAGATTGTACGGCACAAGGAAGAGGGCGACGATCACCCCCGTCCACAAGTAGACGGCAGCGCCGCATTTCCAAACAGCCACCTCGCCAAAATGCGGGAACGAGAGCCAGGCAAGAATCCCCATGGCGGCAAAAATGCCCGGCTGCTGCCAGAATCGCCCATCGCGCCGCGCATGGATCGTCAGCAGCACGACGAACACAAGGAACATCAGGGCGTTGGCAACGTCGAAGATCCCTTTGCCCAAGAGGAGAAAGACGTCGAGAAAGAAGAATGCCGGCATGCGCCCGCCATGCAGCAGGTAATGACGCTGCAAGGATTCTAAGATATCTGAAAGGGAAGCGATGTGCCGCCCCGTCTGCCAGATCATCGAATAGTCATAATCGTCGCGATGCAGCGGCATGAGATGATTGAGCGCATACATCAGCGCAAAGATTCCCGCCGCCACAAGAATCGTCTGCCAGACTCTTCCCCTCGTCATGCAATCCTTCCTCCCAACGCCTGAAAGTTCACGATTTCAACGCCCTCCTCTTTTGCCAGCTTCGCGACCTTAGGCGAGAGGATCGCGCCAAGCTCCGCTTCGAAGTCGTGCTGCCAGCCCGAGTCGCGCACGATTTCCTCGTTCGCCGTGCCCGGGTGCATCATGACTTCGGTTGTGCCCTCTCGAAGGTTCTTGATCGCATAAAGCAGCTCCGCCTCATCGACGGCCTCGCCCGCGACGATGCCCGCGAAATGATCGGGCACGAAAAGCCCGGCCTTCTTCGCAAGGCTCGCGGCGTTCCTCGCAAGAAGCGCGAGTCCGACGCGGCCTGCGAACTGGCCGACGCCGCCGAACTTCCCGGCAAAGAGCGGCGCGAACGGCGCACGAAGCGCGGAAATCCCCGCCTCACGGCAAAGCCCGATGACGATCTCGATGATTCCCGGCAGGACGTGCATGTGCTGATGGCTGTCGGCATGATCGAGGGAAAGTCCCGCCGCCTCAAACTTTTTGAGCTGCGCGGCAAGCTCGGCACGCACCTCCGCAAGGCGCACGCCGCCCTTCGCATAGCGCTTGGAAAAAGCGCCGTAGTTCGGCAAAAAGACGCCGCTTTCATCGACGAGCGACGGAATCTCCGCGGGCGCCAGGACGGGAACGCCGTCGACCAGCGTGAAGTGTATGCCGAGGCCGAGCTTCGGCATACGGCGCACGCGCTCCGCCGCGTCCTCGAACGCCGCAGCGCCCGCCATCAGCGTCGCCGAACGCAGCACGCCCGTCTCGACGCCCTTTTCCACCGCCTCATTGATGCGCACATGGCGGCCGAAATCATCGGCATTGACGATCATC
>CAJPRR010000094.1 GCA_905373085.1 uncultured Selenomonas sp.
TAGTCCGCCGCCTCCTCCTTCGTCTGAAACAGCGATACGTCGTAGCGATTGCGGCGAAACGCTTCAAGCGTGCGCTCGATGCGCTCTGCTTCACGCACTTTTCCATCTTCCGTCATGGCTTTCTCTCCTTTCGTCAAACACGTGGAAAATCCTAAAGAAATTTTCGGCAAAAGCCGCCGCTTTCCTGCCGCCCCCTTGCCCTTCGGGCAAAAAGGACGTAGAATAGGAAATATACCTTAAGAAAACGCTTATAGCATAATGAAAACGAGGGAAAGCCATGAGCCTGTACGATAACATCCGCCGCGTCACCCCCTACGTCCCCGGCGAGCAACCTGCGGGCAAGGTCGTCAAACTGAACACGAACGAATGCCCCTACGCGCCCTCGCCGCGCGTCGCCGAAGCCATCGCCGCCTGCGACGCCGGCCGCCTGCGCCTCTACCCCGAACCGGACTGCCACACTTTGAAGGAAGCTCTCGCCGCGCATTACGCGGTCAAGCCGGACGAAGTCTTCGTCGGCGTCGGCTCGGACGACGTGCTCGCGCTCGCCTTCCTCACGTTCTTTGCCGGGCAAAAGCCCGTGCTCTTCCCCGACATCACCTACTCCTTCTACGATGTCTGGGCCGAGCTTTACGCTATTCCCTACGAAACCGTGCCGCTCGCCGCGGACTTCACGCTCCGTCCCGAAGACTACGCGCGTCAAAACGGCGGCGTCATCTTCGCGAACCCCAACGCGCCGACGGGACTCGCGCTTCCCCTCTCAGGCGTTGAAAAGATCCTCGCGACGAATCCCGAATCCGTCGTCATCGTCGATGAAGCCTACGTCGATTTCGGCGCAGAAACAGCGCTCCCGCTGCTCAAAAAGTACAAGAACCTCGTCGTCGTGCGCACGATGTCGAAGTCGCGCGCTCTCGCCGGCATGCGCATCGGCTACGCCTTCGCATCAAAGCGGCTCATCCGTGCCATGGAGGACGTCAAGGCGTCAATCAACTCCTACACGATGACGACGCTCTCTCTCGCCGCAGGAAAAGCCGCCATCGAGGACGAAGCCTACTTTCAGGAAACGCTTGAAAAAATCATCAAGACGCGCGAAGAAACGAAGGCGTCTCTTCAAAAGCTTGGCTTTTCCGTCACGGAATCGAAAACGAACTTCCTCTTCGCGCGAAATCCCGACATCCCGGCGCAAACGCTCTTCGAAGGGTTGCGAAAGCGCGGCATCTATGTGCGCTACTTCAAAAAACCGCGCATCGACGAACACCTGCGCATCACCATCGGCACGGACGAGGAAATGGAGCGGCTCCTTGAAGAACTCCGCCGCCTGTGCCATGCATGAAAAATACGCCCGGACGGCGAAGCTGAATTTTCCCATGATTCCTTGAACATACAGAAAGGATGATTTTATCTTGCAAAAGAACACAGAAAACACCGACGGCAAGAACTTCCTGCAGAACCGCCAAGCGAAGATGTTCGTGCTCGTCGCCTGCCTCATGATCGCCTGCATCGCAGGCTGGCGCATCGCATGGAGCGAGTTTCATGCGGACAGCACGGCAGAGCCGCCGGCTGCACAGACGACGGACGGCGACGCTCCCGCGGCCGCAGAAGATCCCGCAAAAAAGACGCCGCCGAGCGGCAACTACGTCGCCGCCAGCGACGACTTCAGCAACCTCCAGATCACCGACGCGCAGACGCCCGTCTACGACATCTACACGCTCGCCGAGCGCCGCGAGAAGGGCCTTGCCACCGAGATGCCCGACCTCGTCCCCTATACGATGCCGAATGTCGCCTACCTGACCTTTGACGACGGCCCTGACGCGAAGAACACGCCCGCCATCCTCGACATCCTCAAGGAGCGCGGCATACACGCCACCTTCTACGTCGTCGGCAGCATGGCAGAGGCGCACCCCGACATCCTCAAGCGCATCTTCGCCGAAGGCCACGCCATCGGCAACCACAGCTACAGCCACCGCTACGACATCCTCTACCCGAACAAGGAAAACTTTCTCGAAGAAATTGTCCACACCGATGAAGTCATCTACAACATCCTCGGCGTGCGTCCGCTCATCGTCCGCGCCCCTGGCGGCGCCGCCAGCATGTTCTCTCCCGGCTACAGCGCCATGCTCAAGGAAAACGGCTATGTGAACCACGACTGGAACGTCAGCAGCGAGGATGCGACAGGCAACAACGTCAGCGTGCAGAAAATTCTCGGCTCGATCAGCTACACCTGCGCCAACCGTCCCAAGGATCGCGGCGCCATCGTCCTCATGCACAGCAAGGACGGCAAGGAAACGACGGTCGAGGCGCTGCCCGCCATCATCGACATGCTGCAGGGCGCAGGCTTCACCTTCGGCGTCATGACGCCGCGGACGGCGCAGCCGTGGTGAAAAAGCGCACGCCGAAAGCCGGAACGGCTGCCGAACGTGCAGAACTGCAAAGGAAACTCCATCGCCTCCACGCGAATAAAACGATACAGAAAAAATCGGCTCCATGGCTGAAAAAAGCGCTGCTCGGCGCCGCCCTGCTCGTCCTCGTGCAGACCGCCCTCTGCCTCGGCGTCGCCGAATACATGTGGCAGAAGCAGAACCCGAATCAGCCCTCGCCGTTCGCCGTCGCCCTTCTGGATGGAAGCGCGGCCGCGCAAAAGGAACTGCAAGAACATTGGCAGAGCCTCACGACCGCCGTGCGCGCCAAGCAAAGGGGCAGCGAGGCGGAGGCGGCGGAGCGCAGCGTGCCGAAGGGTTCCTCTGCTGCGGCTAAGAACGCGCCGCCTGTACCGAAGCTCGCCGAGCGCGGCAGCGACCAGGAAGCGTTGCGTGCCGACTTCTCTGCCATCCTCGCCCAAAAGGCTCCCGACTGCTCCGTCTTCCTGCTGCGTCCGCGCGAAGAAAGAGAGCCGCTTCTCTACCGATCGCACGCCATGCAGCCTGCAAGCATGATCAAGCTCTTCATCCTCGCCTACGCCATGCAGCAGGCGAAGGACGGCACGCTCTCCCTTGCCGAACCGCTCCCCGTCACCGAGGCGAACATCGTCGGCGGCGCAGGGCAGCTCAACTGGTACGACCGGGGAAAGCAGCTCACGATCGAGCAGCTCTTGGAGCGCATGATCACGGACAGCGACAACACCGCGACGAACATCCTCATCGACCGCCTCGGCATCGAGAACATCGACGGCTACATCCGCCAAAAAGGCTACGCAGACACGCGCCTGCAGCACAAGATGATGCTCTCCAACCAAGGTCGGCCAAACCTCTCCAGCGTCAAGGACATCGGCACGCTCCTTTCGCTCATCTACCGCGGCGAATGCGTCGATTACGAGCATGACAAAAAGATGCTGCAGATCCTCTCGCGCCAGAAAGACAAGGACTGTCTGCCTGAGTCGCTCCCCGCCTTCCTCGTCGCCAACAAGACGGGAGAAATCACGGGCGTCTACGCCGACGGCGGCATCGCTTGGAGCGACGCGGGCGACCTGATCCTCGTCGTCATGGACGAGAACTGCCGCGACCGCCAAGAGACGATCGCGCTCTTTGGGCAAATCGCCCGAAGAGCCGCCGCTGCGCTCTGACGCCTTGCAAACCAATGTCATTGCCACCCGGGCTATTTTCTGTTATACTAAGTTCGCAGGGATCGTAAGGAATCGCTGCTAAAACTGGCGATTCCCGGAAAAGTTTTCAGCAGCAAGCAAGGAGGTTTTAGCCATGGCAGAAGATACGGCTCCGCTCGTGACGAGCAATGAAGGACTCGGCTCGATCCGTGTCGCCGACGAGGTCGTCAGCGTCATCGCAGGACTCGCGGCGATGGACGTCGACGGCGTCGCAGGCATGAGCGGCGGTCTCATCGGCGGCATCGCCGACATGCTCGGCCGCAAGAATTTCTCGAAGGGCGTCAAGGTCGAGGTCGGCGAGCAGGAAGCCGCCGTCGATCTCTCCATCGTCGTGACCTATGGCGTCGACATCCGTCACGTTGCGACCGACGTGCAGAAGAACGTGCGCCGCGCCATCGAGTCCATGACGGGACTCAAGGTCGTCGAGACGAACGTGCAGGTGCAGGGCGTCGTCTTCCCTGAGGAGGAGAAGGAAGAGCCTGCCGCACGCGTGCACTGAGGAAAAAGCTCCATGAGGCAGACGCCCCATGGAGCTTCTCTCGTGAAAGAGGAGTTTTAAGAGAATATAATATTTGACAAGGAGGTTTTCATGCAGATACAGAAGCGCGACATCGCGCTCTCCATCGTCCTGACCGTCGTCACCTGCGGCATCTACGGACTCTACTGGATGTACAAGCTGACGGACGAGATCCACGCCCTCTCGGGCAAGCCGCGCACGGTGGACGGCGGCACCGCCGTGCTCTATACGATCCTCACCTGCTCTCTTTACTTCTACTATTGGCTCTACAAGATCGGCGGCGAACTCGTCGAACTGCGCCGCGAAAACGGCCTGCCTCCCGACTCCGTGAGCAACAAGACGTATACGATCGTCACCATTGTCATGACGGTTCTCTACATCGTCTTTACGATGCTCGAATACACCTTCCAATTCATTCTCAGCGCCGTTGCGGAAGCCGCCCCAATGCATCACGATTCTGCCGAAGACGCCATGGCCATCGGCATTGTCATCCTGGCATTCATCATCGGGCTTCTCGTCACTGCCGTCATTCAGGCCATCCTTTCCGGCATCGTCCTCTGGGCGGTCTACAAGCGCAAGGACGACAGTCCGACGCTCGTCTACCTGCTCATGGCGATTCTGCGCACCTACAATTTCACCATAGCATTCCTGCAGGCCTCGCTCAACGATTTTCTGCAGCAAAGGAACTGCGGCACACCGCCCGAGCCAATCTTCCCTGCAGCTGCACCGCATGTATCTCTGCAAAAGCCGCACGCTTAGCCTGCGGCGAGTCGACCCTTTTCATCTTGTTCACACAGAAAGGAAGATTCACCATGACAAAAAGAAGTCTCCCCCTCGCCATCGTTCTTTCCTTCGTCACCTTGGGCGTCTACGCCTTTTATTGGATCTATGCACTGACCGAAGACGCCCATGCGGCAGCGGGCGAACGCACGACAGCTTCGGGCGGCATGGTCATCCTCTTCTCCCTCATCACCTGCGGCATCTACAGCCTCTACTGGCTCTACAAGATGGGCGAGACCATCATCATGGCGAAACAGAAGCGCGGCATGGCTGTGGACACGAACCTCCCCATCATCTATCTCGTCCTCGCCCTCTTCGGCCTTGGCATCGTCAGCTACGCCCTGATGCAGAATGCGCTCAACGACATCATCGACTACGATGGCGGCGCATCGAAAGCCTTCTAAATCATGAACGATACGAAAAGAAAGAAGCCGTCCGCTTTCGGGCGGTTTCTTTTTGCCGCAAAAAATATCACAGGCAATGCAGAAGGAGCGGCAAGCTGCCTTGCCGCCGGGCAGCGAACACGCGCCAAGGTCGTTTTCCGACGCTACGCCCTGCTCCTCGCCGTCGGCGTCGCCTATCTCATCTTCTGTCGCACGACGGGACTCAGTCTGCCGTGCCCCTTCCACGCCATGACGGGACTCGACTGCCCGGGCTGCGGCATCACCCGCTTGATGCTCTCGCTCTCCGAAGGCGACCTCGCTGCCGCCTTCCATGCGAATGAAGCCATATTCATCCTAGGGCCGCTTCTGTGCATCTTTCTCCTGCGCGACGATCTCCATTGGATTCTGCACGGCAAAAGAAAAGAGCCGCCTCGCCCCTTCGTTTTCTCCCTCCTCATCGTCTTCGCAGCTTTTACGGTCTGGCGCAATTTTTTGCGGTGAAAGGCAGCTTATCAGACCATCTATGCGTTGCAACTTGCCGTTTTTTCACGTTCCCTTCCTCAATATGTCCAAATAAGCTTCATAGGCAAAGATGCGTCTTCTTCTCTTCTCGCTTGTTTCTACCAAGATTTCGCATTCGCCAGCCGCTGGATTACCGCCGTGGCCGTATTGAAGGACAGCCCCAATGCCTCGCGTGTCTACGAAAGCCGCGTTTTTTCATGCAGCTCAGTCAAGCGATCGATCGCCTCAACGGCATCCGCCGCCGACTCGTCCAGAGCCTGCAGGAAGAAGCGAACTGTTGTGGCAAACTCCTGTCGCATCAGAGAGAGAGGAATTGTCCACCGCTTGTTATCCTGTGTACAGAATAATACAAACAGTGTCCAATCAATCCCCCTCTTTGTCCAGTTTTAGTTTACCACAACAGTTGCGCCGAAAAGCCTTGATTTATGCGACTTCTCAGCATAGCGAAAGGGGGTTCATTTGCACCTCCTAAGTAGAAATTTTTGCACACCCCTATTTCACCTGAAGCGAAGCTATGATATAAGCTTGTCGGCCAAGCTCCCTGCGATCAAATTCCGTATTAGCTCCGTAAGCAACAAACGCACGGAACGGTATGCATGCTTCCATAATCTCCAAGGCATCGACTACTTCACCCATAAAATCTCTTCGAATATCATTGCTCCTCCGCTTAAAGTTTGCAACCTTCCATACAGCCCCCTGTAAAATTGCCTCATTTGGAATGGAATCGATTGCTTGCTTTGTAACTTCTCGTAATGGCGTCACTGTATTGTTCGATTCGCCAAAACCGAATAGCGCCAATCCCGATTTCGAGAGAACATTTGCGATATCATAAAATTCAAATCCGATAAGATTCGGCGTACTCACCATCAACAAAATCATCTCTAGCGGTTGGAATGCAGCAGCATATAAAGATTCGGATTTTTGTACGATGGAAGCGTTCAGCGGAAACAATGCATCCAAAACATGTGCGAATTTCTTATAGATTTCATACAGTCTCTCCCATGTATTTGCAGGATTTATGTCAATCCCGATAACAAGCTGACGCCACCCCATAGACAGCCTACGATTTCCGGGTTCTTTAAGGATGTTCGCGAGGACATCCATTATCTTCTTCTGAATTTTACCATTATCAAATTCAGCCACAATAACAAACATATCAAAAGGCCTGCCGTCATCCGTAGCGATAGTGACAATGTTTCCGTCATGCATAAATGTAGGATGTATAAAGTTTTTGCAAGGCATTTTTCGCTCGATTTTCGGCCAATGCTTTTTCTGAAAGTACTCCACGGCTTTGTCACCAGTCTCTCCCAAGCCAATGACAGCAATCAGCAAGCTATCCTGCATCTCGCTGATCCAATCATCCATATTCTCAGGGGTGAGTATTTCCTGTAATTTTTGCCAAATCTTCACCATTGCCCATGTGTCGAGTTCGCAATATTTGAGCAGATACTCACGATGCTTGTTGACTTCATCAGACGACATATGGTGCATCCGCTTGAATACATCCGACGCCTCCCCGCCATTGTGTACGCCGTCTAAATTCTGATAATCCAGTTTAGGGTCATCGGGAAACATGGCAGGCAATACCGCTTTGATGGAGTAGGATCCTTTCATAGCTTTAGTATAGTAATCTCTCCGTCGAAAAGGAATCATGAGATCTTGGATATTCCCATAGATCGCCATCAAGTGATCGGAAAATTCCGGACAGATTTCTGCAAGATTTTTGATGCGCCCCTTCTCGAAACTCATGCTGTATGTCAGCACACATACGTCGGCCGGAATATCCTCGCAGAGATGTTTTGCAATCTCCGGTCTGGGGTCGTTCCCTGGATGCGCCAAGAATTCCTTATGTTTTATGTCGCCATCTTTCCTCTCAATATAATGGAGAGAGTATTGAAAGGGGATTTGTTCGTATGGACGCGAATTTTCATAAAGCGGTACAGCTGGTTGGAAGGATTCAAAATCAAGGAAATATAAAGGGTAGGAACACCCCTGCAAGAATTCTTGGATCAGCCGTTTGTTGATGTAGGGCGCTCTTTCTGAAAGTTCATGCTCCACCTGCATCTTCTGTCGCGGAGATAGCACCCCGCTGTCCTTCAGCTGTTGAAAGGAAACCTTTCCTTCGTGATAAAGTTTGAATTTTTTGGAAAGTTTCATGCCCGATAAATCAAACACGCTGGGGTTGGGCAGATGTCTTGCACAATAATCAAAAAAGCCGCACGCATACGGCGAAAAGCAATGCTCCCCAATGCCATCGTCCGGTTCACTTTTCTGCCCCATATAGGATTGCAAATAGTCGAGCGTATCCTGCACCTGTCCCTGTACGCCAAGGACTCTGTCTGTGATATCCTCCATGGCGAATAATTGTTTCAAATCCAAATCGCCATGTCGTACATATTGATTGTTGATATGCACCAAACAAGCGCGGCGCACATCGTAGCCAAGCATGGAAAGAACATAGCATTGAAACGACACATCATCAAAATAAATTTCCCGAATCCCGGTAGAGCTCTTTACCTCATATAACTCTACCGCATTCCCTCCGAGATTTTTCAAGATATCCGCTCGACAGAGAAACCTTCGATAGGCGAAGGTAGCCTCAGCAATAACGGGCGCACCCTGCTCGATGAGTTTCTTGGTCATATCCAGCATATCTTGATGATGCTGCGAATACGGTACCTCCACATAACTGCCAAACAAGTTCTTAGCCAAATCACCCACTTCATTGCCCGTTTCCATAGCGCCTTCATCAATGCATGAATCGTCAAATTCAGCTGCTTTGTGCCGATGAAGCCACAACATCTTAGGACATTGCACCCCAAGACAATATTTCGACTTCGATAAATACAATGGCATAAATATACACTCCATTCCATATCACAGGGAATTTTCCACTGCGAGTATACACTTGAGTAATATTTCGGTCAATCCGAGGTCGTAGAGACACATGAATCTGCCTGCTGGTTTTCCCAACC
>CAJPRR010000095.1 GCA_905373085.1 uncultured Selenomonas sp.
ATGGTGCGCTCGGCGGGAGTCGAACCCACGCTTTCAGCTCCGGAGGCTAACGTCCTATCCACTGGACTACGAGCGCATCAATAGAAACAATATATCACTTTCCTAGGGAAAATGTCAATTTTTATTTCCGACGGAAACGCCTGCCTCATGAAAAATAAGAACGCCCCTCCTCGAAACCTGCAAACTTTAGGCGGAGTTTCTTATCTCAGCTAAAAGACTCGGGGCTGATCGTTTGCCGACAGCACCTTTTCTATGCGCATGATACGACAGAGCGGCCTATTCGTCAAACAGTTCCCTCGCGCCTCCATCCTCTCGCGCCATTTCCTTGCAAAAACTGGGCTTCACTGCAAACAAGAGCAACCGGATTGCTTAAAATTGTGCTATACTATTAAAATATGAATATATTCAGCGTTTTCTTAAAATCATCGAGCGCCACGAGCCGACAAAAGGAGACGATTCCTGCATGAAGCATACGCCGATCTATGAAAACTGCCGCCTTGATCTGGAAGCCGTCCTCGCACTCGAAGAGAAATACGGCATCGCGGATGACGACTTGCGCCGCGCCGCTGCCACGCTCGACGAGTTCCATGTCGTGACGCCCGTCGTCGGCAAATTCAGCGCGGGCAAAAGCTCCCTGCTCAACGCTTTTCTCGGCAAGAGCCGCCTCGGCAAAGACTACCTGCACACGCAGATCACGCCCGAGACCGCCGTGCCGACGGAAATCCGCTACGGCGGCGAAGAGCGCATCATCCTCCATCGAAAAGACGGCACGCAGGAAGAAATCACGCTCGAAGCCTTCACTGCCGAAGAATATCGCGGCGAGAGCCTGCACAGCATCGAGCTGATCCTCCCTAGCGACGCGCTCAGGGACATCGCCGCCGTCAAGATCGTCGACATGCCGGGCTTCGACTCCGGCATCGAGATGCACAACCGCGCCATCGACGACTACCTGCCGAAGAGCCATGCCTACATCATCACCTTCGAAGCCTCCGAGCCGCTGATCGCCGACAGCATCGTGCGCTTCCTGCAGGAGCTGAAGCTGCACGAAATGCCCGTCCGCCTCGTCCTCACGAAAGCGGACAAGGTCACAGCGGAGCAGCTTGCCGCAGCCAAGGCGCAGATCCAAAGCGACGCAGCGAAGTACCTCGGCATAGCGGACGCCGCCCTCGTCACGACGACGGCGAAAGGCAAGAACGTCGACGTCACGGCGCTCCAAGAAATCCTGCAAGAAATCGAAGCCGAGAGCGAGACGATCTTCGAGCGCACGACGCGCACGCGCATCAAGAAGGAAGCCGCACGCACAGAAGAGTACCTCGCCGCCTCCATCAAGAAAGCCGACCTCGCTCCCGACGAGCTTGCCGCCGAAGAAGAAGCCTGCCGCCGCCAGCTTGAGCGCTTGAAAAGCAGTCTGGAAAAGGAAAAATCCGCCTTTGTGCGCCAGATCGACGAGAGTGCCATGAACATCGGCGGCAGCGTCGAAGCCGCGCTCCAAGGCGCATCGGGCGACCTAGAGCGCCTGATGATGAACGGATCCAACATCTCCGCCAAGATCAACGCCCTCGTGCGCCAAGCGGCGCTCGCAGGTCTCAAGAGCGACTTCGAGCCGCGCCTGCACCGCTACCTGCAAAGAATCGCCGACGTCGTGCAGATCGACATAGCGGCGCAGATGCCGCAGCTGAGTCCCGAGCAGATGGGCATGGACGCCATGACGAAGGAAGTCCTCAAGAAGTCGCTGCCCCTGATCCTCTCCATCATCGGCGCTGTCGTCACCGGCCCCATCGGCGCCGTCATCGCCCTCGCCGCCGGCCTGCTCATCGAGCTGGGCTTCCTCAAGAAGCAGCAGAACGACCGCCTGCAGTTCGTGCGTCAAAAGCTCCAAGGCGAGATCATCCCCGAAGTCGTGACGAAGACCAAAGCCGCCATCCGCAGCGCCATCACGGCGCAGATGAAAGAGATCGACGCCATGATCGGCGCAGAAGCCGAGAGCCGCATCGCCGTGCAGGAAAAGGCGCTCGCCGACCTGCGCGAGAGCCGCGAAAAAGCCGCCGCCGAGCGAGAAGCGCGTCTCGCCGAGATGAAGGAAGATCTTGCAGCCGTACAGAGCATACAGGAGATGTGAAATCCATGAGCGAAAAAACGCCAAGAGAGCAGATCGCCCTGCTCAAGAACGTCATCGAAGACTTGCAGGAGCGCGTGCAGACGGCATCCGAAGCCCTCAACGCTATCATCATAAAGGTAATCGACAAGCATCATGAAGAAGGCATTGCACATCCAGTCTTCGAACGTATCTACCATACAAGCAACCAACATGCCTATCAAGAGCACCCCGCTGTACGCAGCTCGATGCCTGAACTATACTATGTGCTGCTTTTGAGCATCTTAACTGTCGCAGATGCCACGGAAGCTCAATGGTTTCATATCTACCGCGTAGCAGCAGGCGCAGGTTATAAAGGCGATGTGCGTGACCTGTTGCCCGCCGCTTACTCTTTGACGGAGATGCAGCTTATCGAATCCATCAATAGCATTCAACGCGACGACCTCACAAATGCTTTCTTACTCGACAGTATATTGCTTGCGCTTCTGCACGAAGAGACTTCCCCTGTTTTACTTTCCTACATCGCTGGACTATTCACCCTGCTCAACGCACCAAAAGAAGCTGTCCATGAAGCAATCCTCATAGCGAAAAACATCGTCGAGCAAAACTGCGAGGCATATCTCGAAACAATGATTAAGGCGAAACATCTCCATGCACATGAAAGCTGTTGCTACCTTTTCCATCTCGATGGCAAAAATATAGTAAGCAATTTGGTTCAAGCCGAATCCACTGAATCAGAACATTTGACAGTGCTTTGTCTCAATGAGCAAAATGTGAATCTGGATTTAGACATGTGGAAAGCAGAACGAATCACCTTTCGTAACTGCATCTTTGAAAACAGTACAATAAAAACCTCGCAAAAAGAAGTTTCCTTTGTTGAATGCTTATTTGAAGAAAAAATCCCTAATACAGGTAACACACACTTACATGCAGAAAAATTAAGCACCTTTAAAAAATGTACATTCCAAAACATAGCCTCAGAAGCATGCATGTTATCTTTATATAATGCAACGATATTGCACTGTATTTTCTCAGATTGCTCAGTACGTAACTACGATTCCAACACCCCATTGATTGAACTATCCAGCAGTACGCTTACAGACTCAAAATTTATACGCTGTTACTGCAAGGGTGGCTTTATAGGTTGCGCTGAGGGGAGATTATTCCACATAGAAAAAACAACCATTATGCGATGCAAGTTTTCGCATTGCATAATACATATCGATGGAACTGGTTCTATCATTTATGCTCATGATTCTTCCACTATAGAGGATTGTCGTTTTAAAAAATGTATAATTGATAATGGGTCTCTTAATTTTAAATGCATAATTTACCTCTATGGAGGCCGAGAAATCAACAACGCCTTCCATAACTGCTCATGCGACCAATATGTTTTTTAATCCTACATCAAAACCCTCTCACCCCCACAAAGGAGCGCCCCCATGCCCACAACTAACCCAACCGACCAAATCGCCTTGCTCAAGAAAGTCGTCGAGCCGACTCGCGATGAGCGCGCCTTGCCTGCACAGATCAAGGAGCTTGAGCGCACGATCAAGGAGCGTCTGCCCGAAGCCTTGGAGAAGAACGCGCCGCCCGATTTTCCTGCGCTCTACTTCGACTTCTGCTATATCTACGACAAGTTCTACGACTTCCTGCTCTTTCGCCCGCTGATCGGCAAGACCGTCGTCGCGCTTGGCGGCGGGTTCAGCAGCGGCAAGTCGACCTTCCTCAACATGCTGCTCGGCGGCGCACGCCTCTTGCCGACCGCCGTCACGCCGACGACCTCCGTGCCCGCCTACGTCCTGCACGGCACGGACGAGCGGGCGCGCGCCGTCAACCTCTTCGGTGCGAGCGTCGCCATGCAGGTCGCGGACATCCGCACGCTCTCGCACGGCTTCGGCGAGGACGACGAATCCGATGAACTGCCGCTCGGGCATCTGCTGCGCAGCGTCTTCGTCGAGACGCCGCGCCAACCCTACGCGAGAATCGCCTTCCTCGACACGCCCGGCTACTCGAAGCCCGACAGCGCCGCCTACTCCGCACGCACCGACGCCGCCATCGCACGCAGCCAGCTGAACGCCAGCGACCACATTCTGTGGTGCATCCCCGCCGATGCCGGAGTCATCAGCACCGACGACGTGAACTTCCTCAAGAGCCTGTCTAAAGACATCCCGAAACTCATCATCATCACGAAGGCGGACAAAGCTCCCTCCGACGAAGACCTGCGCCGCATGGCGGACGGCGTGCGTGAGACGCTCGATCGGCACGGTATCCGCTACGCCGACGTTCTGACCTCTGCACGCGGCAAACACGCCGCCTGCGACCGCGAAGCCATCGAGAGCTGCTTGAAAAAACTCGACGAAGGCAAGCGCACGGCAGACTTCGCCTACCAGTTCAAGAAGCTCTTCACCCAATGCAAAAACTACTACGACGAAACCATCCTCGAAGAAAAGCGCCGCCTCGCAGGTCTGAACCGCGCCCTGACCCACGTCGGCGACGTCCCCGAAGTCGAAGAAGGCCTCGCCGCCTTCGCCCGCGAGATGAAAGAAAAAATCCGAGCGCTGACCGAAGCCAAAGAAGGGCTGAAGACCCTGCAGCTCGAATTCTTCACCGAGCTAAAAGCCGTCGCCGACGAAGTCCGGATCGCCCTGCCCGAGCCGAGCGAGATCGACCTCTTGGAAGACCGCCGCACGGACGCCGCCGCCGTCGTAAAGAGCGTCCTCCAGAAGCGCAGTCTCACCGTCGACAGCGGCCTCCTGCACGAAATGCAGCGCGAACTGCAAAACGTCCCCCTCGCCATCAACAAACACCCCGGCGGCAGCGACTATAAGGAAGAGCTGCTCGCCCTGCTGCAGGAAGAGCTTGCCGCCGATTGACAAGGAGGCTCACAATGTCCATCATCCAATTCAACGCCGTCAAAGCGCAGGAAAGGCGCATCGAATCGCTGCTCAACGCAGAATTCCCTGCCGTCATCCGCGCTCTTGAGCCGCACTCTCACGATGCGGCGCTCACCGTGCAGGCACTGCAGGACGAGCTGCGCCGCCAGTGGCACGACTTCTCCTCTGCGGAGCGCAAGCTCAACATCGCCGTCATCGGCCGCGTCAAAGCGGGCAAATCCACCTTTTTGAACACGGTCATCTTCGACGGCCATCATGTGCTGCCGCAGGCATTCACGCCGAAGACGGCGAGTCTCACGAAGATCGAATATGCCGAGCAGAACGCGCTCGCCGTCGAGTTCTACACGCCCAAAGAATGGGCGCAGATGGAGAGCGCCGCGCACTCGGGCGCAGCCACGGAAAACGCACGCATGGCGAAGGAGCTTGTCGAAGCCACGCGTCAGAGCGGCATCGCTGTGAACGACATCCTCGCGCAAGGCACGATCGAACATATGTTCAGCTCCGACGAAGAGCTCGCCGCCGCACTCAACCAATACACGGGCGCAGACGGCAGCTGCACGCCCCTCGTCAAGTGCGTGACGCTCTATCAAAGCAACCCGAATCTCGCGGGCATCTCCATCGTCGACACGCCGGGCATGAACGATCCCGTCGTCTCGCGCACGCAGAGGACGCGCGAGTTCCTCGCCGACTGCGACGTGGTGTTCTTCTTGAGTCAGGCCTCCCAATTCCTCGACGAAAACGACGTCGACCTGCTCCAAAATCAGCTGCCGAAAAAGGGAGTCGCACGTCTCATCCTTCTCGTGAGCCGCTTCGACGATGCTCTGATGGACGTCATCTATGACATGGACAGTCTCGCGGAAGCGGTGCAGGATACGAAAGAACGGCTGCACAGACAAGCGAAAAAAATCTTCCGCACAGAAGCGCAGCGCCTTGCCGAAGCGGGCAATGCAAGATGCGCCGAGCTGTTCCAAAGCTGCACGCAGCCCCTCTTCCTCTCCTCTTTTCTGCACAATATGATCGGCAAAAGCCCTTTCGACTACACAGATGCCGAGCAAAAACGCGCCGACGCTCTCGACGAGTACGGCGACTTCGCCGAGAATCTGGCAGAGATCGGCGACCTCGCGCCCATTCTCGACGAGCTTGCTGTCTGCATCGCCGAAAAAGATCAGACGCTGCTCAAGAAAGTCGAGGGTTTCGTCCCGCGTGCGAAAGAATCCCTGCAAAAGCTCATCGCGGATGAGCAAAAGGAAACAGCACGGCGTATCAGCGTCCTCGAAACGGGCGACGGCGCTTCCATCGAACACGAGCGTCGGCAGATGGAGCAGAAGATCCACGAAATCCAAGCGCGTCTGGAAGAATATTTCGGCACGATCACGAGCAATATCGAGCAGGCGAAAATAGACGTTCTTCGCAAATTGCGCGAGGACAACCGCGCCTACGCTTCCCTTTCCACCAAGACGGGCGTCGAGTACGAGGAACACTCGCGCAAGGTGAGTGATTCCAAATGGTACAACCCCTTCTCATGGGGTTCTTCGCATACCGAGTATTACACCACGGAGCGCCGCTACTCCTATCTCGACGTCAACGACGCGCTCGAAAACATCCGCAATTACGGACGCGAGGCGAGCAGCGACATCGAGCGGACATTCGCGGACAACATCCAGCTGCAGACGCTGAAACAGCAGCTCTTGAAGCGCGTCGTCGAAAGCCTCGACGCCGGCAGGGAAGACTACGATCCCGCCTATTTCCGTCTGCTCGCCGAGCGCTCCATCCAAAAGATCGAGCTTCCCGTCGTCCAGATTGACGTGAGCGCCTATCTCGACAGCCTCACGGGCAGATGGTCGGGCGAGGTGCGCGACTCTTCCGACCGCAGCGCTCTCCAAGCCGCCCACGCCGCCGCCATGAGCCAGCTCTTCGATGCCATCAGCGCATGCTTCACCGAAGAAGTCCCGCGTCTAAAATCGCATCTCGACGCGATCAAAGACGGCTTCGGCAAAGAGTTGCTGCAAAGCATGGAAAGCGACTATCAGAAGCTCCAAGCCGCCTGCCTCGACAAGGATCGCAGCATACAAAAGCTCAGGGACTATGCCAAAACGCTCGCCACGCTCGAAAATCATTGATTTATCCACAAAAAAGAAGCCGCACACGAATCTTGTGCAACGGCTTCTTTTCTTTCTTTTTCAATCATCCGTGCGGCGAATGTCCGCGCCAAGCCCCACGAGTTTCTCCACGAGCTTGTCGTAGCCGCGGTCGATGTGGTGGATGTAGCCGACCTGCGTCTCGCCCTCGGAGACGAGACCCGCGAGCACCATGGCGGCGCCGGCACGCAGATCGGTCGCCTTGACCTGGCAGCCCGTCAGATGATCGACGCCCTCGACGACGGACGTGCGCCCGTCAATCTTGATCGAAGCCCCCATGCGCTTCAGCTCGTCGACGTGCATGAAGCGGTTCTCGAAGACCGTCTCCGTCACAAATCCCGCACCGTCCGCGATGGCGAGGAGCGCCATGAACTGCGCCTGCATGTCCGTCGGAAATCCCGGATACGGCATCGTCTTGATGTCAACCGCCTTCGGGCGATGGTCACAGGTCACGCGAACGCCCTCGACATCCTCCTCGATCGTGACGCCCGCTTCCTTGAGCTTCGCGATGACAGGCTTCAAATGCTCGGAAATGGCGTTTTCAATGTAGACGTCGCCCTGCGTCATGGCGGCGGCGACCATGTAGGTGCCCGCCTCGATGCGGTCAGGAATGATCGTGTAGTTGTGCCCCACAAGCTTTCTGACGCCCTCGATCTTGATGACGTTCGTGCCCGCGCCGCGCACCTTCGCGCCCATGACGTTCAGGAAGTTCGCGAGATCGACGATCTCCGGCTCCTGCGCAGGGTTTTCGAGCACGGTCTGCCCCTGTGCCATCGAAGCCGCCATGAGGATGTTTTCCGTCGCGCCGACGCTCGGGAAGTCGAGATAGATGCGTGCGCCCTTGAGTCCCGTCTCAGCACGCGCCTCGATGTAGCCATGCCCAATCTCGATCTTTGCGCCCAAGGCCTCGAAGCCCTTGAGATGCAGGTCAATGGGGCGCGTGCCGATGGCGCAGCCGCCCGGCAGCGAGATTTTCGCATGACCGAGGCGTGCGAGCAGCGGCCCCATGATGAGGAAAGAAGCGCGCATCTTGCGAACAAGCTCGTAAGGCGCTTCCGTCCGCTTGATCTCGCAGCTGTCCACGGTCAGCGCGTTCGCCGCCTTGTCGAACGCCGCATGTACGCCGAGCGCCCGCAGCACCTCCGTGATCGTATGCACGTCGTCGAGCGAAGGAACCTCCTCCAAGCGGCTCGGGGCATCCTGCCCCAGAAGCGTCGCGGCGATGATGGGCAGCACAGCGTTCTTCGCACCGCTGATCTTCACGCGCCCCGCAAGCCGACAGCCGCCCTTTATAATCAACTTCTCCATGAAAGTCCCATTTCCTCCCCCACACACTGCAAGTTCCATCGAGCTAATGTGGCTAATATAGCAATTTATAGTTTACCATGAAAGTCCAAGAAGTCAAGCCGTAGGCGCAGACTGATTGGCTCTTTCATGTAAGGCGTGTGGACATATGTACAGCGTGCCTCTTTGATGCGCTGTCGCAGGAAACGGGCAAGAACATGACTCGTGCTGCTTCGCGCGGCGGCTGAACATATGTCCAGAAAGTTTACCATGAAAGTCCAAGA
>CAJPRR010000096.1 GCA_905373085.1 uncultured Selenomonas sp.
CGATGCTGCACCTCGACGGCCTCTTGGATGTCGTGATTCCGCGCGGCGGGGCGGGTCTCATCCGCGCTGTGGTGCAAAACAGCACGGTGCCCGTCCTGGAGACGGGAAGCGGCGTTTGCCACACCTTCGTCGACGAGAGCGCCGACCTTGCCATGGCGGAGAAGATCGCCCTGAATGCGAAGGTTTCGCGCCCGTCGGTCTGCAACGCGATGGAAACACTGCTCGTACACGAAAACATCGCCGAAGACTTCCTGCCGCACCTCGTGCGGGCGATGGAAGCGGCGGGCGTCGAGCTGCGCGGCTGTGAAAAGGCGCGTGCCGTCTGCACTTCGCTCAAGGAGGCGCAGGAGGAGGACTGGTCGACGGAGTACGGCGATCTCATCCTCTCCGTCAAGGTCGTGCGCGATCTGGAAGAAGCCATCGCGCATATCAACCGCTACAACACGGGGCATTCGGAGACGATCGTCACGAACGATGTCAAACATGCGCATCGCTTTCAGACGGAAGTCGACGCGGCGGCGGTCTACGTCAACGCCTCGACGCGCTTCACGGACGGCGGCGAGTTCGGCTTCGGCGCGGAGATCGGCATCAGCACGCAGAAGCTGCACGCGCGCGGCCCCATGGGACTTCTGGAGCTGACCTCGATGAAGTATCTGATCTACGGCGAAGGACAGGTGCGCGAATGAAGCGCCTCCTCGGCTATGCGCGTGCCGTCAGGCAGTATCTGGCGACGGAAAAGGGCGCGTACGATTTCTACGACGCCGTGCGCGCTCTTCTCGTCATCTTCCTGAGCATGGCGGCGGCGCTGGCCTTGGCGGTCTTTCTTTTCGGCTGATTCACGAAGGGCGCTTTCGCTGAATCTGCCGCATTCGTTTGTCGCATGGGAAGGGAAGGTGATTTCATGGCACAGGAGAAGAAGCGCGTCGGCATCATGGGCGGCACGTTCGATCCCGTCCATCTCGGGCATCTTGTCATCGCGGAGGCGGCGCGGGAGGAACTGGCTCTCTCCGGGGTGATCTTCATTCCGGCGGCGCAGCCGCCGCACAAGCCCGGACGGAAGGTCGCGACGGCTGCGCATCGCCTGCGCCTCGTGCAGCTTGCCGTGGAAGGCAATCCCTTCTTCCGTGCGCTCGACGTGGAGATGCGGCGCGAGGGTCCCTCGTATTCGTACGATACGCTACGTGACCTCGTCGAAACGCATGGCGAGAGCACGGAATTCTACTTCATCGTCGGCGGCGATGAGATCAGCGCCATCCTCACGTGGCATCGCGTCGCCGAGCTTTTTTCCCTTTGCCGCTTCGTGGCGGCGAGGCGCAAGGGTTCGTCGCTCTCCCTCACCGAGGTGCGCACGCATCTCGGCGAGGAAGCGCTCTCGCGCATCCGACTCGTGCAGGCGCCGGAGCTGGAAATCTCCTCTACGGACATCCGGCGCCGCTTGCAGGAGGGGCGCTCGATTCGCTATCTCGTGCCCGAGAAGGTCGAAGCCTACATCTATAAAGAAGGTCTGTATTCATGAATTACGAGGCGATGAAAGAAGAACTCGCTCAGCGGCTGCAAAAGAAGCGCTACGAGCACTCCCTCGGCGTCGCGGACACCGCCGCCATGCTGGCCGGGCGCTTCGGCGCAGACGTGGAAAAGGCGCGTATCGCGGGGCTTCTGCACGACTGCGCACGCGAATATCGGACGGCGGATCTTCCCGCTGAGGCGGCGCGGCGCTCGATTTCCTACGGCGAGGTCGAGCGTGCGATGCCGCTCCTTCTTCATGCCTACGTGGGCGCAAGGCGTGCGGAGGAAGTGTACGGTGTGACGGATGCGGAGATTCAGCAGGCGATTTGGCGCCATACGGTCGGCGGCGAGCGCATGACGAAGCTTGACAAGATCATCTACTTCGCTGACATGATCGAGCCGCAGCGCGACTATCCCGAGGTCGAGGCGCTGCGTGCGCTGTCGCGCACGGCGAGCCTCGATGCGATGGTGCTTGAAGGGCTTTCCCAGTCCATCGCCTTCATCCTGCAGACGGGAAGGCTCATCCATCCGGCGACGGTGGCGGCACGCAACGAAATTCTCCTTCGCGCCCGTGCAAAAGAGGGTCATGCGCCATGACGCGGAAAAAGAGGAGCCGCACGCAGGAAAACATCCGCCTCAAGCGCAAGGAGCAGGCGCGTCGCCGCCGCATCGCTCGTGCGCGTTTCCTCGTGCTGATGTTCTTCCTCAGCATATTCATCGCCGTGCTCGCCGTCGCAGGCTACTTTCTCTACGGTATCGGGCACAGCATCTATCAGGAGATCGACGCCGTCTACCAAGGCTACGAGGAGCGGCGCCAGGAGCGCGACCGCCACGTCGATGCGAAGTTCGACGGCTACACGAACGTGCTCGTGCTCGGCATTGACGACGGCGCGGACGAGAACGGCACGGAAGGGCAGCATGCCGACACGATCCTGCTCCTCAGCATGGAAAACGCGACGGGTCGTCTGCGTGCCATCACGGTGCCGCCCAACACGATTGTGCAGCTGCCGCAGAAGGGCGACGAGATGCGTGCGACCGACCTCTACTCGCACGGCGGCGCACCGACGATGGTGCAGGCGCTGTCGGAGCTTCTGGGCGTCTCCATCCATCAGTATGTGACGCTTGACACGCATGCTCTTGCCGAGCTCGTCGACGTTTTGGGCGGCGTCGACCTCTACGTTGAGGACGAGATGAACTACGACGACCCCGAAGCGGGGCTTTCCATCCACATCCCCAAGGGATTCCAGCACATGGACGGCGATACGTCGCAGAAGTATCTGCGCTACCGCAGCTCGGAACTCGGCGAGGTCGGCAGGCTGCACCGCCAGCAGCGCTTTGCCAAGGCGCTCTATGAAAAGTTCCTGCAGGTCGATACGATTCCGAAGCTGCCCGACGTGGCGGACATCTTCAAGTACCGCATGACGACGAGTGCGGAGATCTTCGACTCGGCACGCCTCGCGAAGGTTTTGAAGAACATTGGCGACGAGCCGCCGAAGACGCTGATCCTGCCCACCGTGCAGCGCGACGGTTACTGGCTGCCCGACCGTGCGGCGATTCGGCAAAAGATTGAAGAATTATTCCCGGAATTGGTAAAGCATGAGGGAGAAAATGACGATAATAGGTGAAGACCGTATGAGGGCGGCTTTTGCGCTCGCCCTGACGAAAGGTATTCTGAAGTCATTTCCCGGCAGTAGGAGGCATGAATCTTGAGCAACACACCGGAAGAAACGAGCCGGGCGATCGCCAAGGCTGCGAGCGACAAGAAGGCGCAGGACATCGTCATCATGCGCATGGCGGAACTCACGACGGCGGCGGACTACTTCATCGTCTGCTCGGCGAATACGGCGACGCAGGTGCGCGCCATCGCCGACAATATCGAAGACGAGATGCTGGAGAAGCACGAGAAGCCGTATCTGCACAAGGAGGGCTACCGCGAGGGCGAGTGGGTTCTCCTCGACTACGGCGACTGCGTCGCGCATGTTTTCCTGACGGAGAGCCGCTCGTTCTACGCTTTGGAAAGGCTATGGAGCGATGCGCCGGCAGAGCCCTATGAGGACTAGATGATGGCGGAAGAAAAGCGCAGGAAGTACGGGCCGAGCACGGTCGCGCGTCTTCGCGTCGCACGCCTCGGCGACCTCGGCGCGTTCCTCGATGCCGGGACGGGCAGCACGTCGGATGACATCCTGCTGCACAAGACGCAGCAGACGCGCGAGCTTGCGGTAGGCGAAGAGGTCGAAGTGTTTCTCTACCTCGATCCCAAGCGCCGCCTGACGGCGAGCATGAGGACGCCGCGCATGAAGGAGGGGCAGGTTGCACGCCTTTCCGTCATCAACGTGAGCTGTGACGGTGCATTCCTCGACGTCGGCGCCGAGCGCGGCATCTTCCTTCCCTATGCGGGAATGCGCGGCAGGCCGCAGGTCGGCGAGGTCGTCTGGGCGAAGCTCTACACGGACAAGTCGGGCAGGCTCGCCGTGACGATGGAAGTCGAGGACGAACTGCGGCGCGCCTCGAAGCCCGCGACGGATGTGCGTGTCGGCACTCATCTTCACGGCTCGATCTACAACATCACGGAGAGCGGCGCATTTATTTTCACGGATGAGCGCCATATCGTGTTCGTTCCCCACAAGGACATGCGCGAGCGGCCGCGCGTGGGCGAGGAGGTCACCGTGCGCGTCACCTACGTGCGCACGGACGGCAGGCTCAACGGCTCTTTGCGCGAGCCGAAGGAGAAGGCGCTCGTCACGGACGCCGAGCGCATCCTCAGCTACCTTGAGGAGCACAAGGGCAGGATGCCCTACAGCGACAAGACGACGCCTGAGATCGTCAAGGCGAAGTTCCGGATCAGCAAGGCGGCGTTCAAGCGTGCTCTCGGGCATCTGCTCAAGGCGGGACGCATCGAGGAGAAGGACGGGTGGACGCTGCTTGTGAGCGAAGCTGCGCGTGAGGCGGCCGAGGGGAAGCGCGAAAATAATCCGTGATTCCCTGCAAATAAAAGAAGGATTTCAGACCTTTTTAACGAATTGAGTCTTATGAAGTATGAAATAGGGGGCGGATTTTTCATGGCAGAAGGAAAAGACGAGAAGAAGGGCATTTTGCTGGAAACCGGCACAAATGAGTTTGAGATCATCGAGTTCAACATCGGCGCTGTCGATTACGGCATCAACGTCGCGAAGGTGCGCGAGGTCATCAAGGCTTCGGACTTCCCTGTGACGACGATGCCGCAGGCGCATCCGTACATCAACGGGCTTTTCACCCTGCGCGGCAGGGCTGTGCCGCTCGTCGATCTGCCGCGCTGCCTCGGCGTCATGAGCGGACAGGCGGCGGGACGCTCGCAGAACATCATCGTGACGGAGATCAACGGCTACGACATGGGTTTCCTCGTCGACAACGTCTCGCGCATCCATCGCATCTCGTGGAAGAACATGGAGCCGGCGCCGGAAGTCGGCGATCAGTCGCGCGTCGTCGGCCTCGTGAAGATGGAAGGCAAGATCGTCCTCCTGCTCGACTTCGAGACGATCATGGCGGAGATCAATCCCGAGATCAACCAGAAGCTTACGACGGTCGACGATACGTCGGAGGACATCAAGCAGAGGCGTGCCGCGCAGCATATCATCGTGGCGGAGGATTCGGTGCTCCTGCGCGATCTCCTCGTCGACACGCTGCACGGCGCCGGATATACGTTCGTGCGCGACTTCGGCAATGGCGAGGATGCGTGGAACTTCCTCAGAGGCATTGCGGAGAAGACGGAGCCTGATCAGATTTCCGAGAAGGTGCGCATCATCATCTCGGATGTCGAGATGCCGAAGATGGACGGACATCGCCTGTTGAAGCTCGTGCGCTCTGACGACCGTCTGCGCCAGATTCCGCTCATCCTCTTCTCGTCGCTGATTTCCGAGGAAATGCGCCGCAAGGGCGACGATCTCGGCGCCAGCGCCCAGATTTCGAAGCCCGAGATCAACCAGCTCATCCATACGATCGACAAGCTGATCTTCGGCATCGACACGACGGGCATGGACGACGATTTTTAAAAAATGATTCTTCTTGCCGCAGCGCCTTCATGGCGCTGCGGCTTTTTTCGGCAGAGAAAAGAAATTTTCGCAAATCCCTTGCAAAGCCATGGCGTATCGTGTATAATCCTATTGTTGTCGATTTGCTGATGTAGCTCAGTCGGCAGAGCGTATCCTTGGTAACAGGTCTTTTGTCCTAGTAAAAAATCCACTGGGAAAATACGCTCAAAGTTAGTAAAATCAAGGGTGAAACATGTCGTGAGAATCTTCGGATTCTCGCGGCTTTTTTTGTTTCGTTGCATTTTTTGTCGTCATTTCATGCAATTTTTAACATCGAATGTGTAAAAAATCGAAAGGGAGATGATGAAAATGCAAGTCGTAAAAGTATCCAAAGGGAGTATTTCAAGGCGAACACAGGATAAAAAATATGTCGCACAAATCGTCCTGACGTTCGACACAGGAAAGACGCGCCGTATCAGTCGCCTCGCGGATTCAAAAAGAGATGCACAGAAAACGCTCTGTGAGTTGCGAGAGGCAGCTTTACAGTATAACGAGGTGAACAATCCGCCGCCGGAACCTACTCGCCACAAAGAAGAATCCTTTGTGTACTATCTCGAAGGAGACTATCTTCATGAAAAGGAATTTGTCGAGCATATCGGAAAAAGGACGCTCTACGCATCGCGTAACACGATCCGAAAGCATATCAAGCCGTTCTTCAAGGATAAGCGTCCTGATGAGATCACGCCGCGAGAAATTGCACTCTTCTACGTCGAACTAGGGAAGAAGTACAGCGCGAGCACGGTTCACAAGGCTGCTAACGTGATTTCTAACGCTTATCGGAAACTCATGCGCGACGGTATCGTGAAAAAAAGCCCGTGTGAATTTGTCAAGAAGCCGTCGATCATACAAGAAGAGAAAAAGCCGCTGACAGAAGATGAAGTAAAACGTATGATCAAGGCTACAGATATCTATGACCGCGATCCTTGGACGAAGACACATAACATGCCGGTCTACATTCGTTTAGCACTTGCTACAGGGATGAGACGCGGAGAGTTGTGCGCTCTCAAATGGGAGCATATTGATTGGGAGCACGGTTATATAGAGGTCAAGAAAGCTATTGCGTACTTGGGTAATAAGATGGAAGAAAAGAGTACGAAATCAGGAAAGTCGCGCTCGATCGCCGTATCTGAAAATATTCTCGATATGCTTAAAAAACATCGCCGCAAATACGCGACGGGAACGCATATTTTTCCGGATAAGCGGAATAAGAACAAGCCGCAGAATCCCGAGAGCATTCGTCACGCGATGGATATTATAGCGAGGGAGAGCGGTATAGAACGTCTGACGATGCATCTCTTACGGCACACGAACATTTCTATCATGGGCGCACGCGGTATCGACATTCGTACAATCGCGATGCGTGCAGGACACTCGCAGCTTACAACGACGATGAGATACTTACATACAAACGAAGAATTGAATCGTCGTGCGGGCGATATTTTCAAAGACATATAAAATGGGGGAATGAAAAATGTTATACATCAAGTAAAAAGCTAAACTTAGTACGATCATGAGTCACTTACTCGTATGCGTCGATCAAGTAAACTATGATTATATCATGCGGGAGCTTTTCGACGTGATTATAGATAATCACTGGCAGGATAAAGTCATGAAACGTCTTGAAGAGCTTTACGAGGGCGAGATTTATGACGATAAAAATGACTGGATATGCGTTCTTGAAGATATCGAAGAAGTCGTAGAAGAGCTTTACGGAGAAGCAGCATACGAGGAAGAACGGGCATATATACAGGGTGAAAGAGTCTTTCAAAATTGAAAGAAGTATAAAAGGATACCGTCGTAAAATCGCGGCGGTATTTCTTTTTTTTCGGGTGATTATGTATAATAAAGGGGCGATAATCTTGTTAAGATCAGGATTGCAAAGGGAAGTTTCTCTCTATACCACTAAAGATGAAGTGGGAGCTTAATCATGATTGTTTTTATGCTTACTATCGTGTACGCGGGAATGTTCACGGGAACTTTTATTAAGTTGCGCGAATACGAGTTGAATGTTTTTTTATCAGTCACGCTCTCTTTCGTATCACATATTCCCATTGTTATGACGCTTGGAGTAGCGGCCGTTAATGTTGCGCTGCAAGAATTTGCGAAGCGGGAAATAATCAGGGGGCTATTTGCTTTCCCTGTAAGCTTTATAATGTATGCAGATGCGATAGATGCAATAGGAGAGGCTTTTGCTAAAAAGACGTACAGAAAATATGAAACCCCGTTGATGCGGAACCTTTACTTTCGTATGAGGGAGATCGTTTCTAAAGGTGTAGTTAATATCTGAATGAAATATATCCAATATTGGATATATTTACTGGATCTATAATACTATAAGTAGTACTTTTGATTCATTTTTGTAAAAATGAATAATTTGTACATCTTGACAAGCTTTTTCTTTTGTGTTATCCTTAAATATCTCAGAAATGAGTTAATTCTCTTCTTCTAACTTATATACTCTTCTTACTTTATTCTTTTTCATTTACTTATATCTTCTTTCCCTTTATATCCTTTATAGAGGGTGCTTCTTTCTATCCATCACTTTATATACTACACCTACAATACAAATAGGAGGACATAAGAGATGAATTTGCAAGAAGTAACGGAGAAGCCGAGAGACAACGAACAGCAAAAGGAAGCAGAACAAAAGCGCCTTGAAGAATTAGAAGAGTGGTATTCAGAAAAAGCTACAAAGCTAAGAGAGCTGGTAGGGGATAAGAATAAAGAAGATATGCAAGAAATCGTTAATACGGCAATGTTTGAATGGGCAGAAAAATAAGAAGATAATGACACAAAACAGATAGAGCAACAACCAGAATAAAAAACCTCGTTCATTATCACGAGTGACAACGACGGCCTAAGTATGATCTAGGTCGTCGATTTTTTCGTTTATAAAGGGGTGTACACGACCGAGTGGACACCTTCTTATCATGTATTGGCAAGCCTTTTTTGGCTTATGAATTTTCTGACTAATTGTAGGTGTAGTATATGAAGTGAGGAATAGAAGAAACATCCTCTTTTTTGTGTGGTATTTACAAAATAAACAGAAAGGTTAATTGCAATAGCAAATCGGACAGTTTCCCAAAATTTTTCAAGCAGCAGA
>CAJPRR010000097.1 GCA_905373085.1 uncultured Selenomonas sp.
GAGATCGGTGCGGCGAATGGCGACTTTACGTTCAGGACGCTTTAAGGCAGCAGCAGGCGGCGATATATGGTTTTTTGAGGGAAAAAGACGAGAGGCATGCGCTTCTCGTCTTTTGCTATGGGCAAATCATCCTAGATGAGAAAAAGATGAAATTTAATAAAATTATGGTGTTTAGTCCTATAGTGTGCTATAATGGGAAAAACGAACTAAAGAAGCTTTTTGAAGCGCAGCCTTTCAGGACAATCTTTTTCGTGAGACGATGTTTGTTCGTTGAATCTTGTAGCATTCGAGGTGGAATTATGATATAATCAAATGCGACGATTATAGGATTTTTAGGGAGAGCTGATAAGATGAAATCGTCTGGATGTGTGAAGACAGGTGGCTGAATTTATCGGCACTTCCTTGGGCAGAGGGAGAAAAAGGCAGTCGGATGTTGTCTGACGGCGCTGCGCGTCTCCAGAGTGCATTCGGCTGCTTCGCCATGGAAGGGTGCAGGATGATGTTGAAAAAGTGTTCGATCGGTCGCCTGAAGGAAGGCATGGTTCTTGGACAGGATGTACACAGAAGCGATATGACGGTTCTCTTGGGCGAAGGAACGACACTCACGTCCAAGATGATCGATGCTCTTGCCGATCACGATATCTTTTCGGTGCAGATTCAGGTGGAGGATGAGGAGGAAGCGGCTCCGGCAAAGGCGGCATCCGCGCTGGAAGAGCCGCCTGCCGATGCGGTGCAGGAGAAGCCTGCGAAGGTTGCGCCGAAGAAGGAGAAGCTTCAGGACGACTCTTATGTGCTGCGGTACATCGAGGTTTTTGCCTCGTTGAAGAAGTTCTATGCCGATACGAGGGAGAATTTGCGCATCGACGTGGGAGCGGCGCAGTCGCTTGCGCGGGAGTTTCTGCCCCTGTGCGAAAGCGCGAAGGCGATTGTGCAGATTTATAATGTGGAAGCGGAGGAGGATCATCAGCTTCACCACAGCATGCACGTCGCCATCCTTGCGGGTCTTATGGGGCAGTTTCTCAAGTTGAATGCATCGGAGAGAGTGCGCCTCATCATGGCGGGCTTTCTCTTGGAAATCGGCACGACGCGCATTGCAGAAGAGTTCCTTGAGATCCAAGGCTACTACAGCGATGCGGAGCGAAGGCTCATGCAGAAGCATGCGCGACTGGGGAAAGAGCTTCTTGCTCGCTCTGCGCTCGGTGCGGACGAGCAGATCGTCGGCGCCGTGCTGCAGCACCATGAGAGAAACGATGGCTCAGGCTATCCGGCAGGCCTGAAAAAGGAGCAGATCTGCGGCTTTGCGCGTATCCTTGCCATCGCGGACATATACGACGCGATGGCTTCCAATCGCGCCTACAAGAGGAAGCGTTCGCCCTTTGATGTATTCAAGATTCTTGCCGATGACGTTCTGCGCGGCCGTTTGGATACGGAGTACGGCGTCTCGTTCGTCCGTCATATCTGCCAAGCCTTGAACGGCTGCTGGGTCAGGCTCAGCGACGGACGTGTGGGAAAAATCGTCTATATCGACGAATCGCGTCTCGATGCGTTGCCTGTCGTGCAGACCATGGAAGGGGATTTCCTTGATCTCAACACGAAGGGCAACATCAAGATCGTGTCCTTGATGACGAATGATGAAGTGCAGGAGGCATGATATTTTTGTCGTTGCTTTGAAGATTTGCCGGGGGGTTGCTGCATGGAAATGAAAATAAATTCTCCTGCAATTTGCAACGAGTCGCAAGGGAGTGCAAGTGGATGTTGAAGAAGTATCCCGTTGACAAGTTGAAAGAAGGCATGGTTCTCGGCCGGACAGTGTATGCTGAGGACATGTCCATCCTCTTGGGTGAGGGAACGGTGCTTGATGAGCAGCGGATCGAATATCTCGATCAGAGGGGAATCGTGTTCGTACGCATCTTGCTGCCCGATGCAGACGAGGCGGACAAAGCTGCCGAGCCGCCCGCTGCTGCCAAGCCGCCGCAGGCGAAGAAAGAGCCGGAAGCCGCCTCGAAGGTGTCGAGCGAGCAGGCGCAGGCGGCGATGGCTGTGCTGGCAGCTGCAGAAGAGGCAAAGAAGAAGGCGCTGGCGGAGGTCGAGGCGCGTGCGGCTCAGAGAGCGGCAAAGGCAAAGAAAGAAGCGCAGTCTGAAGTCCCCGAAGAGGTGCATCGTGAGGAGATGCCTCTTGCGCCTGAGGAGGAAGATCATCGGCCGACCTCCAAGTCCGGCGTCGTGCTGCGCAAGACTTCGGTGCTTGAAGCGGCGTACCTTGAGAAGTATGAAGCGTGCTTCGAGGAGCTGCAGAACTTTTTCAGTTCGGTACGTGCCAACGGCCGCATTGATGTAGCGGAGGCAGATACGATTTCGCGCAACTTCGCGCCGCTTTCATCGAGTGCGAAGGCTGTCACGCACATTTACAACATGGAAACCATTGGCTCGTACCAGCTGCATCATACGATGCGTGTCGCTGTTCTCGCCGGTCTCATGGCGCAGTGGCTCAAGATGCCGGCGCAGGAAAGGCAGCGCCTAATCTTGGCGGCGTTCCTCATGGATATCGGCTACACTTCGTTCGCGCCGAACTTCCTCAAGAAGATCGCGCTCTATACGCCGGAGGAGCGCCGCCTCATGGAGAAGCATGCGCGTCTGGGGTACGAGATCGTCTCGCATTCCGCTCTTCAACTTGACAAGCAGGTCGTGGAGGCCGTGCTGCAGCATCATGAGCGAAACGACGGATCGGGCTATCCGCAGAAGATGAAGAAGGACGGAATCTGCAAGTTCGCGCGCATTCTCGCCATTCTGGACACCTACGATGCGATGGCGTCGCGTCGCTACTACGCGAAACGGCGCTCGCCTTTCGAGGTCTTTTCCGTTCTTTCGGACGAGTGCATTGCGGGACGTCTGGATGCGGAGTACGGCATCGTTTTCATCCGCAACTTTTCCAGCACGCTCAACGGCAACTGGGTCAAGCTTTCCAACGGCGAGGTGGCGAAGATCGTCTACATCGACGGCTCGCGCATGAACGCGCTGCCCGTCGTACAGACGCTCGACGGAAAGTTTCTCGACCTCAATACGATGCTGAGCATCAGGGTCGAATATCTTCTGTCCAGTTCCGAGGTGGAAAAGAACGAGGAAGCTGCAAAGGAAGCAGCGGCGAACGCTACATGAAAATGAGGAAACGGCTCTCTTGAGGAGCGCTCCCGAACGGAAGGAAGGTTCTGTTCGGGAGTTTTTTTTGCAAGATTGTCGTGCCGCAGTTTTGCTTGAGAAAAGGCGTCGTTGAAAAACGTTCCCATCTCTGTTATGATGAAAGAGTGTATTTCGCGGAGATTGGAAAGGAGAGTTTCATTGGAAAAGAAGAAATGGAAGATCAAATTGACCGATGTCCTGCTCTTGCTCGCAAGCGGCGCGTTTCTCGTCGGCATGCGCACGTTCCTCGCGCCTTGCGCTCAGCAGGCGGACGGCAAGTGGATGGTGTGCCATTGGGCGGGCGAGGCGCTCACGGGTGTTGCAGCTGTGCTCTTCGTCATCTCTTTGCTGCACGCTTTGATTCCTCGCGCCCAAATCAAGATGGGGCTGGCTCTGGCGATGATTCCTGCAGCGGCGTTGGCTTTCCTCCTGCCGGGAACAATGATTGATCTCTGCATGATGGAGACGATGCGCTGCCATACGGTGATGCAGCCTGCGGCAAGGGCGATTTCCGTCGTGCTGATCTTGCTCGCCTGCCTGGATGTTTACTGCTATCGGAAGGAGGATGGCCGATGAGCTTCGCACGCTTTCTTGCCGTGCGGAACTGCCGCAGGAATCCTTCGCGCACCGTCGCACTGGGGCTGGTGGCGGCGCTGCTCGCCTTGGCGCTCTTCGGCGGTTCGCTCGTCGTCTTGAGTTTGCAGAACGGCTTGAATCGCTTTCAGGAGCGCCTGGGTGCGGACATTCTGGTCCTGCCCAAGGCGGCGCAGGCGGACGGCGGTCTGGAAGGCGTGCTCGTGCAGGGAAAGCCGCTTCAGTTCTACATGGACGCCTCGCGCCTTGCAGAAATCGCGTCCTTGCCCGGCGTCGAACGCGCCGCGCCGCAGTTTTTCCTGACATCGGCAAACGCCGGCTGCTGCTCTGTAGCGGTGCAGCTGATCGGCTTCGATCCGGCGACGGACTTCACGATCCGGCCGTGGCTTCTGGAGAGTTATGCGGGCGACGTCGGCTATGGCGACATCCTCTGCGGCAGCGGCATCTCCGTGCCCGCAGACAGGCAGCTGAAGTTCTACAATGTGCCGTGCCGCGTCGTCGGCCGCCTGAGTCCGACGGGAACGGGCATGGATACGGCGGTCTACGCGAATATGGAGACGATCCGCGCCATGATGAAGAATGCGGCGGAGCTGGATTTTGCATCGTTTCAGGGCGTCGATCCCGAGCAGGCGATTTCCGCCGTGCTCGTCAAGACCGCGCCCGACTTCAGCCCTGAGGCTGTGGCGCAGGCGATTTCCGCTGCCTATTCCGATCTCGCGGCGCGGCCCGCGCACGGCATGGTTCGGAGCGTGGAGGCGGGACTGGGCGGCGTCACGGGGACGGTCGGCGTCCTGCTCTTCGTGGTCTGGCTGCTGTGCATCGGGCTTCTGGCGCTCGCCTTCCGGCTGGTGTTCGCGGAGAGGCGCGGGGAGTTTGCCGTGCTCCTCATCAGCGGCGCAAGGAGAGGCGTGCTCGCGCGAATCGTCCTCGCTGAAGCCCTCATCGTTTCTTCTCTTGGCGCGGCGGGCGGCGTCCTTGCAGGCGCTTTCGTGCTGCTGCCTTTTGCCGCACTCTTGAAGGACAGCTTTGCGCGGCCGTACCTTCTGCCCGACGCTTCGGGCATCGCTCTTTTGGCGGCAGGGGCTTTTTGCGCCGCTGTTCTTTCCGCCGCGCTCGCGGCGCTTTGGACTGTGCGGCGCATGGATGTGACGCTGCGGGAGGATATGTGATGGAACTTCGTGCAGAAAAAATCAGCCGGGATTTCCTGCGGCCGAGTGCGCCGCAGGGCTTCTTCATGGCGGTCGAAGAAACGGACTTTTCGCTGCGTGCGGGCGCCTTGATCGCCATCACGGGACGTTCGGGCAGTGGCAAGAGCACGCTTTTGAAAATGCTGGCAGGCCTCATGGAGCCGGGCACGGGACGCGTTCTCCTGGATGATACGGACATCTACCGACTGGAAGAGGCGGAGCTTGCCCGGCTGCGCAATCGGCAGATCGGCCTCGCGCCGCAGACGCTCATGGCGCTCTCCAGCTTGACGGTGCAGGAGAACGTGCTGCTGCCGTGCTCGCTTTACGGCGAGGCGCGAGAGGCGAAGCCGCGTGCCGAGCAGCTTATGGAGCGGCTCGGCATCGCGCATCTCAGGTGCGCCGATCCGACGGAGCTTTCAGGCGGCGAGCTGCGCCGCCTGACGCTGGCTCGCGCCTTGGTGCGCGACAGTGCCGTCCTGCTGATCGACGAGCCGACGGGCGATCTCGACGACGAGAATACGCGCCTCGTCCTCACGCTGCTGCGCGAGGAGGCGGCGCACGGCAAGGCTGTCCTTCTCGTGACGCACGAACGTGAGGCGGCGGACTATGCTGACAGCCTCTATCGCATGGAGGCGGGCAGGCTGGAATTGTTATCCTAAAATTTTATTTGTGTTGACGATTGAAATCGGGTATAATGGGGGTGTTTTGTTGATAGAGGGGAGAAGGGCGCGGCAGTTTTTCGTCCGTGCATGACAGGGGAGGCAAGAAGCGTGGCGGAGTTCATTCGTGCCGAACATCTTTCGCACGTATTCCATGCGGGGGAAGAGGACGCTTATCGGGCGCTTTCCGACGTCTCCTTGTCCATCGCCGACGGCGAGTTTCTCGCCGTCCTCGGCACGAACGGTTCGGGCAAGTCGACGCTGGCGCGTCACTTCAATGCGCTCCTCCTGCCGACCGAGGGCCGATGTACGGTCGCGGGGCTGGATACGAAGGAGACGCAGGAGCTTTGGCGCATTCGCCAGCTCGTGAGCATGGTGTTTCAGAATCCCGACAATCAGATCATCGCCGCCGTCGTCGAGGACGACGTCGCCTTCGGGCCGGAGAACCTCGGCATAGAGCCGGCGGAAATCCGTGTGCGCGTGAGAGACGCGCTTGCTGCCGTCGGTATGGAGCGCTACCGCACGGCGGCGCCGCACCTCTTGTCGGGCGGGCAGAAGCAGCGCGTGGCGATTGCGGGCGCACTGGCGATGCGGACGCGCTGCCTCGTGCTCGACGAGCCGACGGCGATGCTCGATCCTTTGGGCAGGCAGGAGGTCTTGCAGACGGTGCAGCGGCTTCATCGCGAGAGGGGCATCACCGTCATCTATATCACGCACTTCATGGAGGAGGCGGCCGCCGCCGACCGCGTCATCGTCATGGAGGAGGGGCGCATCGCGGCAGAGGGAACGCCGCGCGAGGTGTTCCAGGACGTCTCGGGCATGAAGGCGCGTGGCCTCGACGTGCCGCTCGCCGTCGAGCTGGCGGCGCTCCTTCGCGCGGACGGCATATCGCTGCCGCAGGATCTCTTGACGGATAAGGAACTGGTGAGTGCGCTTTGTCCATCGTGCTGAAAAATATCGACTACACATACATGCGCGGCACACCGTTTGAGCGCAAGGCTCTTTCGGACGTCTCGCTGACGATCGAGGCGGGCAGCTTCACGGCGCTCGCCGGGCATACGGGATCGGGCAAATCGACGCTCGTGCAGCATCTTAACGGCCTTCTGCAGCCCGACAGCGGCACGGTTCTCGTCGACGGCACGGACATCGGCAGGAAGGGCGCGGAGGCGAAGAAGGCGAGGCGCAGCGTCGGCATGGTCTTCCAGTACCCCGAGCACCAGCTCTTCGAGGAGACGGTGGAAAAGGATGTCGCGTTCGGCCCCACGCGTCTCGGGCTTTCCGCGCAGGAGGTCGAGGAGCGCGTGAGGGCGGCGCTGGACTTCGTGGGGCTTCCTGTCTCCGAGTTCGGGGCGCGGTCGCCGTTTGCTCTGTCCGGAGGGCAAAGGAGGCGTGCGGCGATCGCGGGCGTCCTGGCGCTCAAGCCGCGCTATCTCGTGCTCGATGAGCCGACGGCGGGGCTTGACCCGCGTGCGAGCGCCGCGCTCCTCGCGCGTCTCGCCGAACTGCATGAGCAGGGCGGCGTGACCATCGTGCTCGTCTCGCATAATATGGACGACATCGCGCACTATGCCGACCGCCTCATCGTCATGCACGCAGGACGCGCGACACTCGAAGGTGCGCCGCGCGAGGTCTTTTTTGCCAAGGAAAGGCTTGCGGAGGCGGGACTTCGTGCGCCGCATCTCGTCGAGCTTCTGGAAGAGCTGCGCGAGAAGGGACTCGATCTCGATCCCGCCGCCTTCGATGCGGCGGATGGCGCAGTGCGCATCAAAGAGGCTCTGGGGAGGCGAAGACTATGCTGAAGGACATCACGCTCGGGCAGTTCTTCCCGGGCGACTCGCTCCTGCATCGCCTCGATCCGCGCACGAAGATTGTCCTCTTGTTCTTCTTCCTTGCGGCGATCTTTATCTTTGACTCGCCGCTCGCTTATGCGGCTCTGACGGCTTTCACGGCGGCGCTGATCGCTGTCAGCCGCGTGCCGCCCCTCCTGATGCTCAAGGCGCTGAAGCCGCTCTCGTGGATCATCGCCTTCACGTTCGTCATCCACCTCGTGAGCACGCCGGGCGACGCCTTTTTCCATGTATGGCTCTTCGACCTCACTTGGCAGGGCGCGGCGAAGGGATTTTTCATCGCGCTCAGGCTGGCGCTTCTGATTCTCTTGTCCGCGCTCCTCACGTATACGACCTCGCCGCTCGCCCTGACCGATGCCTTGGAAACCCTCATGCAGCCCGCGAAGCGCGTCGGCGTGCCCGCGCACGAGATCGCCATGATGATGACGATCGCGCTGCGCTTCGTGCCGACCTTGATTGAGGAGGCAGACAAGATCATGAAGGCGCAGCAAGCGCGTGGCGCCGACCTCACGGAGGGAAGCGTCATCGAGCGCGTCAAGGGGTTCGTGCCCGTGCTCGTGCCGCTCTTCATCTCGGCGTTTCGCCGCGCCGACGATCTCGCGCTGGCGATGGAGGCGCGCTGCTATCGCGGCGGCGTCGGGCGCACGCAGATGAAGGCGCTGCGCATCAGCTCCATCGACTATGTCGCCTACGCTTTCGGCGCACTCTTTTTCGCGGCGCTCGCCGCCTTGAAGTTCGGCGGCATCGCATGAAGCGCGAGCACAAGGAAAGGATGAAGGCGCGCGCGCGCAATGTATGTCTGACCGTCTCCTACGACGGCACAGCATACCATGGTTTCCAGCGCCAGAGCCCGCCGATCCGCGCCGTGCAGAACGTCCTGGAGGAAAAGCTTGCGCTCGTCTTCGGCGATGCGATCGAACTGGCGGCGGCGGGACGTACCGACGCGGGCGTTCACGCCATGGGGCAGGTCGTGAACTTCTTCACCGACGGGCGCATCCCGACAGAGCGCATCGTGCGTGCGATGAACAGCGTCCTGCCGCCCGACATCGTCGTCAAGGCGGCGCGGGAAGAGGGGCGCGACTTCTCCGCACGTCACAGCGCGAAGAGCAAGTCGTATATCTACCGCATACAGGAGGGCGAGACGCCGAACCCGTTCAGCGAGCGCTACGCT
>CAJPRR010000098.1 GCA_905373085.1 uncultured Selenomonas sp.
CGAACATGCTCGTGTGCCTCGGCTCGTGCCTCGTCATGCTCATCTCGACGGCGATCTATCAGGGCGTCGAGGGCAAGACGAACGCCGATCCTGCACGCCTTGCGGCACAGGTCGTCTCCGGCATCGGCTTCTTGGGTGCGGGCGCGATCATGAAGGAGGGGCTGACGGTCACGGGACTGACGACGGCGGCCTGCCTCTGGGTCGTCGCGGGCGTCGGCCTCGCCGTCGGCGGCGGCTACTACACGGCGGCTCTTTTGGCGACGGGACTCGTCTTCGTGACGCTCGGCGCACTTTCTCGCATCGACGAGTGGGTGCTGCATGACAACCACATCCTCCTGACGGTCTTCACGCGCGACCTGCCCGGCCAGATCGTGCACGTCAACGAGTGCATCGAGGATATGAACCTCACGGTGCATACGGTCAAGACGACGCGCTCGCAGGACGGCGACCGCGCCCTCGTGCTGGAATTCGAGCTTTTCAACCACGCGAAGGTCAAGGGCGTCACACTCGCCGAAGCCATAGGCCGCATCGAAGGCGTCACGGGGGTCAGTATCGCCTGAGAAGCGGAATCTTCCTCCACGCCTTTCACGCGCGAGGGATGTTCCTCCCAAGATCCGGGCTTCCATAGTCTTCCCAGCTGATTAGACGCAGAAGAAAGAATTTGCTATAATGAAGAGGCAAGAAGACAGTTCCACGCTTTTCCAAGAGGAAACCCTCTTGGCGGAATTGCCCCCGAATATCTATCTTTTATGAAAGGGTGTGGAAACCTTGAATCTCTCTGTACGCATCTTCATCGCACTCGTCCTCGCGGTCGTCGTCGGACTGGCCGTCGGAGAAGAGTACATCGGCTTCATCAACTGGTGGATCGCGCCGATCGGCACGATCTTCATCAACCTCATCAAGATGATGATCGTACCCGTCGTCTTCTCGTCGCTGATCGTCGGCGTCACGAGCCTGGGCGACACGAAGACGCTCGGACGCATCAGCGCCAAGGCGGTCGGCATCTATCTGTCTACGACGGCGATCGCCATCATCATCGGCTTCTCGGTGGCGGGCGTCATCCATCCGGGCGTCGGCCTCGCCCTGAGCGGCACGGCGCCCGAGATGAAGGAAGCGCCGTCCGTCATGCAGGTCTTGGTCAACATGGTGCCGACGAATCCCATCGCGTCGATGGCGAAGGGCGAGATCCTGCCCGTCATCATCTTCGCGCTCTTCATCGGCGTCTCCATCACGCAGGTCGGCGGCGAGCGCGGCGCGAAGCTCATCGGCTTCTTCGACGCCTGCGCCGAGGTTTGCTACAAGGCGATCGGCATGATCATGGCGTTCGCGCCCTACGGCGTCTTCGCGCTCCTCCTGCCTGTCGTCGCGAAGAACGGGCCGAAGGTGCTGCTGCCGCTCCTCTCCGTCATCCTCTGCGCCTTCATCGGCAGCATCATTCATGCGGTGCTCGTCTACTCGACGATGGCTTCCGTCTTCGGCAAGATGAGTCCCATCAAGTTCTTCCGCGGCATGTCGGAGGCAATGATGCTCGCCTTTACGACGTGCTCGAGTTCGGGCACGCTGCCGGTCAACATGAAGAACTGCGAAGAGAAGCTCGGCGTCTCGCGCAAGATCTCCTCCTTCGTCCTGCCCTTGGGCGCGACGATCAACATGGACGGCACGGCGCTCTACATGGGCGTGTGCTCGCTCTTCATTGCGAACGTCTTCGGCATCGACCTCACATTCCAGCAGATGGCGATGATCGTCCTCACGGGCACGCTCGCCTCCATCGGCACGGCGGGCGTGCCGGGCGCGGGTCTCATCATGCTCGCGATGGTGCTGCAGGCGGCGCAGCTGCCGTTCGAAGGTCTTGCGCTCGTCGCCGGCATCGACCGCATCCTCGACATGATCCGCACGTGTCTCAACGTCACGGGCGACGGCGCCGTCTCCATCGTCGTCGCTGCGTCCGAGGGCGAGCATTCCTCGTCGAAAGCCTGAGGCGAAGACATGCAGCACGGTCTTGCAAGGATTCTGACACTCGCGCTTTCTGCCGTGCTTCTTGCGGCAATTTTCCCCTTGCCCGCAGGTGCGGCAGAAAGCGCAAAGGCGGCTTCCGTCGCCGAGGCTGCGGCTGCTGAAAATGCGGCTGCCCGAATGGCAGGGACTGAAAAAGACTTGCCGCCGGCGCCGATCGGCCAGCGCCACATCGTGCTGCTGCGTCCCGTCGTGCCGCGCTCGATGCCGCCGGAAGTCATCGAAGAGATGACGGCGCGTCTCGTGCGCGACTTCCACGTGCCGCTCAACGAGACGCTGCGTGCCGTGGTCTATGCGAGCGATGACGGCGTGCGGCAGACGATGAAGATCATCTACAGCGGCAAGGGAAAGCTGGCTTCGCGCATGCGCGAAGCCGCCGAAGCGACGGATGCCGACTATATCGCGGGCTTCGTCGTCACGAACTACGAGGAGTCCTCCTACCGCAACTGGAAGGGCGACCTCATCCTGCACAGCTACGTCAGTCTGCAGCTCATCGGCTACGACCGCGAGCGCGATC
This sequence comes from uncultured Selenomonas sp., assembly GCA_905373085.1. Lineage (GTDB taxonomy): Bacteria > Bacillota > Negativicutes > Selenomonadales > Selenomonadaceae > Selenomonas. The sequence continues at coordinate 2,531 of CAJPRR010000098.1, forward strand.
TCGTCATCGACCTGCCCGCTTCGCGCAGCTACAACGGCGAGTACACGAGAAGCGGCACGGCACGCATCCTCGTGCTCTTCGAGCTTGACCGTCTGATGGACGAAGCGGCCTTTCCCTCGACGCTCTTTCCCGTCACGGATTGGATCGACAAGCCGCGCGGGCAGAAAGCCCTGGCGAAATGATACGGCAGAAAGTGTGCATGGCAGTTCCGATCTGCTGCATATCATGAGCCGAATCTCCCATACAGAAGCAAAAGCCGCTTTCGGAAATCATCCGAAAGCGGCTTCTTCATAAAAAAAGCGATCCGAGACGCATGCAGCCGACAAAACGGCTGCGCGTCTTTTCTTTCTCAAAACGGGCTGATCGTCTTCTCCTTTGCCAGCGGAATCTGCTTCATCCTTTGATCGTAGCCTTCCGTCAGGTAGTCGCCGAGGAGGGCGACCTTGAACTTTCCCGGATGGCCGTCGGGCAGGAGGTCGTTCGCCGTCAGCAGCATGTCGAGGGCGGGCGCCGTGCGCATGGCGGTCGCGCTCATGTGCATGACGAGGATCGCGCCGCGCTTCACCGAGCCGTCGTCTTCGTGCGTCAGGCGATGCAGGATGCCGACGAGGGATTCGAGGGAGACGGCGTTGTAGTCCTCCGTGCTGCCGCTGCCGTTGACAACGTAATCGAAGCCGTTATGCAGAATGCTCGCGACGCCTGTGCGGCTCACGGCGAGCGTCGGCGGGCGCAGGATGCGCGTCAGGGCGTATCTCCCCGACGGCAGGCGCATGTCGCCCATGGTCAGCGCGAGCTTCTCGTAGGAGGAGCGCACGTCGAGTTCGTAAGTCTCCTCGTCCATAATAGCCTTGTTCCTGCCGTTCTTGTCCTGCACGCACATGGGCGTGTGCGTGTCCGTATGACTGCCGACCTCGTTGCCATTCGCCACGATAGCACGCACGAGATTCGGATTGTTGTGGATGTTCTTCGTGATGATGAAGAACGTGCCGTGCACGCGGTGCTTGTTCAAGACGGCAAGCAGATGGTTGATGGAATCGTCGCTTCCCCAGTCGTCGAAGGTGAAGAACACGGTTCGCGCGGGCGCCGTCTTGACGATGCCCGTCCTGTCTGCGCGGCGCATCTCCATGCGCGAAAAGCCGAACATGCGATCCGTCTCGCCGACTTCGGGCGCACCGACATAGCGTTTGTAGAATTCCTGCGAAAACGCGCTGCCCGTGAGCTTTTCCTTGCGAATGTACGGGCGGATTTCCTCGGGCAATGTCGCTGAATCGACGGGATATGTATAAAGAGCCGATGTATCGCCGAGAACATCGAGGACAGATGTGCAGGCATAGCCCGAGGCCGCCCGCTCCCTCTCTCGCTCCTCGGGCAGGGCGTGCGTCACATAAGCGATATTGTCAACCTTCTCCCGCTTCAAGGTGCGCAGAAGCTCAACGGCGAGCGAGGAGTGCGTATAGTAGTCCGTGCGCATGTAGATGATCTCGCCGCGGTTGAACGACGTCGTCCAGCGTCCGAAGAGGTCGGGCATGACTTCTGCGGGCGACTGCGCGTCCTTGTGCTTCGACTGCACGGCGTTGAAGCCCTGCCCGACGAGGATGCAGCCCAGCGCGGAGACCGCCTCGCCAATCGCCGGCTCGTCCGCGCCCGCCATCTGGCGCACGACATTCGTTTCCTGGCCGTAGGCTCGAAGCCCTTCGCGGATGCGCTCGATCTGCGCACAATAGTCGTCGAAGCCCGCGCCCTCCTCGGGACGCAGGCCGATGCCAAGTTCCTGCCCATAGGCGCGAATCAACTCGATATTCCTCCGGTTCCTCGAAAGCTCGCGCTCCGTGACGAAGAAGGTGCCGCGCATTCCCTGAGCCTTCATTTCCTCCAATATTTCAAGAAGAGGCGCCTCCTTCGACAATCCGCCGAACGTAAAGATGACGGCGGGCTTCGTGCTGCAGATGAAGCGCCTCTTCTCGGCAATGTGGCCGAGATTCTTCCTGCGCAGCGCGGCATAGGCGCTCTCCTCGGCGCTCTCCTGCATCGTCTGTCCGCGCAAGCCTTGCACTTCTTCCGCCTCGTCCGGCAGTTCCAAGGCTCTCCCCGCCTCTTCCTGCCGCGCAGAAGCCTCCGTGCCCGCGAGCGCCGCGAGTCTCGACGCTTCAAAGGCTGCCGCGGCATCGGCTCTCTCAGCCGCAGGCGCAGCGGCCGCTGCGGTGCTGCAAAGAGCGGCGAACAGGAAGGCCATGGCGCAGAGAGCGCCCTTCTTCCCGCTTCTTTTCTTTATCTTCCCATCGCGCATGACTGCTCCCATCTCTTCCTTTCCTCTACTCGCTTCGTACATCGGCGATAGTGTCGTTGCCGCCGAGCCGCCAAATGCTCACCGCCTCGACGCCGTTTTCTGCCGCGAGCGTGATCCATGCGTTCAGCGTCTCCCCATCCGCATACCAAACTTCCCCGTCGTGCCCGTCCGCCGAGAATGTGAAGTGAAGCGCCGCGCTCTCGGCGTCGCGCTCGGGCGTCTTGCCGTGCTTCTTCGCCAAGGCGGCCGCCTCCTTCTCCGTGAGGAAACGCGCCTCGCCCTTCTTGAGACCGAAAAATCCGTAATCCTGCCACAGACAGCCGCCCGTCGCAAAGGCCGCCGCTTTTCTGCCGGGCAAGGCTTCCATCTTCTTCAAAGTCTTTTCGATGAAGTCGCGGTCCGCCTTCGGACCCGGGCCGCTGTGCTTGCCGTGAAGGTTGTAGAACATCACGACGTACTCGGCTTCTGCGGGAAGCCCTTCAAAAGGCATCGAGGGTTCGAGCACGACGCGAAGCTTCAGGCCGCGCTCTTTCGTGACCTCGGCAAGCTTCTGAAGGAATGCGCGATAGCGCGTCATGATCTCCTCGTCCTTGCGGAAGTTCTCGTAGTCGAGTTCCACGCCCTCCATGCCGAATTTCTCTGCCGTCTCTGCCATCAGACGCGCCTCCTTTTCGATTCCCTCGTCCGTCGCGAGGAGGCGGCGCAGAAGTTCCCTGTCCTTTTCCACGTGTTTTTCGCCCATGACGTCATTCGTGAAACTCAGATAGCGTTCGACCTTGCGAATGCGGTACGAATTCACGAGGGACTTCACTTCTTCGGGCACATAAAGCTCGTCCTTCTCGTCGTAGCAAGCGGCGAAGATGGCGACCTTCGAGAGCTTGCCGCGCATCAGGCGATAGTCGGCGTCACCGGCCGCCGCATCCCAGCGGACATGCCAGGTTGCAAGTTCCACGGGCGCATGCGGCGCACTCTTCAGCGGCTCCGCCTGCACGCATCCCCCGAGGGACAGCCCCGCGGCAAGAAACAGCCCCAACATCAACCAGCGCATAAAAACCTCCCCTTACGCCACGCAGGGCGCGCAAGCTTCTCTCACGCGCCCTCTCTTCGGCATGCAATATCATACATATTTGAGGAACCAGCGCAGGATGCCTTCCCAGATTTCCCCTGCCCTGTGCTTCGCCTTTTCCCAGCCCTTGTACTCGCTCGTGTAAAGGACGCGCTCCTCCTTGCTCTCGCGCCCCGTTTCCGTCAGGACGCGCACTTTCTTGAAAACGCCGTCGTAAACATCGTCGGCGAGATTGCGCTGACTCCACGCCTCGCCCTGCCAAGAGGCGCCGAGGAAAACCGCGCCGCGCTCCGTGCGGGAGACGGCGAGATCCTCAGGACCTGTATGCCCGTCGACTTCGACGCTCAGGCGGTCGTCCGAAAGATGAATCGCGATCCTGCACTTGCCGCGGCGATGGAAACTCTCGCTCCCCTCGTAGGGAGCGGCGCCGTCCTCGACGGCAGCGGCGTACGTCTCGCGCTCTTCATTTGCGCGTCCCATGTACTCGTTGGCCGCGGCGGGCGAGGGCGCATAGCGCGCAAAGGCCTCGTTTTCCGCAATCTTCGCTTCCTTGTGCGCCTCCTCGACCGAAACGATCTTCTCGCCGAGAATCACGGGCAGTTTTTCCCGGTAAAGTTCGCGCTTTGCGCCGCCCGCGATTTCTGTCACAACGAGCTGGTCGTTGACGAGCGTGACGCAGACGGCGTCCGAAAGATCGTCGGAACTTCTGAGGAAGATCTGCTGCGAGCCGAAGGCGTTGCCCTCAAGCTCCGCTTCCAGGCGGAGGTCGCGCAAATCTTCGACGTCCGTGAGACGGGCGAGCGCCTTGCCTTCGGGCAGCGTCGTCAAGATCAGCGTCTCCTCGTGGGCTTCGAGCGCCCCTTCCTTGAGATCCCAGGCGCGGCGCCCTTCCTCGCGCCCTTCGACAAAGGAGAGGGCGCCGTCCGTATCGTAGTTGATGCGCATGAGCAGGTGGTTGATCGGCCAGTATGGCTGCGGCTGCATGCGCGTGAGGTCGTAGAGGCTGCTCGTACGCTTGTTGAGCACGAAGCCCTCGCGGTTGAAATTCATCGGGAAGGAATCGCGGATCTCGCGCTCGTTGACGGCGCTGACGCGCGGATTGTTGCCGAAGCGCCCCGTATTCGCATGCATGAGCACATGCGCCTTGGGCACGTAGCCGAGTTCCTCCGCGTAGATGTCGCGAAGACGCGCGTAGTCGTAGGCGACGCGCCGTTCCATCTGGCGCTCGCTCTCCGTCGGCACGCCGTCCTTGTCGCGGATGTAGTCCATCAAGTAGTGGTTGTAGCGGCGGCCAAGATAGCCGCGCACCATGTCGAAGCGCAGCGGGTCAAGCTCGCCGAGAAAGTCGTCGTAACGGTCGAAAACATTGATGTAAGCGAGGCGATAGCCGTTCGACCCCATCTCCCAGAAGGTCGAGCTTTCCATCTCGTGCAAGTCCTTGGGACTCAGGAACTTCGTATCTTCCTTGGCAAACTTCTCGGGGTACGTCATCATCGTCGCCTTGAAGTTCAAGTCCTCCATGATCTCCTGCGCGAAGATCGCCGTGTCGCGCCGCCCGTCCTCGAACATGAGGAAGAGCGAACGCTCGGGCAGGTTCTTTCCCTCGCGGTAGTAGTCGAGGACGTCCTGCTGCGAGATGGTCACATAGCCCTGGCTCTTAAGCTCGGTGAGATGACGGCGCAGCTCCTCCTTGCCGATGAGCGTCGAGGTATCGCCGTTTCGATCGACGCCGAAGTAGGAGAGGGCGATGAAGCCCTTGTCTTCCGCCCCTGCCGCCGCAGCCGCCGAGGCGTCGTACGTCTTGAGCGTGAAAAACAGCTCGAAGATCGCGACGAGCGCGACGGCGATGCAGACGAATTCCACGGCTGTGCGCACCTTCTTGCGGCGGTTCTTTCGCTGCGTGAAGGCAGCGTCAGCAAGTGCGGACTGCGCTTGCTGACACTTGTGCTGTGATGCCGGCTGCTGCTGTGCCGGCTGCTGCGCTTGCGGCTGCGGCGGCACTGGCGGCGGCTCCTGCTGCGGCGCCGGCTGCTCCTGCTCGGGCGCGGACTGTGCTGCCGGCTGCTCCTGCTGCATCGGCGGCTGCGCTGCCGGCGGCTGCTCTCGCTCGGGCGCGGGCTGTGCTTCCGGCTGCTCCTGCTGCATCGGCAGCTGCTCTCGCTCGGGCGCGGGCTGCATCGGCGATTGCCGTGTCTGCTGCGACGACTGCTCCTGCTGCGGCGCCGGCGCCGTTTGCTGCACCTGCGGCGATGCAGCAAACGGCACGACGGGAACCCACTGCGGACTCCCCTGCGCATCGGGCACGCACATCAGAAACGGCACGCCCTGCACGCTCGGCATGCCACGCACATTTGACATGTTCTGCAGGCCGGGCACGAACTGCTCCGGCTGCTGCGTCCCGCCGTCGGCGGCGGGCGGCTGCACATACGGCATGTACAGCGGCTGCATATAGAGCGGCGTCCCCTGCGCAGACGGCTGCGTGCCCTGCCCATGCGGCATCATCCCCTGCGCGGGCGGCGGCACGCTTCCCGCGGCAGGCGCGTCGCCCTGTGCCGGCGCCGCTTGGCGGCCGGCCGCTTTCGCCGCTTCCTGCAGCGCCTGCGCCTCCTTGGCTCGTGACAGTCCCTGTCCCAAGCGCACGAATACACGTTTCTTCTTCATGCTACCCTCTCCGCCGCCTTGTCGAGTATGACACGGCCTTCCTTCTCCTTCTTTT
>CAJPRR010000099.1 GCA_905373085.1 uncultured Selenomonas sp.
AGGAAACGCTGATAAAATGAGGTTGCCCAGATTTGCACAGATACGCTGTTCCTGTCTAGGAGATAAACCGCAGGCGTAGCAGTAGCTACGTCGAGGATTTGTCGACGACGAGAGGACAGTGTAGATGTGTGAAGATGGGTAGCTGAATTTATCAGTGGTTCCTATAAGCGGTCGATTACAAAAGCCCGATGAAAAGTCGGGCTTTTGTAATGGGGAGTTGGATAAATATCTTGCAAATGGCAGCATACGCATCTAAAGAGCAATTTCGGCGCGGTTGCTTTTTTCCGCCCGTTCGCTATAATGGAGGTAGATATTCGACGAGAGCAGAGCCGCGCAAGTGCGGCAAGGGAATGTATGCTTTTGGATATTCAAGGGGGGTGTTCAATATGGCGCAGACAACATTCAGTGTGCGGATGGAAGAGGGGCTTAAGCGGCAATTTGAGGGATTGTGCCAGGAATTTGGGATGAATATGGCGACCGCTATCCATGTATTTGTCAGAGCTGTGGTACGAGAGCGCAGGATACCTTTTGAAATCTCATCGTTGGAGACGGAGTTGACGAGGGAGGGCGCTATGCAGGCGTTCATGACTCTTCGCCAAGAAGCAAAGAGAAGCGGTGCGGTTGATATGACGTTGGAAGAAATCAATCGAGAGATTGAAATGGCTCGACAGGGAGCAGGGAAATGACTTGCCTTGCTGTGATTGATACGAATGTACTGGTGTCTGCGTTGCTGTCTTCTAAAGAGGACGCTGCTACTGTGCAGGTTGTTGGCAGGATGATTACAGGAGAAATCGTTCCGTTGTACAGCGATGCAATCATGAAAGAGTATCGAGAGGTTTTAGAACGCAAGAAGTTCGGATTTTCTCCGCAGAAGATAGAGTATTTGCTGTCTTTTATGGAACGATTCGGCATCTTGGTACAGGCAAGGCCGATTGATATTATTTTGCCCGATATGAAAGATATGCCTTTTTATAAAGTTGTCATGGAAAAGCGCTTGGATGGAGCATATCTCGTTACTGGAAACATGAAGCATTTTCCTGAAAGGCCATATATCGTCACACCAAAACAGCTTTTGGATATTATGGACAGTTGAAATAGATTGCACAGGGGAGGCGCACACATGGCGATTTTGCCTAAGCTCAATACGATGGAGTTTGATAAGGAGATACCGTTTGAGGTTTCGGCGCCTTTTGAGCCGATGGGGGATCAGCCGCGTGCGATTCGGGACTTGGCGGCGGGCATCGAGAACGGGCAGGAGGCGCAGGTGCTCCTCGGCGCTACGGGCACGGGCAAGACGTACACGATCGCCAAGACGATTGAGCGCGTACAGAAGCCGACGCTTGTCATCGCGCACAATAAGACGCTGGCGGCGCAGCTGGCGAGTGAGTTCAAGGCGTTCTTCCCGAAGAATTATGTCGGCTATTTTGTCAGCTATTATGATTACTACCAGCCCGAGGCGTATATTCCTTCGACGGATACATACATCGAAAAGGATGCGTCGATCAACGACGAGATTGATGAATTGCGCCACTCGGCGACGTGCTCGCTCTTCGAGCGGCGCGACTGCATCATCGTCGCGAGCGTTTCGTGCATCTACGGTCTCGGCTCGCCGGAGAGCTATCACGAGATGGTTCTGTCGCTGCACAAGGGGCAGACGGTCGTGCGTGAGGACATCTTGCGCAAGCTCGTCGCCATTCAGTACGAGCGCAACGACATCGCCTTTGAGCGTGGCCGCTTTCGTGTGCGCGGCGACGTCATAGAAGTGTTTCCTGCGGGCTGGAATAACCGCGCCGTGCGCATCGAGCTTTTCGGCGACGAGGTTGAGCGCATCCTTGAGTTCGACGTCTTGACCGGAGAAATCTACGGCGAGCGCACGCATTCGATGGTGTTTCCTGCTTCGCATTATGTGACGAAGAAGGAGGACATGGAAATCGCCATGGCGGCGATCGACGAGGAGAAGATCGCACAGGTCGCGCACTTCAAGGAAGAGGGCAAGCTGCTTGAGGCGCAGCGCATCGAGCAGCGCACGAATTACGACCTTGAAATGATGCAGGAGATGGGCTACTGCTCGGGCATAGAGAACTATTCGCGCCACCTCACGCACCGTCCGGCGGGCGCGGCGCCGTATACGCTGCTCGATTACTTCCCCGACGATTTCCTCATCGTCATGGATGAGAGCCATGTGACGATGCCGCAGCTCAAGGCGATGCTCAACGGCGACCGCTCACGCAAGATTTCGCTTGTGGAAAACGGCTTTCGCCTGCCGTCCGCTTTTGACAATCGTCCGCTTTCTTTCGAGGAGTTCGAGCAGCGCATCAACCAGATCATCTACATCTCGGCGACGCCCGCGAAATATGAGCTGGAAAAGGCGCAGCAGGTCGTCGAGCAGATCATCCGCCCGACGGGGCTGCTCGATCCCATCGTCGAGGTGCGGCCTTTGGCGGGGCAGATGGACGATCTTTTGTCGGAGATCCGCATTCGTGCGAAGAAGGATGAGCGCGTGCTCGTGACGACGCTGACGAAGAAGATGGCGGAAAACCTTACGGACTACCTGAAGGACATGCAGGTGCGCGTGCGCTACCTGCATTCGGATATTGCGACGTTCGAGCGCGCCGAAATCATCCACGACCTGCGGGCGGGCGAGTTCGACGTGCTCGTCGGCATCAATCTGCTGCGCGAGGGACTCGACATGCCCGAGGTGTCGCTCGTGGCGATTCTCGACGCGGACAAGGAGGGATTCCTGCGCTCCGACACGTCGCTGATTCAGACGATCGGGCGAGCGGCGCGAAATGCGGGCGGCAGGGTCATCCTCTACGCCGACCGCATCACGGACTCGATGAAGCGTGCGATGGACGAGACGGAGCGCCGCCGCACGGTGCAGCAGGCGTACAACAAGGAGCACGGCGTCACGCCGAAAACCATCGTCAAGCCCGTCGTGCCGCTCATTGAGACGACGCTCGTCGCCGAGAGCCGCGCTTCCTACGGCGAAGAGTCCGGCGGCAAGAAAAAGAAGAAGCTTACGAAGAAGCAGAAGGAGTCGCTGATCCGCACGCTGCTCGCGCAGATGCAGACGGCTTCGCGCGCCTTGGAATTCGAGCGTGCCGCAGAATTGCGCGACATGATCATCGAGCTGGAAGGCTCGCTGCCGGGCAAGAAGAAAAAGGGCGCGTGAGGAAATTGTTGTTCGGAAGGCGCTGTGTTATACTGTAAATTGAAGCACATAAGCGGAGGCGACACTTTTGGAGAAACTACTGCGTGAGATGCACGCTTGGATGGCGGCCTACATGCGTTCCTTCTATACGGAGGACGAGGAGGTGCAGCAGGCGATTCGCATGAAGGAGGTGCATACGGGCCGTGTGACCTCGATTGCCGTGGAGCTTGCCAAACATTTGCGGCTCGATGCGCATGATGTGCATTTGGCGGAAATCATGGGACTCTTCCACGATGTGGGGCGCTTTCGCCAATTCACGCTCTACCGCACGTTCAACGACGCCGTATCGGAAGATCATGCGGCGCTCGGACTCAAGGCGCTCGACGAATTGCCGTTCCTTTCGCGTCTTGCGCCCGAGGATGAGACTCTCGTGCGCTTTTCCATTCTGAACCACAACAAGAAGGTCATCGCGCCGACCGAGGACGTGCGCGAGCTTTTCTTCGCGCGGCTCTTGCGCGATGCCGACAAGCTCGATATTTTCCGCGTGCTGCGCCCGTTTCTTGCGCCGCCCGACGGTGCGGGCGTCAGCTCCGATTTCCTCGAAAAGTTCATCGCGGGCGAGCAGGTCGACTACACGAAGATCCGCACGATGGACGACCGCAAGCTCGTGCGCCTCATGTGGGTTTACGACGTGAATTTCAGCTGGACGCTGCAGCGCGTCAAGGAGCGCGGCTACATCGAGGACATCATCGCGCACTTGCCCGAGGAGCCGCGCATGGCGCTCGGCGTAGCGCGTTTGTGTGCCTATGTGGAGAAGAAGTGTGCCGAGGAGGATGCGGCGCCGGCGGAGGTTCTGCAGCATGGGAAGTGATGCAGGGGGAAAACGCCGTATGCTCTCATGCTTGCGGGCGAATCTTCGTTGAAAGTCTCAATCGAATGTTTTTTCAGGAAAATTCAGCGAGCAGAAGGATTTTCCGCCTTGCGCCTCGAATAAAGAGGCGTTAAATTTTTTTCTTGAGGAGATGCTGAATGTATCGGTGATTCCTCAAAGTTCCGCCGCAGACGGCGGGGCGCTGATCGAAAGCCCCGGAAGGAGCAGAAAATATGGCAGAAGCGACATCATCGAATTTCATTTATAACATCATCGACGAGGATCTGAAGAGCGGCAAGCATCCCGAGGGCATACACACGCGTTTTCCGCCCGAACCGAACGGCTATTTGCACATCGGTCATGCGAAGTCGATTTGCTTGAACTTCGGCACGGCGGAGAAGTATGCGGGGCTTTGCAACCTGCGCTTTGACGATACGAATCCGACGAAGGAGGATACGGAGTACGTCGACTCGATCCAGGAGGACATCAAGTGGCTGGGGTTTTCCTGGGGCAATCGCCGCTACTATGCGTCGGACTACTTTGAAAAGCTTTACGAATACGCATGCGCCTTGATTGAGAAAGGACTTGCCTACGTCGACGATCTCACGGCAGAGGAGATCCGCGCCTATCGCGGCACGCTGACGGAGCCGGGCAGGGAGAGTCCCTGCCGCAATCGCAGCGTCGCGGAAAACCTCGCGCTTTTTGAGCGCATGAAGGCGGGCGAGTTCCCTGACGGCAGCCGCGTGCTGCGTGCCAAGGTCGACATGGCGTCGCCGAACATCACGATGCGCGATCCCGTCATCTACCGCATCGCGCACGCCGTGCATCATCGCACGGGGGGTGCTTGGTGCATCTATCCGATGTACGACTTCGCGCATCCTCTGTCGGACGCCATCGAGCACATCACGCATTCCCTGTGCACATTGGAGTTTGAGGATCACCGTCCGTTCTACGACTGGCTTCTGGAAGTCCTGGGCTTCGACAAGAACACGCGCCCGCGTCAGATCGAGTTCGCGCGGCTCAACGTCACGAATACGATCACAAGCAAGCGCAAGCTGCGCCAGCTTGTCGAGGAGGGGCATGTGCGCGGCTGGGACGATCCGAGGATGCCGACGCTCTCGGGGCTTCGGCGGCGCGGCTATACGCCGGCTTCAATCCGCGACTTCTGCGAGCGCATCGGCGTCGCGAAGTCGAACAGCACGGTCGACGTGGCGATGCTTGAGCATTGCGTGAGAGAAGACCTCAACGAACACGCTGTGCGCGTCATGGCGGTGCTGCGTCCTTTGAAGGTCGTGCTGACGAATTATCCCAAGGACAAGTCGGAGGAACTTTTGGCAGAGAACCATCCGACGCGCGGCGGCAAGCGCTATGTGCCGTTTTCGCGCGAGCTTTACATCGAGCGCGAGGATTTCATGGAAGAGCCGCCGAAGAAGTTCTTCCGTCTGCGCCCGGGCGGCGAGGTGCGCTTGAAGCACGCCTATATCATCAAGTGCGAGGAAGTCGTCAAGGACGAGAAGGGCGAGATCGCAGAGCTTCGCTGCACCTACGATCCCGAGTCGAAGTCGGGCGGCGCTGCGGCGAACCGCAAGGTCAAGGGCACGCTGCACTGGGTGTCGGCGAAGGACGCCGTGGACGCCGAGGTGCGCCTCTACGACTATCTTTTGAAGACGGAGGAAGCGGAAGAGGCGGCGGATTTCATCGCGTCCTTGAATCCTCGTTCTCTCGAAGTCATCGAGGGGGCGAAGGTTGAGCCGAGTCTTGCGCGTACGGCGGAAGGCACGCACTATCAGTTCCTGCGCATGGGCTACTTCGTCGTGGACAAGGATACGCGCCCCGACAGGCTCGTGTTCAACCGCGTCGTCGGACTCAAGGATTCGTGGGGAAAGGTCAAGGGGTGAAGATGGGAAAGATACCGAAGGGGCTTTCTGACAAGGCGATGATGCAAGGCTTCGAGGAAGAGGCGACGCTCGAAGATTGCTTCCTCGCGCATGAAGCGCACGAGGAGGAAAAGCGCCGCCGCGCCGTGCGTGAAAAGGAAGCGGATCTTTCGCGAGCGGCGCTCACGCCTGACCTTCTCGACCGCTTGGGCAAGGAGCTTCTGCAGCTGAAGCTCGATCTCTTTTCCGAGGGCGTCAAGAATTATCGCATAGACATCAAGCGCGAGGGCGCGACGATTGTGCTCGCGCCGAAAGAAACGAAGGGGAGGTGAGGCGGCTTCCTCGCGGGCGGGCTCCAAGGTGAAAGGTGTTTTGAGATTTATTATTAAAATTTATGAAGAAAGAAGTGTAACCAGTGGAAACAAGCACAGTTGTTGCTATCGTGATCTTCGTCGCGGCTTACGCGCTGATCATTTCAGAGAAGATTCACCGCACCATCATTGGTATCTGCGGCGCCATGCTGATGATCCTCCTCGGAATCATCAGCCAGGAAACCGCGATTCATCACATTGACTTCAACACCCTCGGACTCCTCATGGGCATGATGGTCATCGTGAACATCACGAGCGAGACCGGACTCTTCAACTACCTTGCGATCTGGGCGGCGAAGAAGGTCAAGGCGAAGCCGATCTCCCTGCTCGTCGCCCTGTCCATCCTCACCGCCGTTTGCTCGGCGCTTCTTGACAACGTGACGACGGTGCTTCTGACGGTGCCGATCACGTTCAGCATCACGAAGCAGCTCAACGTCGACGTCAAGCCGTTCCTCATCGCGCAGATCCTGTCGTCGAACATCGGCGGCACGGCGACGCTGATCGGCGATCCGCCAAACATCATGATCGGCAGCGCCGTCGGCCTGCAGTTCATGGACTTCATCACAAACCTTGCAGCGATCTGCGTCCTGATCTTCATCGTGACGATCGGCATCTTGATCGTGCTCTACGGCAACAAGCTGCACACGACGGACGATCTGCGCGCGAAGGTCATGCAGCTCGATGAGAAGAGCCAGATCGTCGAGCCGCGCCTCTTGAAGAAGTGCCTGTTCGCGCTCGCCGTCACGATCAGCCTCTTCGTGCTGCACGGCCAGCTCCACCTCGACACGGCGACCGCCGCTATGACGGGCGCAGGACTCCTGCTGCTCATCAGTTTCCCGCAGAAGGAGGCGATGATCGCGAAGGTTTTGTCGAAGGTCGAATGGCTCGCCATCTTCTTCTTCGCAGGTCTCTTCATCCTCGTCGGCGCGCTCGTCGAGACGGGCGTCATCAAGATGCTCGCGGAAGAGGCGATCAAGATCACGAACGGCGATCTCACGGCGACCTCGATGCTCATTCTTTGGATGAGCGCCTACGCTTCGGCGTTCATCGACAATATCCCGTTCGTCGCGACGCTCATTCCGCTGATTCAGGACATGGGGCAGATGGGCATGACGAACCTCGATCCCGTATGGTGGTCGCTCGCCCTTGGCGCCTGCCTCGGCGGCAACGGCACCCTGATCGGCGCCTCGGCGAACGTCGTCGTCGCTTCGATGGCGGCGCAGCGCGGCAAGCCGATCTCCTTCATCAGCTTCATGAAGATCGCTTTGCCGATGATGACGCTCTCGATTGCGATTTCGAGCGTCTACGTCTGGCTCAGATATTTGTAAAAAAGCAATTTTTGGGGCGCACGGGGAGACCCGCACGCCCCTATTTCTCTAGGAGGACTTTGTTGTATGGAGAGATATGCTCCGCAGGAAATCGAAAAGAAATGGCAGGAGAAGTGGCAGAAGGACGACGTCTGCAAGACGGAGATCGACCGCACGCAGCCCGAGTACTATGTGCTCGAAATGTTCCCGTATCCGTCGGGCAATCTGCACATGGGGCATGTGCGCAACTATTCGATCGGCGACGTCATCGCGCGTTTCAAGAAGATGCAGGGCTGCAACGTGCTGCATCCGATGGGCTTCGACGCTTTCGGCATGCCGGCGGAGAACGCCGCGATCAAGCACGGCGTGAAGCCCGCCGACTGGACGTATTCCAACATTGAGAACATGAAGCGCCAGCAGATGAGCATGGGGCTTTCCTACGATTGGAGCCGCGAGGCTGTGACCTGTCGTCCCGAGTACTACCGCTGGACGCAGTGGCTCTTTGAGCTTTTCTACAAGAAGGGTCTCGCCTACAAGAAGGAAGCGTCGGTCAACTGGTGCGATACGTGCGGCACGGTGCTTGCGAACGAGCAGGTCATCGACGGCAAATGCTGGCGCTGCGATTCCGAGGTGCACAAGAAGGATCTCTCGCAATGGTTCTTGAAGATCACGGACTATGCGGACGAGCTTCTCGCCGACCTCGACAAGCTCAAGGGCTGGCCCGAGCGCGTCAAGACGATGCAGGAGAACTGGATCGGCCGCTCCGAAGGCTTGGAGTTCGACATCGACGTGCCCGCGCTCGGCGAGAAGATCGCCGTCTACACGACGCGTGCCGATACGGCGTACGGCGTGACCTTTGTGGCGCTCGCGGCGGAGCATCCTCTGATGGAGAAGATCCTGAAGGATAATCCGA
>CAJPRR010000100.1 GCA_905373085.1 uncultured Selenomonas sp.
CAAGCGTTGTGGGAGTATGTGAAGAGCCAAGACGAGAAGGAGAAGTCGGCTTGAGAGGGGGTGAGAGAGATGGGTTTTCTTAAGAATTGGTTTGGATACCATAGAAAAGCAAAGGCAAAGCAACGAGCCGTATTGGAAGATTTGACGGCAGAGAGCCCGCTTATTGTACGAGAGAACAGGCTACGTGAGCGCGGATATGTCGTAATGCTTGCGAACAGCTTTGCAACACCCGTCGAAGCCAAAAACGCCGCCATACGCATTTCTGAACGTATGGCGGCAGAAGAGGGTGTGTTTGTGGTTATGGAATTAACGTATGATATAACCCCTGTAGAAGATGCTTGAGATTCTCAGGAAAAAAGAGTTTGTATACTGTGAATACTATACCGGCAAGCCACCACAGTACTTGCACGATCTTGACCGCAAGGTTGCCTGTTTCAACGCCCAAGTATACACAGAGACTTCTCGGAAAGAAAACAAGAACACTCACCCACCATAATGGGTTGAAGGAGTTCCACATGCGCTCCTTGTAGACGCCGAGCGCGTCATTTATGAGCGTGATGTGAACACTGGAGATTCGCTTATGCTTTGCAGGGAAGTTGTCCAATGCGCTTACATTACTGCTCATGACATGGTTCATTTCCATCGGCTCGACTATAGGGACTTGAGCGTCGGAAACATTGGCATGGGTGAGCAGCTGCCTAAGCAAAGATCTTTTCTGCCTCAAGTGTATGTTGTTCGCGGGGGCGCTGCCAAGCCATTCACAATAATTTGTATAAATGCTACGCAAACGATAAAACGAGACCGCGCTGTCCATAAGAATGTACAAAGGGATAAGCAACAACCAGAAAATCTCCATGAAATCAGCTCCTTTGATGCATTTTAGCATGAATATAGCTGTTGAGCAACAGAGTCTATCATTGTTGGGATGGACAGCGAGGACGCTCGCATCGCTTCACCAGATCTCGCGGGGCGGCGCAGAGAGGAGACGAGTGAGATGGAGCGGATGCAGGAGATTATGCGGCAAAGTGAATTTTCACAGCGCTGTCTTGGGTTTCTGATCCGAGCACGAGACCGTTTGGCGGAAAAGCTCAACATCAGGCTGATACCCGAGCAGAATGAAAAGCTTTACGCGCAATACGCAGAGCTTTTTGGGAGGATGGATGAAGCGATTGTCGCTGAAGCACGGTCTCTCGTAGAGATGTACGACGGCATTGCCGAAATCGCGATGGAAGAAGCTAAATGCCTAATTGAGATTTTACGAGATCAGCGCAAAGCGACGTGATTACGTCCAACGAAGCGCTTGTAAAAACGAGGAGATGAAGTCTATGACAGAGGACGAGATAAAACGGAAGATAAAGGAATCGGAAGAAGCCTTGGAGCAGTGCAAACACAGACTGAATGAGGAATATGAGTGGCAAAAGAAGTTTTATACCTTTATGCACACATGGGGCATATGGGGCATAGGTTTCTTAGTTGGAATCACTATCGGGTGGATATGCTTTGGATGAGTGGGACAGCCGAAACGCCCGCAAGGGCGTCCGCGGGGGATTGCCTACCCGCGCTGATGATGGCAGGCAGAAGCGTCCCGCCTCGATGCACGAGGCGAATCATGGTAGAAACGCAAACGAACAGGCGGGGCGCATTCCTGCATAAGGGGGTGGAAGCATGGCAAAGAGAGCCGTCGACGAGGCGGTAACGCAGCTTGTTGCGACGCTTCTTGAGGGCATCGCGAAAATCGCCGAGGAGCAGGTCAAGGCTCGCACAGACGAGCTGACAGCAGAAATCCTGGCAAAGCTGCCGGAAGTGGTGGCATTGCCGCCGCCGCCCGCAGAGGTGCCGCAGGAGCGGCTGCTGACCGCCGCCGACGTGGCAGAACTGCTCGCTTGCTCAGAGGACAAGGTCAAAAAGCGTATGGACGCGGGCGACCTCGCCTACATTGTAGAGCGAGGGAGCGACCGCAGGCGAATCCCGTATTCGTGGGTGGTGGAGTACATTCACAAGCACAAGCGGTACACGGGGCCGCTTGGGAAGAGAGAGGAGGTAGTCTTATGACAGAGACAACACGCATGCAGGAGCTTATCGAGATTTTTTGTGATGCCGATCGGCGTCGGGGACTCTCGGCGGAGGAGATCGAGCGGTATTGCCCGACCATCGACGCCGCTGTTGATGCGGTGGGGTGATGGTCGATGAGCTTTGACAAGCGTGCGTACAGCCGCACGTACGAACGAGAAACATACCATTGGCGAAAAGCGCATCATGTCTGCACGAAATGCGGCAAAGAGGACGCAGAACCGCACAAGACGCTCTGCGCGGAGTGTGCTGCAAAATGCGCTGCAACTGACAAGAAGTACAGGGACTCGCTGGACGAGGAGCGGCGGCGGAGAATCAAGCAACAAAAACAGGCGCAAAAGGATCGTCGCCGAAGCTCGGGGCTGTGTGTAGAGTGTGGGAAGACGGCGGTCAAGGGAAGAAGGTTCTGTCTGGATTGCATGATCAAGACGCGCCGCAGAAATAAGAAGCAATATGACGCGAAGAGGGTGAAGACGATCTTTGCCGATGATCTTTGCTGCCGTTGCAACGAGCCCGCACTGCCCGATAAGATGCTTTGCGCGAAGCACTACGACATCGCGCGGCGCAGCATGGAAAAGGTGAATCGCCTGAACCAGGAGAGGAGAGCCACGGCCAATCATGTGTGGCGAGGCGATAACAAAATATGTTTCCAGCAAAAGAAAAAGCGCCCCGTCGGCGGCAACCGACAAGGGGCGCAAGCAAATAATATTTCACCGTGATTGTATCACAAGCGAAAGGGGAAAATCAAGATGAAGATCCCGAAGAGGCTTCCCAAGAAGCTGCAAGAGTATGTGGAGTTGGAGAATGCGTTTCGCCGCTTGACGCTCATCGCCGCCGAGATGCGTCGCTGGCAGGGGCATGTTTCCATCCAGTTGACCTATTTCGAGGAGTGCGTCTTGGGCGACGCGTTCGTGACGCTCGACTCCGACCTCTATTACGACAAGGACAAGAAGGAAATCCGTGAGTACGCAAGCTCGCAGACGCGGCGTGCGGACATTTACAGAAAGGCGGTGCTTGCATCATGAGTGCAGAAGCAGCAAAGAAGCCGTTTACGGTGACGGACGAATCCAGTGCAGAGTGGGCGATGGAAAAACTCGAAGAGAACGCCAAGGCGCGTGCGCTCATCGAGGAGCAGTACCAGCGCATGATCGCGCGTCATGAGGCTTGGCGCGAAGATGCGCTGAAGGAGCTTGACGAAAGCGATGCATATTTTTACGGGCTTCTTCGTCCGTGGGCAGAAGAAAAGCTCGCGGGCGGCAAAAAGAAGTCGGTGAAACTGCCGAGTGGAACGGTGGGATTCCGCGCAGGAAGCGGGACGTACAAGTTTGGCGAGGAAAAAGTGACGGCGACAAATGCGGAGCTTCTCGCGTTCGTCAAGAATGACGATGCGTCGTTCATTAAGGTCGAAGAGTCCGTGCGCTGGGGCGACTACAAGAAGACGCTGAACGTGACAGAAGATGGAAAGGTCGTGAGCGCCAATGGGGAGGTCATCTCCGGCATGACCTACACGGAGGGCGAACCGTCCTTTTATGTGAAGGTAACGGGGGGCTGATTCATATGGCGACAGGAATCCTCATCATCGGCGAATCGGGAAGCGGCAAGACGACATCTTGCCGCAACCTTGACCCGAAAACGACCTACTATTGCGACCTCGACGGAAAAGGATTGTCGTGGCGTGGTTGGCGCTCGCAGTACAACATTGAGCATAAAAACTACACGCGGAACGGCGATGCGAAGGCGCTGATGAAGCTCTTGCAAGGCATCAGTGATACGCGTCCCAACATCAAAGTGGTTGTGCTCGACACGCTGAATGCCATCATGCTTGCGATGGAAATGGAGCAACACAAGACCAACACGTATTCCCAGTGGATGGACTTGGCGGTAAATATCTATGGGATTCTGGACATGATCGGGCGCCTGCGCGACGATCTCACAGTTGTCTGCATCGCGCATAGCCAGACCGAGCAGAACGACATGGGATACTGCCTCACACGCATGAAAACGTCGGGGCGCAAGCTCGACAAGATTGTTCCCGAGAGCAAGTTCACGACAGTGTTCTTGGCAAAGGGAAACGAAGGAAAATATATCTTTGAGACGCGGGCGAATAAGTCTACAGCAAAAACGCCGATGGGGCTTTTCGACGAACCCGAGATTGACAATGACCTCGTTCCGATCATTGCGCGTCTGCGTGAGTTTGAACAGGGGTGACCTCATGCAAAAACGCAAGGATATGAAAGAATATCGCATCTTCCAACGAACCAGTACGATCATGGAAGCACCGGCATAATGCTACTGCAAAAGAAGCATTGTTACACTATATGCGCGAACAGGAGGAAAAACAAAATGATGAAACCGGATGGATTTGATTCGGCGATGGCAATCAAGGGCGGGGGCTTCCCACAGCTGCCGCCGGGCGGATATATCTGCCGCATTGTCGAGGCAAAGGAGCAGCACTCGAAGAGCGGGCGCAACATGCTCGTGCTCGGCCTCGACATCGCCGAGGGGGAGTACAAGGACTTCTACCTCAAGCAGTTCCAGCGCCGCCATGAGGAGAACCCGGATGCGAAGTGGCCGTGCCTCTACTACCAGCTGACGGACGGCGACAGCGTGGGAAGGCTCAAAGGGCTGCTCATGGCGTTGGAGGAGTCGAACGATGGATTCAGCCTCGCCTCATGGGACTGGGACGAGAAGAAGCTCAAGAAGCTCCTCTGCTGCGGCGTGTTCCGCGAGGAGGAGTATCTGAACCACGAAAACAAGGTGCGCACGAGCGTCAAGTGCATCTCCATCCTGCCGAAGGCGGACTTGCCGACGGTGAAAGTGCCCGAGAAGAAGACGCTTGAGCCGCTGCAGCAGAACAATGGCGGCTGGGGGAACATCCCTGACGAGGACATTCCTTTCTGATGCTGACGACAGGAACGCTCGCGAAGGAGACGGAGAAGGGCTTCTGGCTCTTTGTCCCCGTCTCTTCTGAGCGGGAGAGGGCAGAGATTCGGCGGGCGGCGAGAGTCGCTGCGGTGGAGTTCTCCGACGCGTGGACGATCACGGCAGAGCAGCGGAAGAAGGCCTATGTGCTGATCCGCTGCATCGCCGAGTGGTGGAGCGACACGCCCGCCGAGTGCATGAAGGAACTGTCGAAGTTGATGTTTCGCGAGGTCGAGCCGAGCATCGAGCGAGAGCCGTTCAGCCTTTCCGACTGCGACCGAACGACGGCAAGGCTCTACATCACGTACCTCATCGAGTTCTGCCTGCTGAACGACGTGCCGTGCGGCGAGCCGATGTACAAGCTCGCCGAGGACTTGCCCAAGTACACATGGGCGTGCCTCATGAAAAAGCGGTGCGTCGTCTGCGGCAGGAAAGCGGAGCTGCACCATGTCGATCATGTGCAGACGAACCGCGAGAAGATAAGCCACATTGGCATGAGGGCGCTGCCGCTCTGTCGCAAGCATCACAATGAGGTGCACGGCATGGGCGAAAAGGATTTTTTACGGAAGTACATCTTGGAGCCTGTGAAAATTGACGAGCAGATTGCAGATGTCTACAGGCTGCGAAAGAAAGCGAGGTGAGGGATATGTTTGTTGTCAAAGATTTGGAGCGACTGAAGGAGTATGGCTTTTGCGACATGGGATATAAAAACTCAAAAGGCAGGGCAATCTATCGAAAGGAGATTGGTGAATCCCAATATGATTGCGCCTCAGCATTTCTGTCGCTCATTGTGAATGCTGAAGGCGAAAGGGAGAATGAGATTGTGGCTTGCTGCGAACCGGCTTTAGCCCCGGATATAAAGGGTGTTTGCCCTGTGATGTGGGCATTCGATGAAATTTCTCAGATGTTGAATGATGATGTGATTATGTGGAGCAAGCTCCATAGACCATAGGAGAGACGAGGTGGTGAACAGTGTTTAGCATGATTAACCAGCTGACGGCATTCGGAAGAATCAGTATTGACAATCTTTCGGCGGTGGCTCAATCCCTCTATCTCAGATTGATTCTGATTGATAACGGGCTTGGCTGGCCGGAACATTTCTACGCTTCAAATTCTCGGTTGATGACAGAGGCAGGAATTAACAGCGAGAAAACACTCATCACAGCAAGAAATCAGTTAATCCAGATGGGGCTTGTCGAGTACAGAAAAGGTACTGCCAAAGGAAAAGTGAGCACGTACAAGCTCAAAATTATCCCGACTACTGTATCAACTACTGGTGTAACTACTGTAGGAACTACTGGCGTAACGGCTGGCGCAACTACTGGCGTAACGGCTGGCGTAACGGCTGGCGTAACGGGCGTCTATATGACAGACCAATATAGACAAGATAAGACTAGACAAGACAAGACAGAGAGAGAAGACGACGACGCGCATGTGCGTGTGCAGGCGTGCGTGCGCGAGCAAGGGCTTCCGAAAATTTCCACGGAGGTGAAGTCTGCCTTCGAGGGAGTGTTCCGCCCATTGGCAGGCCTCAAGGATTTGGAGCGCCTTTCTTGCCTCTTGGAGGAGTTCGGCAGAAGGGGCGTGCTCTCAGCCATTGCGCAAGCGAGGGAGAGGCCGCAAGGTTTGGAGCGCATCTACGACCCGTTCAGCTGGATGCGCACGGTTTTGCTGACGGAGCGTTCTCCCTCTTCACGCGCCGAAGGCGCAGGGCGAGCCTCAGAGGCAAAAAGAGAGCCGCGCCTGAGGGACTTCACGCACGTCGATCCGAAGGCGTACGCCGAGGAGCTGGCGCAAAAGAACGAGGAGCTGTACGAGCGTTCGGGAGGAGACATCTATGGCATTTTTGGCGGATCTGGGGCAGCTCGCGAGTCCTGAGGTCGAGGCGGAAGTGCTGGGCGCGATCCTCACGAAGCCGGACAAGATTTACGAGCTTTCGGGAGTCCTCCGTCCGCGCGACTTCTACCGCGAGACGCACCGCGTCGTCTACCGCACGATGCTCGCCATGGCGGAAAAGCGCCAACCCGTCGAGCTGACGAGCCTCGTCGAGGAGCTGAAAGCGCGGGGAGAACTCGCGAAGATCGGCGGCATCCCGTTCGTGGCGGGGTTGGGCAATTCGGCGTTCACTGCGGCATACTTGCCGCAGCATGTCGAAAAGCTCAAGGAGTACGCGCAGCGGCGGGCGCTCATCGGCATCGCTGAGGAGGTGGCGGCAGCTGCGCAGAACCTTGGCGAACCGGTCGACATCGCGGGCATCCAGTCGCGCGTCGCCGATGCCGCGATGGGCAAGGAGCAGGGGATCACGACGATGACGGACGACTTGCTCGCCTTTTCCGAGTGGATGTTTCAGCAGCAGGAAAAGGGAGACCAAGGCGTGCTGTCGGGGCTGTCGACGCTCGACATCATGACGCACGGATGGCAGCCGGGCGACCTCGTGATCCTCGCCGCGCGTCCGTCGATGGGAAAATCCGCGCTCGCCCTCTCGTTCGCACTGGCGGCCGCATTGACGCACAAGAAGCACGTCGCGTACTTCTCGCTGGAGATGAGCAAGAGTCAGCTCCTCTCGCGCATGATTGCGAACATCTCCGGCATCGACTCGCGGCGCATCTCGCATCCGAGCGGCCTCAGGGAGGAGGAGCACGAGAGAGTCTTTCAGGCGAGCGACATCCTCTCCGAGGCGACGCTCTACCTCCAGACGGACGACGCGGACACGCCGCTCAAGGTCTACAGCAAGGCACGGCAGATTCAGGGGCGCTACGGCCTCGACATGATCGTGATCGACCACATGCACCTCATGTCGGGCGGCCGCAAGGGCGACGAGGGAAACCGCGTGCAGGAGATGAGCTACATCTCGCGTCAGCTCAAGCTCATGGCGATGGAGTTCTCCGTTCCCGTCGTAGCATTGGCGCAGCTCTCGCGGGCGGTGGAGAGCCGGCAGGACAAGCGGCCGCAGCTCTCCGACCTCCGCGACAGCGGCAGCATCGAGCAAGACGCTGACCTCGTGCTCATGATGTACCGCGAGGCGTATTACAACGAGCAACTCAAAGATGACCTCGTGGAGCTGGCGGTTAAAAAGTTTCGCAACGGCGTATTAGGCACGGTCAGTCTGGAATTTTGCAAGGAGCTGTCGCGCTTCGCGGTCGTGCCGTTTGGCGGGAGACATGTGGACGAGAAGGACTTGCCCATCTAGGGGGTGGCGGAAACGGAATGGCTGAAAAGATTGCCGAAAGCCGAGAGGCAAAAGGCGAGGCTCTGGCTCGCGCTCAGATGCAAGGCGGTCGAGATGCGTTTTTCGGGCGCGATGGACAGGGCGACAGCGAGGCGCATGGTGGCGGAAATCAACCGCAAGGTCGAGCGCCTTGCCGAGGAGGGAGCG
>CAJPRR010000101.1 GCA_905373085.1 uncultured Selenomonas sp.
CGTCACTCCCAAGAACCGCGCAAGAATCGTGCGCCGCCCTGACGGTCTTCCACTGTCACCGTCTCGCTGTACGGAAGTTCCTTTTCTTCTTCATCGCATGTTTAGTTTAGCAAAGGATGCGGCGGCTTGTCAATGGAGAGATTTCATCCAATCGTATGCCGTCAAGGCAAACTGCACGTTCCAACGCCTGTTTCCCCACGCGCCGCCTTCCAGCCGAGCGCCGCCTGCCTCGCACGGATGAAATCGGCGTAGATGCCGCGCTCTTGCAAAAGTTCCTCATGCGTGCCGCGCTGCACAATCCTTCCCTCGGAGACGACGATAATCTGCCGCGCGTTCCGCACGGTATTGAGCCGATGCGCGATCATGATGACCGTCTTGCCTTTCGTCAGCGATTCCATCGCCTTTTGCAGACGGTCTTCGTTCTCGGGATCGACATTCGCCGTCGCCTCGTCGAAAATGATGATCGGCGCGTCTTTCAAGATGGCGCGCGCGATGGAAATGCGCTGGCGCTCGCCGCCCGAAAGGCTCGCGCCGCCGTCTCCGATCACGGTATCGTAGCCCTCGGGCAGCGCCTCGATGAAGTCGTGGCAGCATGCCTCGCGTGCAGCGGCGACAACTTCCTCGTGCGTTGCCGTCGGCTTGCCGAAGCGGATGTTGTTTTCTACCGTATCGCGGAAAAGATAGACGTTCTGGAAGACGATGCTGATCTGTCGCATCAAGGATTCGAGCGTATAGTCGCGCACATCATGTCCGCCAACCTTGATGCTGCCGTCCGCCACATCCCAGAAGCGTGCGATGAGATGGCAGAGCGTCGTCTTGCCCGAGCCGCTCGGGCCGACGATCGCCGTCAAGGCGCGCTCAGGAATCGCCAATGAAACATCATCGAGAATCTTTCGCGTACCGTAGAAAAAGTCGACGTGTTCGAAGGAAACATCGTGATGCTCCGGCTCGATGTCCGTGCCGCCCGAATCCATCTGCGGCAGATCCGCCGCCCGCTCCGCCTGCTCGATGGAGCTTGTCACAACGCGCAGGATCATCAGCATGCTTCCCGTAGACTCAATCTGCGAGAAAATCAGAAACGAGAGCACCAGTCCCATGAGAGCTGTCAGAAGATCCATCGTACCTGCCTCGTAAGAAAACAAGGCGACGAACATGATCAAGACGCTGAAGAGGCGCAGCGTCGTCTCCTGCGCGATAGCGTACGGCGTGAAGATCCTTTCGATGGCGAGATTCGCCGCACGGCTCTCATCAAGGGCTTCGCGCACGCGTGCATCGCCCTTGCCGCGCAGGTTGAACGCCTTGATGACGGGCATCCCCTCGATCTGCTCCAGAACCGCCTCGACCAGTTTCGCCTGCGCCTTCTGCCGCTTCGGCGCAAGGCTGCGCGACTTCTTTTCCACCGAGGAGGTCACGAGCAAGTAGCAAAAGACGCCGAGAATAAAGAGCACGCCGATGCGCCACTGCCAGAAAAGCAGCATGGGCATGAGGATCAGCGTATTCAAAAGGCCGCTCAAAAGGGTGACCAAGAGGCGCGGCGCCGTGTTCTCCACATCGTTCAGAACCGTCGTCGCAACACCCGTAAGCTCACCTTCGCTGCTTTCGTCAAAATAGCCCATGGGAACCGTCTTGAGCTTGTCGCCGATGGCGATGCGCTTTTGTGCCACCATGAAGTAGCCGGCATGGACGCGCTGCAGCTGCGAAAAATAATGGGCAACCGCCCTGCCTGTCACGCTCAATGCGAGCAGCCCCAGAGAAGAAAGCGCCGCCTCCGCCGTAACCCTTCCTTCGACCAAGGCTCGCAGGACGATGTAAATCGCCGTGATCTGCAGGATGTGAAAGAGTGCGTAAACAACGCCCAGAGCGAGCGACTTGTTGAGGTTTCCCCGCTCCTTTCCCGCAAAACGCCAAATCATCTTCAGCGCTTCAAGCATGGCAATCACCATCCTTTGCCCCCACATGCGCGTGCCACATCGCGCGATACGCTGCGCTCTTTTCAAGCAGCTCCTCGTGCGTGCCGCTCGCCGCAACCATGCCCGCCTCTATGAGGAAGATCTTGTCGGCGTCCGTAATCGTCGAGAGCCGATGCGCGATGATGATGACCGTCTTCCCTGCGATGAGGCGTGCGACCGCCCGCTGCAGGACCGCCTCGTTCTCAGGATCGACATAGGCCGTCGCCTCGTCGAGCACGACGATCGGCGCATCCTTCAAGACGGCGCGCGCGATGGCGATGCGCTGACGCTCGCCGCCCGATACATGACTGCCGCCCGTGCCGACGCGCGTGTCATAACCATGCGCAAGCCGCAGGATGAAGTCCTCGCATCCCGCGGCTCGCGCGGCGCGCTCGACCTCCTCGTCGAAGGCCTGCGGCCTGCCCATGCGAATGTTCTCACGAATGCTGTCGTCGAAGAGATAGGCGTCCTGTGCAACGAAGGAAACGAGATCGTAGAGCTGCGCGAGCGGAATATCCGTACTCTCCCTGCCGCCGATCTTCAAGCTGCCCGAATCTATATCCCAATAGCCGGCAATCAGGCGTGCAAGCGTCGTCTTGCCGCTGCCGCTCTGTCCGACGAATGCGTTCAAGGTATGCGGTGCAAGCGCAAGGCTCACGCCGTGCAGCACTTCCTTGCCGTCTTGGTAGGAAAAGCGCACATCCGTAAGCTTGATGCCCGCATCGAGAAGCTCGACATCCGATGTGCCATGATGCTGTTCCTGTGCCCTCAGCAGCTTGTCAGCGGAAGCGACGACCGTACCGACCTGCGACACCGTGTCAATGAACCCCATGGCCTCGATCAACGGCCCTGCAACCCCCAGAGAAAGGATCACCGCCGTCACGAACACCTCCATGCTCATGCAGCCCTGCATGTAAAGAAGCCAGCCGCCGGGCAAAACCGTCAGAAGCGTCGTCGGCGCGATCGCCATCGCCAAGGAGATGGGAAATTGGCAGTCCTTCATCCACTGATAGAAATACGCGGCGTTCGCCGCGATGCTGCGCGAGAACTTCTCATAGGACGCCGCGCCCTGGTTGAACGCCTTGATGACCTCGATGCCGCCGATGTACTCGACGATAGCGGCGTTCATCGTCTCCGTCGCCGCCACCGACGCCTCGAAGCGTTCCTTGTAATCGCGCATGGCGAAGCTCAGGCAAAAAAGCCCGACGGGGATGGAAACGATTGCCAGGAGCGCCATGCGCCAATCAAGCACAAGCAGATAGCAGAAGATGCAGAAAGGGCCGACGAGATTCGCCGTCAGCTCGGGCAGAAGATGCGCGAGCGTGCGCTCCGTACTCTCCACTTGGTCAACGATGATGTGCTTGACCTCGCCGACAGGCAGATCCGTGACCGTGCCGAGCGGCAGCTTCGGCAGCTTCTGCAGGATCTTCCAGCGAACTTCACGCAGGACGGAGAACGCCGCCTTATGCGAGACGGAAAGCGCGTACGCATAGAGAACGCTGCGCAGCAAGTAGCCGACGAACGCGGCGAAGCACAACAGAAAAACCTCATCCCGCTGCAGGCCACGTCCTGCCAGAAGCGCCGCGAGGAGTGACGATACGACAAAATACGGCACAAGCCCGCAGAGCACTGCCGTAACAGAAAGAAAAATGGAGAAGATAAGCCTGCCATGCTCCTCTTCATCGAGTTCCCACAGACGCAGCAAAGCGCCTTTCGCATCCATGTACGCACCTCCTCAATGTCTTCCGGCTGAATTTCATTATGAGTTCATAAAATTTTTAAATACTGATATATAGAAGCATTATCAATAATATTTTATACAGTTATATCATACTTCGTGCTGCAATTCAAGAATAAAGTTTTTATTGACGCCTTTCTGCGAGGCAAAAAGCATCCGTCAAATTGCAAAAAAGGGCTGCCGCACAAATTGTGCGGCAGCCCCCTTTTTTCTTTGCAGCGAACCTCGCCTTACTTGCCGGCGAGCTTCTTGTAGCCTGCGAGCCTCATCTTGGCGTCGTTCTCCGTCTTCTCGAAGAGTGCGTCGGCGGCCTCGGGGAAGCTGCGCTTCAAGGAAGCGTAGCGGACTTCGCCCTGCAGGAATTCCTGGAACTTGCCGAAATCCGGCTCCTTCGAGTCGAGCGTGAACGGATTCTTGTCCGTGCCGACGAGCGTCGGGTTGAAGCGGTAGTTCGCCCAGTAGCCGCAGGCGTTGGCACGCTTGCCCTCTTCCTGGCTGCAGCCCATGCCGATGCGGATGCCGTGGTTGATGCACGGCGCATAAGCGATGATGAGCGAAGGCCCATGGTAAGCCTCGGCTTCCTTGATCGCCTTCAAGACCTGGTTGTGGTCGGCGCCCATGTTGACCTGCGCGACGTAGACGTAGCCGTAGGACATCGCCATCATGCCGAGATCCTTCTTCTTCGTCTTCTTGCCCGTCGCGGCGAACTCTGCAATCGCAGCCGCCGGCGTGGACTTCGAAGCCTGGCCGCCCGTGTTGGAGTAGACCTCCGTATCGAACACGAAGACGTTGACGTCCTCGCCCGAAGCAAGCACATGGTCGACGCCGCCGTAGCCGATATCGTAAGCCCAGCCGTCGCCGCCGAAGATCCACTGCGAGCGCTTCACGAAGTAGTCACGCGCATCGTAGATCTTGTTCAGAAGCTCGTCCGCGCCCTTCTCCTTTTCGAGAAGCTCCGTCAGCTTGTCGGCACGGTCGCGCGTGCCCTCTCCCTCGGCCATGTTGTCCTTCCAGTCCTTCAAAGCAGCCTGGAGATCGGCGCTGCCCTTGCCGTCCGCAAGCGCCGCATCGACATCCGCCGCAATGCGGTCGCGGATCGCACGAACGCCGAGGAACATGCCGAGGCCGAACTCCGCATTGTCTTCGAAGAGGGAGTTCGCCCAAGCCGGACCGTAGCCCTTCTCGTTCTTCGTGTACGGCATCGCCGGTGCGCTGCCGCCCCAGATCGACGAGCAGCCCGTAGCGTTCGAGATCATCATGCGGTCGCCGAAGAGCTGCGTGATGAGCTTCGCGTACGGCGTCTCGCCGCAGCCCGCGCAAGCGCCCGAGAATTCGAGCAGCGGCTTCTCGAACTGCGAGCCGATGACCGTGTCCTTCTTCATCGGATTCTTCTTCGTCGCGACCTTCGTCGTGTCAACCGCATAGTCGAAGTAAACCTGCTTCGCCTTGAGGTCATCGTCGAGCGGCTTCATGTCGAGCGCCTTCGCCGGGCAGACCTGCGCACAGTTGCCGCAGCCGAGGCAGTCCATCGTGGAGACGGCAATCGTGAAGTTGTAGTCCTTGACCGTCCTGACCTTTTTCCAAGGGAAGCCCTCCGGCGCCGCATCCTTCTCGGCGTCCGTCGTGAGAATCGGGCGGATCGTCGCATGCGGGCAGACGTAGGAGCACTGGTTGCAGCCGATGCACTTCTCCGTGTTCCAGACGGGAACATTGATCGCCGTGCCGCGCTTCTCGTAAGCCGCGCCGCCGACGGGGAACGTGCCGTCGACCATTTCCTCAGCGAACTGCGAGACCTTGAGGCGATCGCCTTCCTGACGGTTCATGACGTTCTGAACGTCCGTGATGAACGCCGGAATCTCATGCGCCTCTTCCTTCTCATCCTCGGCGTTCGCCCAGTCCGCAGGCACATTGACGCGATGCAGAGCCTCGATGCCCTTGTCGATGGCGCCGTTGTTCATATCGACGATATTCTGACCCTTGCTGCCATAAGAGGCGACGACAGCATCCTTCAGGTACTTGACAGCCGTATCGATCGGAATGATGTTCGCGAGCTTGAAGAACGCGGACTGCATGACCATGTTGAAGCGGCCGCCGAGGCCAAGCTCCTTGGCGATTTCGACGGCATTGACCGTGTAGAACTCGATGTCGTTCTTCGCGATGTAGCGCTTCATGTAGGCGGGCAAGTGCTTCGAGAGATCCGCCTCGTTCCAGACCGTGTTGAGCAGGAACTTGCCGCCGCGCTTGAGACCCGCGAGGAGATCGTACTTCGTCACGTACGACTGCTGCGAACACGAGATGAAATTCGCGTTGTGGATGAGATACGGCGAATTGATCGGAGACTTGCCGAAGCGCAGATGCGACATCGTGATGCCGCCCGACTTCTTCGAGTCATAGGCGAAGTACGCCTGCGCGTACATGTCGGTCTTGTCGCCGATGATCTTGATGGCGCTCTTGTTCGCGCCGACTGTGCCGTCCGAGCCGAGACCCCAGAACTTGCAGGCCGTCGTGCCTTCCGGCGTGAGGTCGACGTCCTCGGGATATTCGGCGAGCGACGTATGCGTGACATCGTCGTCGATAGCGATCGTGAAGCCGTGCTTCGGATCGTCCTTCTTGAGTTCCTCGTAGACCGAAAGGATGTGGTCGGGCGTCGTGTCCTTGCCGCCGAGACCGTAGCGGCCGCCGACGATGACAGGATTCATGCCGGAGCTGTAGAACGCCGCCTTGACATCGAGGTAGAGCGGCTCGCCGATCGCGCCCGGCTCCTTCGTGCGGTCGAGGACGGCGATCTTCTTGACCGTCTTCGGCAGGTACTTGAAGAAGTGCTCAAGCGAGAACGGGCGATAGAGATGCACGGAAAGAAGGCCGACCTTTTCACCCTTGGAATTGAGATAATCCACGGCTTCGCCGGCTGTCTGACAGATGGAGCCCATGGCGATGATGATGCGCTCGGCATCCTTCGCGCCATGATAGTCGAAGAGGTGGTGCTCGCGGCCCGTGATCTTCGCGAGATCCGCCATAGCTTCCTCTACAAGCTCAGGCAGCGCCTCGTAATACTTGTTGGCGGCTTCCTGCGACTGGAAGTAGATGTCCGGGTTCTGCGCCGTGCCGCGGATGACCGGGTGGTTCGGGTTCAGCGCACGCGCACGGAACGCATTCAAGGCGTCCTGGTCAACGAGTTTCGCAAGATCGGCGAAGTCGATGACCTCGATCTTCTGAATCTCGTGCGACGTGCGGAAGCCGTCGAAGAAGTTGATGAAAGGCACGCGGCCCTTGATGGCGACGAGATGCGCGACAGCAGCGAGATCCATGACCTCCTGCACGCTCGCCTCACACAGCATCGCACAGCCCGTCTGACGCGCTGCCATGACATCGCGCTGATCGCCGAAAATATTGAGGGAGGAAGTCGCCAGAGCACGGGCGCTCACATGGAAGACGCCGGGAAGAAGCTCGCCGGCAATCTTGTAGAGGTTCGGGATCATCAGCAGGAAGCCCTGCGAAGCCGTGTACGTCGTCGTCAGAGCGCCGGCCTGCAGCGAGCCGTGCACGGCGCCCGCCGCGCCTGCCTCGGACTGCATCTCGATGACGCGCACCTTCTGACCGAAGATGTTCTTCGTACCCTTCGCCGCCAAGGCGTCGACATGCTCCGCCATCGGCGAGGACGGCGTGATCGGGTAGATGGCGGCAACATCGGTGAATGCGTAGGAAATATATCCCGCAGCCGTGTTGCCATCCATGGTCTTCATTTTTTTGCTCATGTTTTGAATTGCTCCCCTCTTTATAAAAAGATACAAAACACATAAATGTGGGTAATACCCGCTATGACCTATTATACACCGAACCATGCCTGTTGTAAATAAACAGCATGAGGAACAATTCGGAAAAATAGCGGAAAATCATCGTTTCAAGTCTGCGCCTTCGGCTTGACTTCTTGGACTTTCATAGTAAACTTTCAGGACATATATTCAGCCGTCACACAGAGCGGCATGATTTGCTTTTTCGCCCGTTTCTCGCAACAGTTCCATTAAAGAGGCACGCTGTACATATGTCCTCACGCCTTACAGAAGCCTGGCCAATCGGTCTGCGCCTTCGGCTTGACCTCTTGGGGCTTCATAGTAAACTACACGCATAAACGTCCACTTCGTGGACATTGTGCGCCGCCCTTAATGAAAGTTAGCCAATCAGTCTGCGCCTTCGGCTTGACTTCTTGGACTTTCATAGTAAGCTACACGCACAAACGTCCACTTTGTGGACATTGTGCGCCGCCCTTAATGAAAGTTACCCAATCAGTCTGCGCCTTCGGCTTGACTTCTTGGACTTTCATAGTAAACTACACGCACAAACGTCCACTTTGTGGACATTGTGCGCCGCCCTTACAGAAGCCTAGCCAATCGGTCTGCGCTTTTGGCTTGACCTCTTGGGGCTTCATGGTAAGCTACACGCACAAACGTCCACTTTGTGGACAAAAGTGCGCCGCCCTTACAGAAGCC
>CAJPRR010000102.1 GCA_905373085.1 uncultured Selenomonas sp.
TCTTTGACCTCCTGCTTCGTCCTCGATGCCGTGACGACGACTTCGCCCGTCTTGATGTGCGTCGCCTCCTGCTTCTTCTCCGCCGCCTGCACGGGAACGCTCATGGCGGCGAGGACAGCTGCCGTCAGCAGCAGGCTCTTCTTCTTCGTGATCTTTTTCAACATTGCTCCATCTCCTTATCCTTGTATTCCTATGAGATATATAGATACAAAGGCCGCAAAGGGGCGTGAAACGCCCCGCCCCCTCAAGAAAGCACGGATACATGCAGCCGCCCGTCCTTGCACGTCCGGGCGACTGCATTTTCCATACTTCCCTTAAAGCCCGGAAAAACCTTGCCTATTGCGCCTGCGGATACATGATGTCGGCGAGGGTTTCGAGCGCATCCGCCGCACGCACGCCGGGGTTGATGGCGAAGAGTTCGTAGGGCAGGACATAGACGCGCCCGTTCTTCACGGCGTCTACGTCAGCCCACGCCTCGCTCTGCTGCAGGTCGCGGCGCATCTTCGGCTCCAGCGTTGCCGCAGGGCCGTGCACGATGACGAAGATGATCGAGGGGTTCTCGCGAGCGACGAATTCCATGGAAAGCGGCAGATAGGCGCCGTCGCCCTCGGCGCGGTCAGCGATGTTGCCGCCGCCGAGCAATTCGATGAGGCCGCCCGTGAAGCATTTCTTCGTGCCCATGTTGAAGCTCTCGGGTGAGCCGAAGACGAGCAGGCTCTTGGGCGGCGTGCGCCCTGCGGCTCTCTTTTCGCCTGCGGCGAGCTTGTCCTTGATCGTCTGCGACTCTTCTGCAGCCGCCTTCTCATCGCCCGTGAGCTTGCCGTAGAAGGTCAGCGCATCGAAGAGCGAGGGCACGTCGTCGAGCGCCTGGATGTAGATGGGAACGCCCGCATTGCCGAGCGTCTCTTCGAGGTCGGTGTGAAAAGGCACGTTCGTGCCGATGACGAGATCGGGCTGCAGGGAGAGGATCTTCTCGATGTCGGGCTGATGGATGATGCCGACTTCCTCGGCCTTCGCCGTCTTTTCCTTGACGGTCTCCGACAGTGCCTGCGAGGTCGGCTTGCCGACGACGAGGTCTGCGCCGCCCGCTGCGACGAAGAGGTCGAGGTTCGAGGCGTTCAAGATGACGACGCGCTTGGGGTGCGCGGGCAAGGTGATTTCGCGATCCATGCTGTCCCGCGCCGTCAGCTCCTTGGGCTGCGGCGCTTCCTGCGCACGCGGCAGGAAGATGAAGACGACAGCTGCCGCAAGGCAGAGGAACGCGATGATGATACCAATTTTTCGCATAGAAACCTCCTTGGATGAAAGCCTTGATACCAAACGGAGGAAGCGCTGATACATGCAGCGCTTCCTAAAACTCCTGATACCGTTTCATGCGCCAGACGCCCCAGCCGAAGGCGAGCGCGGTCAAAAGCGCGAGCACGAGAAGAGAGAAGAGCGCCGTGCCGTCCCAGCCGTCTGCGTGCAAGAGCGCGTTCGTATGGGCAAGCGGCAGCAGGGAGACGAGCCTTTGTACGATTTCGGGCAGGTTGGCGATGGGAAAGAAGGAGCCGCAGAAGAACGTCATCGGCGTGATGAAGAAGTTGATGATGACGGAAAACTGCTCCTGCCCGCGAATGGAAAGGCCGACGGCGACGCCGAACGCCGCGAAGCAGAATGCCGTGAGCACGAGTCCCAAAAAGCCCGGCACGGCGAGCAGACGGATGTCGAAGAAGAGCCAGGCGGCGAGGAAGACCGCCGTCCCCGCGAGGATCGCTCGCACGGCGCCCGCGAGCGCGATGCCGAAGACGATCGAGGCGTCGCTCACGGGACTCATGCGCAGCACCGAGAACGTGCGGAAGTAGAAGCGTGCGGCACTGACCGAGATCGCCGTCTGCTGGAAACCGTTCATCATGACGGTGATGGCGAGCATCCCCTTGGCGAGGTAGGCGATGTAGCCGCCCGTGACCTCTACGGCCCTGCCGAGTCCCCAGCCGAAGGCGAGCAGATAAATCATCGGAAAGAGCAGTCCCGAGAACAGATAGCCCAAGCCGCCGATGCGATGGACGAGCATCGCCATCTCGCGGCGAAATACCGGCCAGAAGCCAAGCGCAGTCACGGACACTCCTCCTCATGTGAGAGGCGCAGGAACGCCTGCTCAAGATCTTTTGCATCGCCCGCTGCCGCGCGTATGCCCTCTGCCGTATCGACGGCACGCAGCCTGCCCGCACGCAGGAAGGCGATGCGCCCGCAAAGCCGCTCCGCCTCGTCCATGTAGTGCGTCGTGAGGAGCAGCGTCTTGCCTGCGTCGCGCAGCTTGCGGATCAGCGCCCAGACCTCTTGCCTGAGATCGGGATCGAGTCCTGCGCTCGGCTCGTCGAGAAGCAGCACGGCGGGATCGGTCATCGCCGCACGCGCGATGACGGCGCGTCGCTTCATGCCGCCCGAAATTTCTTCGGGACGCTTATCAAGAAAGTCCAAGAGGTGATACCGTTCGGCCGTCCGGCGAACCATTTCCTTGGCGTCCTTGATACCATAGAGCCGCGCGTAGGCGAGCAGGCTTTCTCCGACGGTCAGCTCGCTTTCCAGCGTGTTTTCCTGCGGCACGAGTCCTATGAGGCGACGAAACGGCACGCTGCGCTGCGCCGCGTCCTCGCCGCATACATGGATCGTGCCCGCATCGGGTCTTGCCAGTCCCGCGACGAGGCGGATGAGCGTCGTCTTGCCCGCACCGTTCGGCCCCAGAAGCCCCATGACCGTGCCGCTTTCAACGTCGAGCGTCACGTCTTCGAGGATCTGCTTGCCCTTGCGGCTGCACGAGACGCCGGCGATGGCGATCGCCGTATCTTGGACGTTCATACGGCCTCCGCTCCCTCGGCGACGCGCTCGGGCAGACAGAGCTTCGTGCGTCTGCCCGCGATCGTCACGTCGCGGACGACGCTCTCGACGCCGTAGAGTTCGCGCACGAGGTCTTCGGTGAAAACCGCCTCGGGCGCACCGTCGGCAAGCACGCTTCCATCGCGTATGGCGATGATATGATGGCTGTAGCGCACGGCCTGATTGAGGTCGTGCAGCACCATGACGACGGTCAGCCCCAAGGACTCATGGAGGTTTTCCACAAGCTCCATGAGCGCCAGCTGGTGCCGGATGTCGAGGTATGTCGTCGGCTCGTCGAGGAGCAGCACCTCGGGCTGCTGCGCGAGCGCCATGGCGAGACGCGCACGCTGGCGCTCGCCGCCCGAGAGCGCGAGTATCGGGCGCTGGGCGAAACGCTCAAGCCCCGTTCTCGCCAGAGCCTCGCGGCACGCCTCGCCGTCCTTCTTGGAAAAGGAGTCCCAGAACTTCCGATGCGGCAGACGCCCCATGCGCACAAGCTCCATGACCGTGATGTCGCTCGGCGGCGCGGCGCTCTGCGGCAGGAAGGCGACCTTCTGCGCGACTTCGCGCTCCGTCTTTTGCCACAGGTCCTCGCCCATGAACTCGACGCGCCCCGCACGCGGCTCCAAGAGGCGGGCGAGCGCCTTCAAAAGCGTCGACTTGCCCGAGCCGTTCGGTCCGATGATCGAGGCGATTTCCGCGCGGCGTACGGAGGCCGTGACCTCATGAACGATCTCCGCCTTGCCGTAGCCGAGCGAAAGGGCGCATGCCTTCAAGATTTCTCCCATGTCATCACTCCCTTCGAAGCCCCTTCTTGAGCAGATAGAGGAAGAACGGCGCACCAAGGAACGACATGAACACGCCGACGGGAATCTCGACGGGAGCGAACGCCATGCGTGCCGCTGCATCTGCACCCGCTATGAGCGCCGCTCCCCAGATGGCGGCGGCGGGCAGCAGGTAGTCGAAGTCCGAGCCGGTCAGAAGACGCACCATGTGCGGCACGACGAGTCCGACGAAGCCGAGCATGCCCGCCGCGCTCACGGCGGATGCGGCGAGCAGGGCGGCGAGCACGAGCAGCACGAGCCGCGCACGAGCCACATTGACGCCGAGGCTTCGCGCCGTCTCCTCGCCAAGCTGCAGGGCGTTGAGCCAGCGGCTGCCGAGGAGCGTGCCCGCGATGCCGACGAGCGTGTAGGGCAGAACCATTTCCACATGACTCCAGCTGCGCCCCGCGAAGCCGCCCGCCATCCAGTTCACCGTGCCCTGCACGCGGTCGGAGTAGAAGACCATGAGGGCCGTCATCGCCCCGCCGAAGAACGCCGCGATGGCGACGCCCGCGAGCACCATGCGCATCGGATGCACGCCGTTGTCCCACGACAGCGCGAAGACGAGCGCGACGGCGATCATCGCGCCGACGAAGGCGCCGAGCGGCACGAACTTGACATCTGCGGGGAAGAGGATCATGATGCACATGGCGGTCAGCCCCGCACCCGCTGAAACGCCGATGATGCCGGGATCGGCAAGCGGATTCTTCAATATGCCCTGCAGGATGCAGCCCGCGAGCGCGAGGTTGATGCCCGTCAAGGCGCCCGTGATGATGCGCGGCAGGCGGATGTGGTAGAGGATGCGATAGTCCTCAGGCGTGCCATTCCCCATGAGCGTCGGCACGATGGCCTCGGGCGCGATGTGCACGGCGCCGGCCGAAGCGCTGACGATGAGCGCGGCGACGAGCGCAACGAGACCGAGGACGATGGCGAGCCGCCTCTTCCGCGCACGCGGATGCACTTCTGTCGGAAGGATTCTTTCCGATGCTTCCATTGTGTCACTCCATTCATAAATATTATTGTTCTCATTGCCAAGCGTAAAGAAAAGGAAGTCGTAATGCGAACTTCCTGCCAGTTATTTTCATATTTAATAATGTATCTCATTTTCCCTTGGTATCTTATCATGAAAATATCAGGAGGTCAAGCGAAATTGCATCCGCTCAGAAACTAGCCAATCGCATCAGCAAACGGCTCGATGAGAGTGAGCATGACGGCGACGAGCCTAGGGATTAAGAGTGGTCAACGTCAACCGCGCATCTGCACCCTTCGGGTTTGATTTGCGGGACGTTTTCACATACGAGTCGTTTCCCAATTGCCTGCGCCCCTTGGGCTTGTCTCTTGGACGACTCAGCACCGCCTGCAATAGATGAAAAAACGCCTGCGTCAGATTTGACGCAGGCGCAGCCTTCTTTGCATCAGAAAATATCGTTCGCGCAGATGATCGTCTGGTCGCGGTTCGGGCCGACGGAGACGATGCCGATGGCGACGCCCGTGACGGCGGAGAGGCGTTCGAGGTATTTTCTCGCCTTTTCGGGCAGCTTCTCGTAGTCGCGGCAGCCCGAGATGTCTTCCTTCCAGCCTTCGAACGTCTCGTAGACAGGCTCGACCCGCGCGAGGACGTTAAGGCTCGCGGGGATCTCGTTCAGCGGCTTGCCGTCGAGCTTGTAGCCCGTGCACATCTTGATCTCGCCGAAGCCGTCGAGGATGTCGAGGCGCGTGATCGCCATGTAGTCGAGACCCGAGAGCTGACCCGCGTAGCGCACGACGCAGGCATCGAGCCAGCCCGTGCGGCGCGGTCTGCCCGTGACCGTGCCGAACTCGTGGCCGGCTTCACGGATCTTGTCGCCGATGTCGTTGAGCTGCTCGGTCGGAAACGGGCCTTCGCCGACGCGCGTGCAGTACGCCTTGACGACGCCGACGACCTTGTCGATGCGCTTGGGCGCGACGCCCGCGCCGACGCCTACGCCGCCCGATACGGGGTGCGAGGCCGTGACGTAAGGGTATGTGCCGTAGTCGATGTCGAGCATCGTCGCCTGTGCGCCCTCGAAGAGCACCTTCTTGCCCGCATCAAGCTCTTCATTCAAAAGAGCAATGGTGTCGCAGACATAGGGTTTCAGGAGATCTGCATAGGCTTCATACTCTTCAAGGATATGCTCGTAGGAGAGCGGCGCACGTCCGTAGATCTTTTCCAGCTCCGCGTTCTTGATCGCCAGATTCTCCTTGAGGCGCTTCTTGAACTCCTCCGGCTCGACGAGGTCGCAGACGCGGATGCCGATGCGGTTCATCTTGTCCATCGTGCAGGGGCCGATGCCGCGCTTCGTCGTGCCGATCTTCCCCGCGCCTCGCGCTTCCTCGGCGAGCTTGTCCAAGATGCGGTGATACGGCAGGACGACGTGCGCCCTGTTCGAGATGCGGATGCCCGACGTGTCGACGCCGCGCTTTTGCATCGCGTTCATCTCTTCGAGCGCGACTTCAGGATCGAAGATGACGCCGTTGCCGACGACGTTCGTCTTGCCGTGGTAGAGGATGCCCGAGGGCAGCAGGCGCAGCTTGAATTCCTCGCCCTTGACGCTGACGGTGTGTCCGGCGTTGCTGCCGCCCTGATAGCGCACGACGGTGTCGGCCTTCTCGGCGAGGTAGTCGACGATCTTTCCCTTGCCCTCATCGCCCCATTGCGTGCCTGTGACTACTACTGCTGACATAGCAATTCTCCTTCTCTATACGAGGTTTCAGCTTCCCATGTGTGCGCTGAAGCCGTGGAAAGGCCTTCGGCTCAAAGCCCAAAGCGCGCGAAGATCCTGTCGATGTGGCGCAGGAAGTATTGATAATCGAAGCAGCTGTCGATCTCTTCCTTCGTCAGATGCTTCAAGATGTCCTCGTCCTTTTCGACGTTCGTGCGGAAGTCCTCGCCTTCCAGCCAGCGCTTCATGGCGTTGCGCTGCACCCACTTGTAGGCGTCCTCTCTCAATACGCCCTTGTCGACGATGGCGAGCATGAGGCGCTGGCTGTAGATGAGTCCGCCCGTCTTTTCCATATCGGCGAGCATGGCCTCGGGGTAGACGAGCAGCTTGTCGATGATGTTCGTGAACTTTTTCGTGCAGTAGTCGACGTTGATCGTGCTGTCGGGCAGGATGACGCGCTCGACGGACGAATGCGAAATATCGCGCTCATGCCAGAGCGTGATGTCTTCGAGCGCCGCGACTGCATTGCCGCGCACGAGACGCGCCATGCCCGATATGCGCTCGCAGGTGATGGGGTTGCGCTTGTGCGGCATGGCCGACGAACCCTTCTGGCCGGGAGCGAAGTATTCCTCCGCCTCACGGATGTCCGTGCGCTGCAGGTTGCGGACTTCCGTCGCGAACTTTTCGAGCGAGCTTGCAACGATGGCGAGCGTCGTCATGTACTCGGCATGACGGTCGCGCTGAATGACCTGCGTCGCGAGGCGCACGGGCGTGATGCCGAGCTTTTTGCACGTGATCTCCTCGATGCGCGGATCGATGTTCGAATAGGTGCCGACGGCGCCCGAGAGCTTGCCGACGGCGACGATCTTCTTCGCGTGCTCGACGCGCTCGATGTCGCGCTCGACCTCGGCGCTCCACAGGAGCAGCTTCAAGCCGAAGGTCATCGGCTCTGCATGGATGCCGTGCGTCCTGCCGATGCACGGCGTGTGCTTGAACTCGACGGCGCGGCGGCGCAATACTTCGAGGAGCTTTTTAAGATCATCGATGATGATGTCGGCAGACTTCTTCATCATGATGCCAAGCGCCGTATCCTTGACATCGCTCGACGTCAGTCCCTTGTGGATGTACTTCGAGTCCTCGCCGACATACTCGGCGACGTTCGTGAGGAAGGCGATGACGTCATGGTTCGTGACCTTCTCGATCTCCTTGACGCGCGGCAGGTCGAACTTCGCCTTGGCACGGATGTTCGCGGCGGCTTCCTGCGGGATCTCCCCAAGCTCCGCCATGGCCTCGCAGGCCGCGATCTCGACTTCGAGCATGGTCTCAAACTCATGCTGCAGCGTCCAGATATTGCCCATCTCAGGATTCGTATAGCGTTCTATCATGGATGCGATTCCTCCTGTCATCGAAAGCGTGCCAAGCCTTCGCCGCACGCTGCTTTTCCTCGTCTATCATAGCATTTTAATCGCTTCGCTGTCAATTCAGCATCTTGCAAAAGCAAAATGCTGTGAGACTGCATTTTAGCATGCATAGCGCCATTTGTTCAGTTATGCTATACTGTATGCGTTGCCGCCCCTACATATGGCAATAGAAGGGGGTGTGCTTGATGAGTATTCTGACGTTCATTCTCTCCGTCTTGGCTGGTGTGGTTGCCAACCACATCTGCAAATGGCTCGATGAGAGAGACGACGGCAACGAGCCTAGGCGCTGA
>CAJPRR010000103.1 GCA_905373085.1 uncultured Selenomonas sp.
GCCGCCTGAATGGGGCCCTTGCCGTCGATCGGACGCCCGAGAGCGTCGACGACGCGGCCAACCATGTTCTCGCCGACTGGCACCTGCATGATCTTCTTCGTGCGCTTGACCGTCGCACCTTCCTTGATTTCCGTGTCGCCGCCCAAGATAACGGCGCCGACGTCGTCCTGATCGAGGTTCAGGGCAAGACCGTATACATCATTGCCGAAATCGAGCAGCTCGCCTGCCATGGCTTTCGTGAGGCCGTGGATATGGGCGATGCCGTCACCGATCTCGATAACAGTGCCGACATCATCGACGTTCAGATCGACGTTGTAGTTCTTGATCTGGTCTTTGATGATGGCTGTTATTTCTTCCGGATTCATTTTCATCTTATGCTGTCACCCCAATTTCTCACTTGTTCGCCAGTATCTCGGCGCGCAGTGCTGCAAGTCTGCCCTGTACGCTGCCGTCGATGCGCTTGTCGCCGATCTGGGCGATCGCACCGCCGATGATGGCGGCGTCGATATGCTTCCTGAGCTTCACACTGCGCCCCGTCGCCTTTTCGAGCTTTTCGGCGAGGAGCTTTTCCAGCTCTCCCGTCAACGGGTGCGCCGTCGTGATATCCGCGACGACGATGCCCTGCGCCTCGTTGGAAAAATCTTGATACTGGGCATCTATGACCTCCAGAAGGTCCATGCGATGCTTGTCGATCAAGAGCATGATGAAGTTCTCAATATCCGAGGAGAGTTCGCCCGAGAAAATCTTCTTGAACAGCGATTTCTTCGCTTCGGGCGGCACCTGCGGATTCGTCGCGAAGCCTCGGAGCATCGGCTCATCGAATACGGCGCGCGTCACGCCCGTGAGTTCTTCGCCGTACTCCTTGAGTTTCTTCTCATCCGCGGCAATCTCGAAAATGGCGCGCGAATACTTTTTCGCCAGTTGCAGATTCAGCATGAGAGATCACCAAGCTTTTCGTTGCCGAGTCGATCGGCGAACTCGGCGATGAGGCTCTCGTTCGCCTTCTCGTCGAGGTTCTTCGCGATGACCTTGCTCGCCGCCGCCATCGAAAGGGCAACGACCTCGGCGCGAAGCGTCTCCGCTGCGGCGCGGCGCTCGCGCTCGATCTCCTCTGCCGCAGACTTCTTCATCTGCTCAATATCGCGCTTCGTCTTCACGACGCTCTCATCGCGCTCCTCCGCCGCCTGACGCGAAGCGGAGTCGATGATGCTTTGCGCCTTGACGCGGGCGCTCGCGAGCTGATCCTCGTATTCCTTCTTGAGAGCTTCGGCCTTTTCCACGTCCTCGTCCGCCTTGGCGAGGCTCATTTCGATCTTCTTCTGACGCTCCTGGAGCATGTTGACGATCGGTTTATAGGCAAAGGCGCGAAGCAGCACGACAAGAATCAGGAAGTTCAGGATCTGAGCCGCAAGGGTCCAATTTATATCGATCAATTTGCTGTACCCCCTTTTCTGTGATAGAGAGAATTTACGCTCTCCTTATTTCGTCAGAAGCGGGTTCGCATAGAGCATAATCAGGGCAACAACCGTCGCGATGATCGCCATGGCTTCGATCAGGCCGACGGAAATCAGCGTGTTCGTGAAGAGGGCATTCTTCGCCTCCGGCTGACGCGTGATGCCTTCGATGAAACGAGCCGTGACAAGACCATCGCCGATGCCGGCGCCGATCGCGGCAAGACCCATCGTAATACCTGCGCCAATCAAAGCGGCTGCTACCATAATCGCGTTTTCCATGAAAAATTTCCTCCTTAAAGTACAATACAAAAACAAAAAGGAACCATCCCTGTCACTTTCAATTCTCCCCGCCTGCGCGGAGAACCTCCGCCGCATTGAGCAGGGAACTGCCCTCGCTCATAGCGTTGACACCGTGTCCATGATCTTCTCCCTCACTTGCATGGAAAGAATTTGACAGGTACGCTATCGAAAGCATTGTAAAAATGACGGCCTGCACCATACCGATGAAGATACTGAAAGCAAGCCAGAGGACGGACGGCACAGGCATCCAGATCGGCACGAGCTTCAGCAGGATGATGATGAGTATCTCACCTGCAAGAATGTTGCCGAATAGACGAAAGGCCAGAGTGATGGGCTTCGCCACTTCCTCGATGATGTTGAGGATGACGAAGACGGGCGTCGGCTGGAAGAAGTGCTTGATGTACTTCGTACCTCCGATGTAGAGTCCCAGGCCATGCACCAAGACGACGACAAAGAGCGCTAGCCCCAACGTGGTGTTCAAGTCATTCGTCGGCGACGCCATCTTCGGCACGAGGCCGATCCAGTTGGAAACCAAGAGAAACAGGAACAAGGTGATGATCATTGGCGCGAGCCAGCGCCCCTTCGGGCCGAGCGTCGCATCCATCTGCTCATGCAGCCACACGACGACCATCTCCAGCACGTTCTGCCAGCCCGAGGGAATGAGCTGCAAATTGCGCGTCGCAAGAATCGCGATGAGAAGGACGACCGCCATGGTGATCCATGTCATGATCAAGGTTTCCTCATTGAAGGTCATGCCGGCGAACTGAATAACTTCGCGAACACCGATTTCATGCATGTTTAACTACCTCCCTTTCGGATAAATCTCGGAGAGCGCCGAAAAGCAGCCTCCCCGGAAAGCGCGGACAAAACTTTCAGTCCGTCTTTCCCCTATCGGTCTTGCCGAGCGCGAGCAGCATGATGTGGAGCATCGTCACGACGTAGCATAGGACAAAGCCCGAAACCACCGTGAAGAACACCTCGACCGAAATCTGCACGGCAGCCCAGAACACGACGAAGATCGTGACGAGCCGCAGAAAGAATCCCTGCCGCATCTCGCGCTTAGCGCGTTCGACGGTCAGCGTCGTGCTTCGCCATGTGCGCCATACGAGATTCCACAGACAGACTGCCGCCGCCAGATAGCCGATGAGCCATGCGCCAATGAGACCCGCGCGTCCGCCGGCGGCGAACGAAACGAGCGCCATGAGTGCAAAGCCAAGAAGCCATGCGGCGAGCCGCCTCGCATATACCGATAAGACTTCCCTCACATATTCCTCCTTCGGCGGCAAGAGCGCCGTGGTGCGAATATCTTCTCAAGCTGCCATGAAAGTTTTCCAAGGAAACTCTCACGGCTATTTCCTTGTTTCGACAAAAGAAGCCGTTCCCCTGCCAAAAACAAGCGGAAATTCTCATAAAATTAAAGAATGATAAAATAACTAAGGATAGTTGGCAGTTATATAATTTACATCTATATTTTTATAAAGAACCAATCAGTATAGATTATGGTTGCATCCGTAAAGCTGCCTCCGTACCGTTCGTAACAGGAACTCGCCTTGCCTTCTCCCTTTACAGCAACGAGAGGGCAAGCATTCTTCGCCATACGCCAATACGACATTATACCTATGTATCGCAGAAAAGAGCCATGACCTAAGCCCCTTCTAACTTTTTAAAAATTCTCTTGCCCCTCGCATTCCTTCATGCATCGCGCAAAAACCGCCGGCAGCATCGTCAGCGTATCCGGCGCACGCGCCGATAGACGGAAAAGAGGGCGAGAGGAAATCCCATGAGGATTCCCGCAAAGATCCCCTTGTGCCCCAAGTTGAAGGCCTCATCGGCAAGACTTCCGATGTACATGCAAATGCCGAGGACGGCGCAGAAGAAAATGCCGATGCCGCTCAGAAAGATGTAGGCGTCGAGAGCCTGCCGCAGCGCTCCTTTTTCCTGCGGCGGCGTTTCCCGTCCCATCAGCAGCCGGCAAACACATCCGGCTTTTCGTGCGAAAAGCCCGCATGGTAGAGGATCGCCTCGATGATGCGGCGCGAAGCCTCGCCGTCGCCGTAAGGATTGCAGGCGCCGCTCATGCGGCGGTAAGCGGCGTCGTCGGTCAGAAGCTCCTTCGCTTCCCTGTAGACGCGCTCCCTGTCCGTGCCGACGAGACGCACCGTTCCCGCTGCCACGGCTTCCGGGCGCTCCGTCGTATCGCGCAGCACGAGCACAGGCTTGCCGAGCGCCGGCGCCTCCTCCTGCACGCCGCCCGAATCCGTGAGGATGAGGTGCGAACGCGCCATGAGATTCGCGAACGGCTCGTATTCCAAAGGATCGATGAGGTGGACGCGAGGAATGCCGCCCAACTCTTCGCGGGCAACTTCGCGCACCTTGGGATTCTTGTGCATGGGAAATACCGCTTCGACATCAGAGAACTTTCCCACAAGCTCTTTGAGCGCCTTGTAGACGTGGCGCATCGGTTCGCCAAGATTCTCGCGCCGATGCGTCGTCACGAGCACGATGCGCCGCCCCTTATAATCAAGCCCGTCAAGCAGCGCATCCTCGAAGCAAAAATCCTGCCGCACAGTCTGCTGCAGGGCGTCGATGACCGTATTTCCCGTGACGAAGATGCGGCTTTCATTCACGCCCTCGCGCAGAAGATTCGCCTTCGCCGTCATCGTCGGCGCAAAGTGGAGGTCGGCAATCGCCCCCGTGAGCTTGCGGTTCATCTCCTCGGGAAACGGCGAATACTTGTCCTGCGTGCGAAGTCCCGCCTCCACATGACCGACTGCCGTCTGATGATAATAGGCAGCGAGCGCCCCTGCGAACGTCGTCGTCGTGTCGCCATGCACGAGCACGATGTCGGGCTTTTCCTTCGTGAGCACGCCATCGAGTCCAAGGAGAGCCTTCGATGTGATGTCGAAGAGCGTCTGTCCCTGCGCCATGATGTCGAGATCGTAGTCGGGCGTGATGGAAAAGAGCGAGAGCACCTGGTCGAGCATCTCGCGGTGCTGCGCCGTCACAGCGACGAGCGGCGTTATCTCTGCCTCATGCTTCTTGAGTTCGAGCACGATCGGCGCCATCTTAATTGCTTCGGGG
Organism: uncultured Selenomonas sp.; assembly: GCA_905373085.1. Taxonomy (GTDB): domain Bacteria; phylum Bacillota; class Negativicutes; order Selenomonadales; family Selenomonadaceae; genus Selenomonas. The sequence goes on from CAJPRR010000103.1 coordinate 4,836, forward strand.
CGCGTGCCGAAAACCGTCATGACCTTAATCTTCTTCATGGGTTTGTTCTCCTTTTCCCTCACTGGGACGAATGCACGAAAAGTATGGCAAAAACTCCGCCCCGCATCAATGCGTCTGGGCGGAATCGTTCATGCGGAAAATGCCGAGCTTCTTCGCGCCAAAGAGCACGGATGCGACGACGCCTGCGAAGATGACGAGCGCGATGCCGCCCGAAACCTCCGTCAAAGCGACGGCGCTCAGACCCAGGAGCGCACTGATGATGTACATCAGGAGCACTGCCTGGCGCTGCGTGAAGCCGAGGTCAAGCAGGCGGTGATGCAGATGCCCCTTGTCCGGCTTGAAGATCGGCACACCGCCGCGATAGCGGCGCACGATGGCGAACGTCGTGTCCATGATGGGAAGCCCGAGCGCGAGGATCGGCACGATGAGCGCGATCGTCGCCGCACTCTTGACCGCGCCGATGACGGAAATTCCCGCGAGCATGAAGCCGAGAAACATGCTGCCCGTGTCGCCCATGAAGATCTTCGCCGGATTGAAGTTGTAGAAAAGGAAGCCGATGGCAGCTCCCGCGAGCGCCGCCGTCAGCACGGCGACGAGCGCATACCCCTGCTGCAGGGCGACAAGACAGATGGTCACAGAGGCGATCGTGGCGACGCCTGCCGCCAGGCCGTCGAGGCCGTCGATGAGGTTCACGGTATTCGTCAGACCGACGATCCAGAAAATTGTCGCGGGTATGGCAAGATACTCAAGGTAAAGATAATCGCCGAACGGATCGGTGATGAAGTCGATGCGCACATCGAAGGCAACGAGCACGCAGGCGCAGACGATCTGCCCGAGGAGCTTGACCTTCGCAGGCAGATTCTTGTAGTCGTCGATGAGCCCCAGAAGCACGATGAGAGAGCCGCCCGTCATGAGTCCTGCAATTTCGGTCAGGGCTTCATCCGAAAGCTCCCCATAGACCAAAAATCCGAGCATCGCGGCCATAAAGGCGATGTAGATGCCGACGCCGCCGATGCGCGGCACAGGCTTCTTATGCACCTTGCGCGCGTCCGGCGCATCGAGCGCCCCCGTTTTTTCCGCAAAAAAAATGACCGCCGGCGTCACGGCAACCGCGACAACCATGGCGACGAGGAACGCCAAAACGTAATTCGGCATGGAAAACAGCACCCCTTCTATATACCCTCAAGACGCATCCAAAAGCGTCACCGTTTCTCCTCAACATCCATCTCTTTCCTTTTATGAACATTCTATCATGAAAGCCCAAGAAGTCAAGCCCGCAGGGCGCAGACTGATTGGCTGCTTTCATATAAGGCGGGCGGACATATGTACAGCGAGATGCTTTGATGCCGCCATCGCTGGAAACGGGCACAAAAACAAACCGCACCTCTTTGCGCGACGGCTGAACATATGTCCATCAAGTTTATCATGAAAGCCCAAGAAGTCAAGCCCGCAAGGCGCAGACCGATTGGCTGCTTTCATATAAGGGCGGCGCACAATGTCCACAAAGTGGACGTTTGTGCGTGTAGCTTATCATGAAAGCCCAAGAAGTCAAGCCCGCAGGGCGCAGGCTGATTGAAAAGCCCGCCGGCGCGAAGCGCCGGCGGGCAGCCAAACACAGAATGCAAAACTTAATTTCCCGGCTCGATCAGGGCGTACTTGCCGTCCGTGCGGCGATAGACGACGTTGATCTCCTCCGACTCGGCGTTGCGGAACACGAAAAAGTTGTGATTCAAGAGGTTCATCTGCATGATCGCCTCCTGCGCATCCATGGGCTTCACGATGAAGCGCTTCGTCTTCACGAGCGGGAACTCGCCTTCCTCCTCCTGTACGGGAATCGCCCCCATCTGCTGCACGGCTTCCGCTTTGAAGCCGCCGCTGCGGAAACGCTTGGCAAGCCGCGTCTTCTGCTTGCGGATCTGACGCTCAAGCTTCTCGACGACGAGGTCGATGGATGTGTACATATCCATCGTGGCCTCCTCGCCACGGAGCAGCACGCCACCCGGGATGGGCACAGTGACTTCGACAATATGGCGTCCTTTGGAAACCGTGAGGAGCACCGAGATTTCTTCCACCTCGTCGAAATACTTCGTGATCTTGCCGACACGCTTCTCGACATAATCCTTGAGTGACGGGGTGATCTCAATGTTTTTCCCTCGTACCGTGAATGTTGCCATAGCGACATGTCCCCTTTCCTGTATCTTCTGCTGTATATATTCTCTCCCCGCTCGCAAAACCCTTCTTCTGGAAAGAATGTTTCTGAAAACTTTCACAAGAGCTATCATATATGTTTTTGCTGGCTGGAATAAAGGTTCAATGCTATAATAAGGGCAGCGACGAAAAGGAGTTGAGTACAATGTGCAATTTGAATACGGGGATTTACGAGCAAGGAATCGAGCAGGGAATCGAGCAAGGAATCGAGACCAATCGCACGGCAACTGTCCTTTCGATGCTCAAAGAAAATTTGCCCATCGAAATGATCGCACGCATCACAAATTTATCAGCAGACAAGATACGTGCCTTAAAAATGGAAAACCAACCATCTTGAATGAACATAATGCTGCACAAAATCAAAGGTCGGCGTATGGAGCAGATCATCCCGCTCCATACGCCGACCTTTGATTTTTTCTTTCACCGCCCCGCCCTCCTGCCAGAAAACAAAAGAACCGGCTCCAAACGGAGCCGGTCTTTGCCAAACTTCAGAAAACGCGTGGTTCAATCAACGTTCTCTGAGGGGATACGATATGCTTTCGCGCAGCTTACGCCGTCTTCACGACATTGGAAGCCTGCGGGCCGCGTGCGCCTTCGACGATCTCGAATTCTACGCCCTGACCCTCAGCCAACGTCTTGAATCCATCGCCCTGGATTGCAGAGAAATGGACAAAAACATCATCGCCGTCTTCCCTCTCGATGAAACCATAGCCCTTTTCTGCGCTGAACCATTTGACCTTACCAACCATAGTAATTCCTCCTGTTTCTTGGTGTGTTGCAGAACCGCGCCTGATACTCACGCAATTTCATTATAGACCCTGCCATCTAATCTGTCAATCAAATAGGAAGAAATGATTACG
>CAJPRR010000104.1 GCA_905373085.1 uncultured Selenomonas sp.
GGCAGCGATGTTTGTTTCGGCGCTCGATTGGGATCGGGAAACTTCACCATATAGAGCTTGTCATCGTACAGCATCGTCCACTTGCTCTCCGAACCTCCGAAGCGATTCGGCAGCCATTTCACATGCGTCAAATCAACCATCAATCAGCCCTCCGAAATACGTCAGCATTTCCTCCCGTGTACCTGCTGAAATATCGCCTTCCTTCATGGCGTATTTTGTTTCAGAATAAAGATGGTGCATCGCAACAATCATTCCTATATCATTCTTTTCCTCATGCGCTCGATAAAATTCTTCCATATAGTCGCGAAGAAGATCTTCGTAATCTTGCGGATTGTACTTATAGACTGCTTCCATGATGAATCCCTCGTTTCGCTGAGCCGTCCTAGTGATTCGTATGCCATTCTATATAGAATATCAAGCATTCGGAATCAAATCGTCATAATAGAAAAGCATCTCATCACGGTCTTTGGGAGACAGCATTCCTTCTTTCATCGCCTGTTTCGTGTCGTTGTACATGCGCCGCCATGCGTGTTCCATGAGGAATACGTCTCCCGCCTGCATCGCTTCAGCGAAAAGCGTCATGCTTTCTTCCAGATAATCGACGTAATCCTTCGGATTGTATTTGATTTGCTGCTCCATTTTGCCGCTCCTTTCTTCGCGTAGTTCTCTTTTTCTTATTATACCACAGACAACGAGCAACAAAACAGCAGCATCATTTGAACGGCACGAATCCCTGCGGTTTTGGCCGTTCGTAGCCGGTGAGGGCTGCTGAAGCCTTGTCAAAGGGATCGGCGATGAGGATTTTTGCGTCCTGCATGGTCTTCTGGTGCTCGATTGCCTCGTCGAGTTCTTCCCTCTGTTTTGTGACGCCGAGATTCAGCCATGCGGCATAGAGCGCTTTCGTCTGCGCCTTTTCCGCTGCTTCAAGCGCTTGGAGCTGCGTAACGATCTGCTTGAGTGCTGTCTCGCTCTCGGTGTTGGCCGCCGCTTCGACGAGCGCATTGACGGCGGCGTTCGTCTGTGCGCGATCGGCGAGCGCCTTCTGCGCTGCTGCGGCATAGCTCGCTGCGGCAGCGTCAATTTCCCGTCTCTGCTCCGCCTTGTTGCGCGGCGCTTCGTATTGCGCCTCGTTTTCTTCATAGTTGTGGAAGTACGGACTTGTGCGCAGATCGTTTCTCTCGATCGCCATCTGATAGATCGCATCGGTGTTCTGCTGCTTCTCGCCCATGACGGCACTGTTGTAGACGATGAGACTCGGAGGAAGCTGACGGCGGTTGTCCGTGTAGATGCCGAACTGTTCGGCCACCAGCTTCAGGATGTCGAGGAAGTTGCCGCCGAAGAGGACGGACTTGATGTCGCGCGTGTAGTCGTAGACATTGCCGCCTTGCGCCGCCATGTCACGCAGAGTGAACGGCGACGGTGCGGAATCCGGATAGGATATGCTCGTCAGACTGTAGTAGTTCGGCGGATCGAACGGCCGATCGACGCCCGGAATGATGTGCGCCCAACCGCCGCGCACGCTGCCCGCCAGAAGTCCGCCGGTTACAGCAAGAACGAGCGCGGCTTTTCCCCACAGGGGAAGTTTTGGCCTTTTCATCGAAATCTCTCCCTTCGTATCTATCAGCCGTCTTTTGAGAGGCGGAAGCCTCCGCCGCCGAACTGCGTGAGGATGAACTTGCTCATGCGGTCGGCGAAGAACATGTAGAGCAGCACGACGAGCGTCAGCTGCAAGAGCAGGGCGACGTTGGCGAACGACTGCGTGATCGAGCCGCCTCCTTGTCCCAATGCGCCCTTCATGCCTTGGATGTACTCTTCCAAAGGTGCGGTATAGTAATGCCCGTGACGCAAGGCGGCGGCGTATTCCTCCACCGTCTTTGCCTCGAAAAGCCCGTCCTCGGCGTATGCCGCGAGCGTCCTTGCATAGTCCTGGGCAAACTCCTCATCGGTGTCGTAGTGCGTGTAGGTACTGCCGTTGTAGCCCATGCCTGCATAGTTGTGGTCTTCGACGGCGAGCGGGCTTGTGAAATAGGAGGATTCATGCGCCATCTGCGCCCAGATCCAGTCCGCACGCAGTTCGTAGCCTCTTGCACGCAGGAGCGCCTGCACGCGGTAGGCAAGCTCCGCCTTGGGCTTGCCTGTGAGATCGGCTCCCTGGCTTCCCGCCGATTCGGACACCGTGCCCGGCGGCTTGGCCGGTTCGGCGCTCGCCGTGCTCGTCGCCTTGATCGTGGTCGAACCGGCGAGGTTGCCGACGACGAGGTTCTGCATCGTCATTTGCAGCATGAGCGCGAACAGGCAGAAGAACATGAGGTTCAAAGAAGCGGCGAATACGCCGCTGATGCCGTTCGAGGCATACTTGCGGACATGCTTCAATCCGGCAAAAGTGAAGCTCATGAAGCTGAAGAGAATCGTCAGGTAGAACTCGATGTACGCCATGGCGATCTGGTAGCCGATGATGCAGAAGAGCGCGAAGAGGATGACGCCGAAGACAAGGCAGGCAAGGGCGACCTTGCCGTGGAAGACGAAATCAAGGATGCTGTGAACCTGCATCGCTTGATTGATAACCTGCGCGATGATGTTCATGCCCTTCTGCACGACGAGCGTCGGATCGGACACAGCCGCCTCGGCTGCCGCCGCATCCCCGCCGACGAGCGCACCGATCTGCGGCAGACCGTGCAGCGAGAGATTGCCGACGAAATCGCCCCAGCCGAAAAGCAGAACGCAGCAGAAACCGTAGAAGAGTCCGCGACGCACGATCCATGGGAATAGGCCTTCGCGGTCTTCCTCGGTGGAGCGCATCGCTTTCAGCATAGCAGCCAAGGCAATGTCGATGGAGACGAGGATGAAGAAGATCTTCGCGACATGCGTCTTCAAGATGTCGAGCGCCTTCGTGATAAGTTCAGTCAGCTTCTCGATGACGTCGCGGATAGGCTTCGCGAAGTCGTTTGCAACGACCCAATCCTTGACCGCGCCGTGCGCATCCTGCGGCGCTGCTCCGCCGCCGTTGCCGCCACCCAGTGCCTTTTCCATGTCCAGAAGCCCCGGCACATACAGCCCCGGATCGACGGGATCGCCGTAGATGCCGTTGGGCAGGACTTCAAAGTGGCAGTGCGGCCCGGTTGAGTTGCCCGTGGAGCCTGCATAGGCGATGACCTGCCCCTGCGCTACAGACTGTCCTGCCTCCACGGCGCACGCATTGTTGTGCCCGTAAAGCGTATAAAGGTTGCCTCCGTGGTCGATGATTACGGTATTGCCGTAGCCCGAAACCCAGCCGGCGGAGTAAACGACACCGGATGTCGCTGCATAAACTTCCTGATCGTAGTCTGCCGCCAAGTCAACGCCCGAATGATACTTCCATGTGCCTTCGATGGGATGGATGCGCCAGCCCTGCGGACTGGTGACCTTCATCGGATTGACCGGCGAAATCATCTGGCCTCTCTGCCCATAGTTGCCGTCCATGCGGTCGATTTCCTGCGTGTCCTCGCTGTAGGCGTGGACGACGCCCGGCAATGCGGCGAAAACGCCCGCAAGGAAAAGCAGGAAGAGCAAGCATCTGCGAATCATGAACGAGCCTCCTTGGCAGAAAGTTATGGAAAAACCTTGACAATGCTCCATGCCTATACTACGATGAGCATAGAGTTTTTTTGCACATACATTGGATATGGGAGGAATTACGATGGGACTCTTTTGGGGAAACGACAATCCGAAACAGCAGCAAGAGCAGCCGCCGCAGCAGCCGCAAAAAACGCCCTACGGCAATCCCGTCGTCGATCGGGAAACCTTGCGCTGCATGAGTCTCGCAACGATGGATACGCTCGGCTGCGGCATGAGCGCCAAGTTTTCCGGCGACACCTGGCTCGAATATGTGATGCCCAATCTGACCTGCCTCATTCACAATATCAATGACGGTGTTTATAAAAACAACTGCCACATCCGCGAAATCAAAGATATGGTGAAGCAACTGGTCGAGGAAAACAAGGAACTGCGTGAGCGCGTAGCTCATCTTGAAGAGCAGCAAGCCTCAGCACAAACCGCATCAACCTATCGCACGAATCATCCCAGAAGCATGGCCATCTAAACAGGAAGGACAGGAAGAGCCTGTCCTTCTTTTATTTGTTCTTGGTGTCTTTGTCTATGTCGCTCTTTGGTGTCACTGCAACAGCGCCGCCACCGCCGCCACCCGGAGGCGGTGGCGGTTTGTCGTCATAATCTCCCGTACGAATCTTGTGAAGCGTCTTCGTCGGCGGATTTTTCAAGTTGTTGTAGAAGGTATCGATCGAGCCGCGATAGCTCTGTCCGATGCGCGAGTTCATCGCATAATTGCGTCCGAGCTGCGTCAGTGTGCCTGTGACGCCGCCTTGTCCGGCGAAGGACGCCGCCGCTCTTGCCGCCTGCAGCGTGCCGGTCTGGCCAGCGACAGCGGCTGCAGCGTTGACGGCGGTGTTCGCACCGCTCTTGATCGTGCCAATCATGTCGCTGCCGCTGAGCTGCGGAGAACCATTCAGAAGCCCCGAGACGAGCGCCGGGGCTTTCTTCGTCAGAAGATAGACCATGCCGCTCGCGAGGACGATCTGCAGGATAACGCCCATGTCGTCGATCAGGCTCGACGACTTCGGCAGCTTGTTGACGAAGCTCTCGATGAACGGCACGCTCATCGCACCGATAAAGCCGACGACACTGAGCTTGATCGCGAGATTGAACATCGCGCCGATGCCCTTTTCCGCAAGGAAGGCGAACTTGCTCATCACGCCGAAGGCGAGCAAGGGGATTGTCAGGAGCGCCATCGTGAGGAATTCGATCTTCGCCATGAAGATTTCAAGCGCGACCATGAAGAGACAGTAGGTCAGGATGACGAGCGCGGCGATGACGACGAGCATCAAGCCCAAGCTGTTGAAATGCAAGTCTCCGTAGATGCCCGCTGCCGCCGTGATCGTCATGGAGACGATCTTGTTGCACGTCTGCCCGAGCGTCAAAGAGCCTCCTCCCGCCTTCTCGCCGAGCATCTGGAAGCCCTCTCCTAAAGAGGTCATGAGCTTGATCCAGTTCGTCATGAGAAACATGAAGAAACCGATTTTTAGCGTCATGTGGATCAGATATTGCAGTTTGTCGCCCGACATGAACTTCAGGCTCAGCTCCCACGAAGCCTGTACGACAGCAAGAATGATAAGAAGGCGCAGGCAGTACGGCATGATGTTCTCAGCGCCGGGCGTGATGACCTTTTTCTCGTAGTGGTCGAGGAAGCCGCCGAGGATGCTGACGTCTTCCGCCTTGCCCGCATCCTTCGTGACAAGATCGGGCTTGTAGTATTCGATATGCGCCGTCTTGTGGTCTTTATTCGCCAAACTCCAGAGATCCGTATCGACGAGGAACGCACCGAAGTTGAAAGCAAGCCCGATGCCGAGCATCGCCTGCCAAAGGAACTTCTTGCCATCCTCCAAGCCGAAGGCGATCATCATGCCTGCAATCGCCGTCATGACGATGAGGATGATGTGCAGTGCCTTGAGCGTGCCGGAGACGAGCGTCTTGAGGTTCTCGTCAAATTCCCCGCCAAGTCCCGTGCCCGCCTGCGCGATCGTTGTCGTCTCCTCGCCATGCGGGATAAAGCCCGTGCCTGCGGCAAAACCAAAGCTCGCGTTCGCTGCTGCGGCTGCGAGGAGAATTGCGAACACAAGGAAGAACTTCCTCTTGTCTATGCCGCAAACAAGCTCCCGAATCGTTTCCATAATTCCTCCTTGTTTTAATTTCCACTTAATTCAAGGTGTCCAAATTGGACACCTGAATCCGATTCATCTTTTAATTTTATGTTCATATTCGGTGTCCAAATTGGACACCTGAAGAAATTCATTCAAGATTCATCTTTTATCATCTGCTTGTCGTCGATGTCCAAATTAAATATATGAAGATATTCATTTTTTATTCATATTTTAATCTTTCCTTCAATCTAGGTGTCCAAAGTGGACACCTGAATCGCATTCATTTTTATTTCAATCCAGCAAATGCCTTGAGTCCGTCCTTGGAACGCTGCTCTGCTGTTTCCTGCAGTGCCTTTTCACGGTTCTCGACATAGTATTTTTCCGCCTGTGCTGCCAGAAGGTTGGCGAGCAGGTCTTTTTCATCGGCGTTCTGCAGCACGCTTGCCGCCAAGATGGCAGTCTGCGCTTGGAGAATCTGCGATTCTCCCTCTGCGTTGTTCGCACGTTCCAAAGCTTCATTGATGGTCTTGTTGATGGATTCGGTGACTTTCTGCGAGGTCTGCGCCCTCGCAGCTGCCGCTTGATAGGTCGAATCGAGCACGCGATGATTCTTTGAGCTTTCCAAGTACGGATCGACGAGCGTCCTGTTCTTGTCGAGCACCGTGTCGATGGAGCCGATATGCTTGATGAGAATGTCGCCCGTCGTGCTTTTCTGATTCAAGATGGCAGGGGACTTGCCCATCTGGCGCAGCACTTCGGGATCGATGGTGACGCCCCAGACGTCCATGCGCTTGCCGAGCCAGCCGATGACCTGTCCCGTGATCTGCTGCGCCTCCTCATTGCCCGCCAGCCATTTCATCAGCACGCCCTTGTCGAACTTCTTTGCATCGAGGAGCATGAGAGCGAGCTGCTTCTGCTCGTTCGTCAGGATGTCCGCCGTGGTGATGGCGGTCTTGATGGCTTCGGCGACGTTCTTTGCATCGTAGACGAGCACGGCAGCCTCTGCCCTGGGCGCACGGTTCTCATGGAAGATCATCGCGCCGAAAGGCACGCTGATGCCGAGCAGGCAGCCGCAGATGACGACGGTTTGCAGTCTCTTCGTTGTCCAGTTTCGGAGCATGGCTATCTCTTCCTTTCTTTCAAGCAATGGGATCGCGTACAAGTGCGCGTTCCTGTTCATAGCGTGTGAGCGGCTCGTGCCGCTCCAGTTTGTTCTGCAGGTATTTCGTTTCTTCCTTGGCGACGGCAGTCTGCACAAAGCTCTTGAGAAGGTCTTTGACAGCAGGCTTCTCCTTGACGTATTTCAAAATGTTCTTCGCGTACGATTTCTGCTTCATGCGCAGCGGCGATCGTTCATTGAGCGTGTCCTCGATCTCACGTTCCTCGTAGCCGACGGCGAACATGTGCTGTATGATTGTCTCGTCCATCTGTTGGCTGAACGGCAGCGCGATGTCGTTTTCCATCTGCTCGCGGCACACATCGTACATTTCCTCAGCGAACATGCCTTCCCGTGTACGCACCTTTTCCTCGCGAAAAGTGTAACCTTTGAGCTTCTTCTTCTCGGCGAGAATTTCTTTAGCCGTCGAGGCGATTTTTCTTTCGCGCTCGGCAGGTGCAAGGCTCTTCGCCTCGCCCTCCCAAACGACAGGACGCTCTTCTTCCTCTGCCTCTTCCTGCCGCATTTTCGGTACACGCATGGCGTCCTTGACCAACTCGGACAGATACTCGTCTGTGTTCTCATCGGCATCGATGCCGCCGATGTTTTTGAGCACTTCTTTTACTTCCTCTTGCGCTGCACCATATTCTTCCATCATCTGTCTGACAGCCATGACGTTATAGCGGCGTCGGTCGAGGGAGATTCTCGCATCTTCACCTGCGTCGATGCCGGCATCATCCAGATCGACGAGGATGCGGCGATATGTGTCGGCTAGATTGACGAAATCGCCTTCGATGTAGGTTGCCGCCTCGTCCTTGCCTTCGAGCAGCGCCTCGATAGTGCGCCCTTCCTCGCGGCCTGCGGCGCGAATTGCGGGCGAGTATTCCAAGATGCCTTCCTTGAGATCGGCAAGCGTGCCTTCCGCATGGTCGGCGAGGAACTTCGCCGCTTGCACCTCCTGATCGAAGGTGAGCATCTGTGTGCCAAGCACGGCGCACATGCCCTTGAGATACGCGCCATAAGCTTCTGTATCGTTC
>CAJPRR010000105.1 GCA_905373085.1 uncultured Selenomonas sp.
ATGACGGGGGTCGGGATGCTCTGGATGAGTGCGGCAAGTTTGCCGAGGCAGGAGAGCAGGATGGCAAAGATCGCTGCGCCGCCGATGACCCATGTCGAGTAGACCTTCGTGATGGCGAGGACGCCGATGTTCTCGCCGTACGTCGTGTTCGGCGTCGAGCCGAAGAAGCCCGAGACGATCGTCGATATGCCGTTGCCGAGAAGCGAGCGGTCGAGTCCCGGATCCTTCGTGAGGTTGCGCCCGACGATGTTGTTCGTCACGATGAGGTGTCCGATGTGCTCGACGATGACGACGATGGAGGCGGGCAGGAGGATGAGGATGGCGCCCGGCTCGAACTTCGGCGTGTAGATGGTCGGGATGGCGAACCACGGGGCGCTCTCGACGGCGGAGAGGTCGACGACGCCCGCTGCATAGGCGATGACGTAGCCCGAGACGACGCCGATGAGGATGGGGATGATGGCGAGGAAGCCGCGAAATGCGATGGAGGCGAAGACCGTGACGGCGAGCGTCGCAATGGAGACGAAGACGACGGTCGGATCCGCCTCGGCATCGGTCAGTCCCGCCATCTTCGCCGCCGTCGGCATGAGCTCAAGGCCGATGACGGCGACGATCGCGCCCATGGAGGCGGGCGGGAAGATCACGTCGATCCAGCCCGTGCCGATGGCATGAATGATGAAGCTCACGAGGCAGAAGACGACGCCTACGACGATGAAGCCGCCGAGCGCCGCCTCGTAGCTGTAGTCGGCGAGCACGAGGAATACGGGCGAGAGAAAGGCGAAGCTTGAGCCGAGATAGGCGGGGATCTTGCCCTTGCAGAGAATCAGGTAGAAGAGCGTGCCGATGCCGTTGAAGAGCAGCACGGTCGCGGGGTTGACATGGAAGAGGATCGGCACGAGCACCGTCGAGCCGAACATCGCGAAGAGGTGCTGCAGGGAAAGCGGAATCGTCTGGAGGAGCGGCAGCCGCTCCTCGGGGGCAATGGTTCTTTGTGTCATGGCAATGCTCCTTTGGAAGATAGTTATACCAAAGAAGAATTTAGCACAGAATGAGCGCTTTGTCTAATGGATTATTTGACGATGCGGATGCTTTTGGAATCCAAGTATAATGTGCGTGCAGCAGGAAAGAATGAAACGGAAGGCGAATAGGCAAAGAAGGGATAGGGCGGTGATGGTGGAGGTGCAGGTATGGGCGTGAAGGACATGGGACAGAGGCTCTGCCGGTCGGTGCAGGGCGGCTATCAGCGCTTTCGCACAGCGATGATTCTTGATGTTGTACTGTTTGTTTGCGTGGGCGTGCTTACGTACTGCCATGTGTATGAGATGCAAGATTGGTATACGGAGGAGATCGGCTGCGCAGCGGCAGCGGCGGCGATCGGCTGCATCTTCGCTGTCGCCCTGCGGTTGTTCTTGGAGAGGCGCGGACAGGAGCGGCATGGCTTCGAGGCGCTGCTGACGGTTGTCGTATTTGTGTTTTTCTTCATTCTTGTGCAGGGACATGATTGGACGGATTCCTATATTCTGCTCAAGACGGCAGGGCCGGCGCTTGTTTTTGCTTCTGTCGGTCTTTGCTGCCTTGAGCCGCAGAACGAAGGCGAGGAGCCGGCACTTGCCGTGTTTTTTGCAATCTCTAAGGCATGGCTTGTCGGCACACTTTTGCTCATATCTCTGGGTATCTGCTTGACAGCATTCGATTCGCTGATTTTTTCTTTGGAATTTCGACTGCAGGCGATGCTGCATTTCCTCATAGTGGAATTTTCCTATCTTTTCATCGCGGTGCAGAGCTTGCTCGCTAGCCTGCCTGATCGGGGGAAGACGACGGAGACTCCCGCGCTCTTTCGTGCGCTCCTCGTGCGCGTGCTTTGGCCGGTCTATCTGCTCTTGCTTGCTATTCTCTATCTCTATGTGGCAAAGATCATCTATGTTTGGGCGATACCCGTCGGCATGATGAATTGGTTTGCTTCGTTGGCTCTTTTAGCCTTCAGCGTGTTTTTCTTCTGCTTTGCGAATGATGTGCGCTATTCTCTGCTGCAGCGTTTCCTGCGCTGGGGTCTTTTGCTCTTTCTGCCGATCCTTGCGGTGCAGGCTGTCGCTGTTTGGCAGCGAGTTGAGCCGTACGGCTTGACGGTGCTGCGCTATACGTCGATCCTCTGTACGATTTACGGCATCTTTTTGCTCGTGCTTGCTTTCCTGCGCCGCTCGCCGCGTCCTGCGTTTCTCGTCTTGGCACTCATGATTGCCGCATTCACGCTGACGCCGCTCAATATCGTCGATGTGCCGCTTCGCACGCAGGAAGTGCGCCTTTGGAGCGTGCTTGAGGAAAACGGCATGCTGCAGGATGGCGAAGTCGTGGAAAATCCCGCACTTGCTGAGGGGGCGCGTGACAGGATCTTGAGCGCTTCGGAGTATCTGACCGATCAGAAGAAGACGTCGTTTCTCGAAACGCCGGGCATGCGTGAGACGCTTGCGAAACTGCGTGGGATGCAGAAGAGGGAAAAAACTGTCGAATGGTTCGAGTTCCAAGCGGAAAATCCTGTCTGCATTCCCGTAGAGGGTTGGAAGAAAGCTTATCGGATTGACAATCCTGCTGTGGAGGATGGCGTGATTTTCGTGGACAAGGGCGACGGAACAAAGGAACGATTCGATGTTTCTGTGTATCTCAAGGAGCTTTTGGCATACGCGCACAAGGAGGATGCGAGAGGAACGGGCAAATTCACGCGGGAGCTTAGAATAGATATAGATGAAAACACTTGCCTTTGGCTGTATGATATCGGCTTGTCCGTCCGCAGCCATAAGGGCAGAGAGGATATAACGGCGCAGATCAAGGGCGTGCTTTTGAAGCGTTAAATGGTTACAATGTTTGTATTTTGTTGTATAATTGCAGTGGAAGGAGCTGATTGTATGGCAGCAAATGCTACGTTTACTGTTCGTATGAATTCGGAACTTAAAAAGCAGGCGGAACTTGTCTGCGAGGAAATGGGCTTGACCATGTCATCTGCCATGACGATTTTTCTCAAGCGTTTGGTCAAAGACCGTGCCATACCGTTTCGCGTATCGGCAGGCGACCATTTTTACAGTGAGGAGAATATGCGCCATCTCCGCGCAGCTGCAGAGCGAATGGAGGCGGGAAAAAATGTGGTTCATGACATCATTGAAGGCGATGATGTATGATTATTTCATGGGATGAGGAAGATGGGCGGATTATATCGACTGGCAGAACGAGGATAAAAAGACGCTGAAGCGCATTAACTCCTTAATCAAGGATATTCAGTGCAACGGCACGCAGGGAATTGGTAAAGCAGAGCCGTTGAAGTATATCAAGGGCGGTTGGTACAGTCGGCGCATTGATAAAATGAATCGCCTGGTGTTTCGGATTCGTGGTCAGAACTTGGAGATTTTACAATGTAAGGAGCACTATGATGATTGACGGAGAAGTTTGAAGGGAAGAAGGAAGTTTTTTGCTGGGGATTCATCGAAGAGAAATCAATATGCTTGAAGGTTCGCTGTGGGACAAGATCGTCGTCTTTGCCCTGCCCATCGCTTTGACGGGCATTTTGGAGCAGATGTTCAATGCGGCGGACGTCGCGGTGCTCGGACGTTTCGTCGGAACGGAGGCGATGGCGGCCGTCGGCAACAACGTGCCGATCGTCGGGCTTATCGTGAGCCTCTTTCTCGGGCTTTCGCTCGGCGCCAATGTTACCATCGCGCAGTACATCGGCGCACATCGACTCAAGGAGGCGAGCCGTGCCGTTCATACAGCTCTCGTGCTTTCGCTCCTTGCCGGCATGGGCGTGACTTTGTTCGGCGAGCTTTTCGCCGCGCCGCTGCTTTCCCTGCTCTCTGTGCCCGATGCCGTCATGCCGTTGGCGGAGCTTTACCTGCGCATCTTCCTTCTCGGCATGCCCTTCATGAGCGTCTACAACTTCGCCTCGGCGATTCTTCGGAGTCATGGCGATACGGGCACGCCGCTCATCGCGCTCTTGGCGGCGAGCGCACTCAACATTGTTCTCGATCTCGGCTTCGTGCTCTTTTTGAACATGGGCGTCGACGGCGTGGCGTGGGGTACGGCGCTCTCGTACCTCGTCGCGGGCGCGATGCTCATCCGCGCTTTGCGCCGCGAGGAGGGCGTCCTGCGTCTCGACTTTCGCCTCCTGCGCGTGCGCCGCCACCATGCGAAGCGCATCTTCGTCATCGGCATGCCCGCCGCCGTGCAGGGCATGGTCTTCTGCTTTGCGAATCTCGTCATTCAGGCGGCTTTGAACAGTCTCGGCGCGGAGGTCATGGCGGCGTCGGCGGCAGCATTCACAATCGAGATCAACATGTATTGTGTGATTGCGGCGTTCCAGCAGGCATGCACGACCTTTGTCAGCCAGAACTACGGCGCGGGCAATCTGCCGCGCTGCCGCGAGGTCACGCGTTGGAGCCTTCGCCTGAACAGTGTCGCCATGCTCGTTCTCGGGGCGCTCATCCTCGTATTCATGCGCCCGCTGCTGCGCATCTTCAACGGCGATCCCGCTGTCGTCGAGATCGGCGTCGTGCGCATCATCTACGTCGTCGTGCCCGAGATCTTTTCCGTATTCATCGACATCTTTTCCGGCTCGATGCGCGGCTACGGCTACTCGCTGATGCCGGCGCTCGTCACGCTCGTCTGCATCTGCGGCGTGCGTCTCTCGTGGGTCTGGCTCGTATTCCCGCATCATCGGACGTTTGAGACGCTCATGATCATCTATCCGATCAGTTGGATGGTGACGTCGCTGTTTCTCTATCTTTTGTACCGTTTCTACTTGAAGCATCTGAAGGTGATGCGCCTGACATAGAGAAAGAACACATGATTCCCTGCACGAAAAAACTCGGCCGAAGCGGAATTCGACCGAGTTTTTTCGCGTTTTTCGTTATGTTGGCGATGTCAGACGCGGAAGCGGCCGACGGTTTCTTTCAGTTCGTGGGCGAGCTGTGACAGCGTCTGGCTCGCAGCGGCGATTTCCTGCGTCGAGGCGGCCTGCTCCTCGGAGACAGCGGAGACGTTTTCAGCTTCCTTGCGCACATCGTTCGAGGCGCTCTTGATCTCCTGTACGGAGGAGACGGTCTGCGTGCTGCCCTGGCGCACGCGCTGCGTCAGCGTCTCGATGCTCTTGACGCGCTCCGAAAGTCCCTGCACAAGCTCGGCGATGCGGTCGAACTTCTTGCCCGCTTCGTTGACCTGCGTGACGCCCTCGCCGACGCGCTCCTTTTGCTGCTGCATGATGGAGAAGGTGCGCTCGATCTGGGAAGAGTTTTCCGTGATGAGCGTCGTGATTTGCTGCGCTGCCGTTTCCGACTGCTCGGCAAGCTTTCGCACCTCTTCGGCGACGACGGCGAAGCCCTTGCCCGATTCGCCGGCGCGTGCGGCCTCGATGGCGGCGTTCAAGGCGAGGAGGTTCGTTTGGCTGGCAATCTGGGTGATCATCTCGACGATCTCGGATATGCGCTTCGAGCCTTCGTAGAGGGAGTTGACGGCGTCGGCGACCTCTTTCGTGCTGCCGTTGATGGTCTCCATGCCCTCGACGGCGACGTGCAGGCCGCTCTGGCCTTCCGTCGTCGCCTTGTGCGTCTCGGCGGCGGAGGAGGCGACGTCGTGGATGACATCGACGACCTGGCTCATCTCATCGGACATCGCGTTTACGGAGTCTATGGAGCGGTCGACGATGTCGTTTTGCTGCTGCGCACTCTGGGCGATGTGGGTCACGGCTTCCGCCGCGCTCTGCGAAGCGTTGGCGGACTGGCCTGCCGACGAGGTCAGCTCTTCGGAGGATGCAGCGAGCTGATCGGCAGCCTTGAGGGAGCGCTGCACGAGGTCATGCAGGTTCTTGGACATCTTGGCAAAGCTCTGATGGAGCCGGCCGATCTCATCCTGACGATCGGTGTCGCTGAACTTGTGCGACAGGTTGCCTTCTGCCACCTGCTCGGCGATCTTGCCGAGTTCCGTGATCGGCGTTGCAATCGAGCGTGTGATGTAGAGGATGATGGCGATGAGCATGGCAATCGAAAGGAGGATGACGACGGCGACGATCGCGCCCATCTTCATGATCGGAGCGAGGATTTCCGACTTCGGCACTTCGAGCACGAGCACCCAGCCCGTATCGCCGACCGGGGCGGAAGCGAAGAGCATCGTCGTGCCGGCCTCGCTCCAAGAGGCGATGGTCGGCTTGCCTTGGAAGAAGGCTTTGATCGCTTCAGCGTTTTCCTTCTCGTCGAGGATCGTATCGTCGATCGTTTTCGTCTTGTGATAGATGAAGTTTCCTTCCTCGTTGACGAGGAAGGCTCCGCCCGTCTCCCCGACCTTGATGGAGGAGACGAAATCCTCCACGGCGTCGAGCGACAGGTCGAAGCCCGCGACGCCTGCGACCTGACCGTTCTGGCGAAATGCCGAACTGAGGCTCACGACGGGCTTGTGGTCGGTTTTGGTCAGGTAGATCTTCGAGATCTTGACATCCTGCGAGGCGGCGGCGTCCTTGTACCAGGCGCGTCCTGTCGCGTCAAACGTAGGATCGGAGGTCTTGTCCGCGCCGTCGATGAAGGGCTGGTTTGGAAAGCCGATGAAGAAATCCCCGATGCCGTTCTTGTTGGCAAAATAGTTCGCCGTTGTCTGCATGTCCTCGTATGAGGGGAGCTTCGCATCCCAGGCGCGCGTCACGGCGGCGAGCATTTCTTTCTTGCCGATCAGCTTGCCGTTGATGTCGCTCGCGTGATGGGTTGCCATTTCCGTCATTTCCTGCTCCATGGAATCCATGAGGATCTCATAGACGATGCCCGCCATGACGATGAAGACGAGGAGGACAGGCGTGCCGATCAGGGCGATCATTCTTGTTTTCAGATTCATGCTGGTGACCCCTTTCTTTGGCGCTCATGAAACAGCGCTGTCTTAAGGAAGCGCTGATGAAATGAGGCCGCAAAGATGTTCGGCTGATTTATCCGTGATTCCTTAAATGCCGTGCGAGGTTGTGATTGAGCCAAGATGGACGAATGGCTTCTTCGGTTCAATCGCCGCGATAGTACCATGACGGTACACTTATTTAGTACGAGGCTGAAGAGGGAAATCCTGCCTTTTTTGTGGAAAATGTGAGAATTTTTCTGATTTAAGAGAAAGGTACGTTTTGCTCTAGGGAATGAGTCTATGACTTCGGGAGCGGAAATTTTTCCTTGAAGATAACTATTGGCTTTTTCGCTGTTTTGGAGTATCATAAGATAGGGAAAAGAAATATGCAATGCTGAAGAGCGATGGCAGGAAAGTACGCCTTCATCCTGTTTCGGATGAAGGTTTTTTGCTATGAAGTCTATGAGACTGCAGGATAGGATGATTTTTCTTTCGTATTTTGCGCTGCTTTCTGTGCATTGCTCGTTCAATAGGAGGGACAATCTTGCTGTACAAGAAGGTAGACACGACGTTGAATTTTGTCGAGCGCGAGAAGGAGGTCGAAGACTTCTGGAAATCGCACGGCATCGCGCAGAAGGCGATCGACCAGCGTGCGGGCAAGGAGAACTTCACGTTCTACGACGGGCCGCCGACGGCGAACGGCAAGCCGCACATCGGCCATGTGCTGACGCGCGTCATCAAGGACATGCTGCCGCGCTACCAGTCGATGAAGGGAAAGCGCGTCCTTAGAAAAGCGGGCTGGGACACGCATGGCCTGCCTGTGGAACTTGAGGTGGAGAAGGCGCTCGGACTCGACGGCAAGGATCAGATCGAGAAGTACGGCATGGAGCCTTTCATCAAGAAGTGCCGCGAATCCGTCTGGAAGTACAAGGGCATGTGGGAGGAGTTCTCCGACGTCGTCGGCTTCTGGGCCGATATGGAGCATCCGTACATCACCTA
>CAJPRR010000106.1 GCA_905373085.1 uncultured Selenomonas sp.
GCCCGTGCCGCTCTACAAGAAGATCAGTGACTGGGGCAAGGAAAAAGGCTTGAAATGAGAGGAAACGAGAATGGCGAGAGCCTTTGCGAAGGGCGCTCTCGCCATAATGATGAAGAAAGCCGCTGCGCAAAGCGCAGCGGCGAAATTTCTGGTGCTCATGGAGGGACTCGAACCCCCGACTTCCACCATGTGAGGGTGACACTCTAACCAACTGAGTTACATGAGCAGCATTAGGTTGAACATAAGATATATTATACACGAGTTCTCGTCCTTTGACTAGCCCTGAAAAGCAAAAAAATCGTCGTTATGCACATTTTTTTGTGGATAAAAGAGGTAATCCTGTGGATAAGCCTTGGAATGCGCTCAATCATCCGCCAGTTATCCACAGGGCTTTGGGGGAAATCTGTGGAGAATGTGGAAATTGGTCGTTTCTTCCTAAAAAAAGGAAAAAATAGTTATGGGGGTCTAATCGTTGGCTCAAAAATTTTATGCCGTGCGTGCGGGACGTGTGACGGGAATCTTTCTTACATGGGAGGACTGCCGCGCGCAGGTAGAAGGCTTTCGCGGCGCACGCTATAAGAGCTTTCCGACGGAGGAGGAAGCCCGCGCCTGGCTTATGGCGGCGCAGCCTTTGTCGGCGCTCTTCGATGAAGCGGAAGCCGCGCCGACGCGCTGTGCGCCCGTGCGCAAAAAAAGCGCCGCGATGGGCGGCAGAGCGAATGAAGCGGCGGATGACGCATCTCTCTGTCATGTCTATACGGACGGCTCGTGCCTTCGGAATCCGGATGGGCCGGGCGGCTGGGCGGTCTGCATCGTGCGTCCGGGCGAGGAGATGGAGACGCTTTCGGGCGGCAATCCTTCGACGACGAACAACCGCATGGAGATGACGGCGGCGATCGAGGCGCTGCGTCATCTGCCCAAGCGAGAGCCGATCGTGCTGTCGACGGACAGCCAGTATCTGAAGAACGGCATCACGAAGTGGATTTTCAGCTGGAAGCGGCGCGGCTGGAAGAAAGCGGACGGCACTCCCGTCCTCAATCAGGAGCTTTGGCAGGAACTCGATGGCCTGATTGCCGGGCGAAGCATCATCTTCCGCTGGGTCAAGGGTCATGCGGGGTACAAGTACAATGAGATCTGTGACATGTTGGCAAAAAGAGAAGCACAAGCCTTTTTATGAAGGTTTGTGCTTCTCTTTTTGCCTACTGCCGCTCCAGCGTCGATTCGCCATAATTGTTGACGGTCACGGAGCCTTTGACGAAGACGAGGGCGGCGAGCAGGAAGACTTCGTAGATTTCGAGGGCGAAGGCGGCGGCGATGATTTCGAGGCCGAACGGTTCGCGTGCGAGGGTGCGAGGGTCGCCGTCGAAGAACGCGAGGCAGCCGATGAAGGCGAGCGTGAGCGCGAGCGGCACGCCCGCGAGCCAGCCGCTTCTGCCGATGTCGTGCAGACGCTGTGTGACGATGCCGATGGGCAGGATGGCGGCGAGGGCGCAGGAGGCCGATGTGCCGTAGAGAGCGACGAGATTGCCGAGGGGCTGCGGCAGGCGCTCCGCCGTTTCCAGCACGACGAAGACGAGCAGCGAGACGAAGAAGAGGAGGAAGAGCAGGCGCAGCAAGAAGCGCTTGCGGTTCATCCTGCCCTTGAGCTGGATCATGCGCAGGAAGAACGGATAGTCCTCCTTGGGGCGTTCCGCGATATAGGGGCGCAGTTCGTCTGCGCTCTCGGGCGAGCCGGAAGCGTTGCTTGAAAAATCCCCTTCGGCAAAGAGCAGATAGAGGTGCAGGAGGATGAGCAGGGCGAGCGCCGCGCCCCCATAGGGCAGGGCGCTCTTGAGCAGCAGATGATCGGGAGTGACGCCCAAAAGCGGCGGCAGACCGAGGAAGAGGAGCAGCAGACGCGCTTCTTCGGCGAGCGCGAGAAGGAGGAGCGGGCAGATGACGGCGCTGAGCCATGTCGTATCGCCGTAGCCGAGGTCGTGCCAGCGCCGCATGGCCGCGCGCAAGAATACGAGCAGCAGAAGCGCGAGAGGCACGCTGATGAGGAGGATGGCGGCGAAAGCCGCCGCGAGCGAGATGTTTTCCGACGGCATGGGGCGGCCTGCGCCGAGCCATGAGAGGACGGCAGCCGTCACGCCCGTGACGAGCGCGGCAAGGCCTGCCGCCGCGAGCAGACTGCCGATGAGGTGCAGGATGAAAAGCTTCTGCCCCATGCGGCCTTCGGGCGAGAGCCATTTTTCAAAGAGTCCCTGCAGGAAGCCGCCGCGCGGCGGCGGCTTCTTTTCTTCCTCCCATTCGGCTGCCATCTCGCTGCGCTTTTCCTCGTCCGCGAGCAGTTCCTGCAGGAGTTCGGCGGCGCTCTGGCGCGGCCGCGCCTCGCCGTGCGGCGGCGTTCGTTCCTCGATGCCGCCTTTGTCTTTTCGCGTCTTTTTTTCTGCCGTGTCGCTGCTTTTCGCATCGGTTCGGCTGTCCGGATTGTCCGGTTCATCCGGTTCGACCGGTTTGTTTATGTCCTCGACATCGTCCCTGTCGTCCAATGAAGGATCTTTCCCCTTTTCCGAAGGGCGCAGCATTTCTTCGAGCGCCGTGTCACTCGAAAAGCTCTCGCGTCGCAGGCGTTCCAAGATGCTCTGCGTATCTTCTGCCGCCTTGCCTGTTCTTGCCATCGTCCGTGTCTCTCCTTAGGTGTATATCGTTCTGCGGCTTTTCACTTTCCCAGTATGCGGTCATAGATGTAGCCTTCGCGCACGCCCGAGTCGCTGTAGGCGATGGAAGGCAGGGCGAAGCGTTCGGCGAGGAGGCCGGCGATGACGAGGCCGGGCAGGATCGTGCGCATGCGGTCGGGAACGGCACGCATGAGATGCACGGCGTCGTCTTCCGTGAGCGCACGGTCACGCAGGAAGCGCGCAAGCAGCGCATCGATCGCCTCGCGCGTGATCGTTCGGCCGTCCGAGGCGGGAAAGAGTGCGGCAGAGAGCGCCGCCGCTCCCTTGAAGGTGCCGCCGATGCCGCAGGCGAGAAGTCCCCGAAGCCCTGTGAAATCTGCGGCGGAATCAAGGATGCGTGCGGCGTCCGTGCGCATCCTCGCGACTTCCTCGCGAGACGGCAGGAGTTCTTTCGTAAATTTCGTGCGCAGGCAGAGAGAGCCGACGGGAAGGCTCGTCTTGTGCACGATTTTTTGCGCCTTGTAGTGAACCATCTCGGTGCTCGCACCGCCGATGTCAAAGAGCAGTCCTTCTTCGGCGGCAAGGTCGTGCGTTGCGCCGATGAAGTCCAGCTCCGCTTCTTCCTCGCCGCGTATTACATAAATATCCAGTCCTGTGCGAGCTTTGATTTCCTCGATTGCCTCGCGGCTGTTCGCGGCGTTCCTCAGAGCGCCCGTTGTGAAAATTGAGATATTCTCGATGTGCAGCGCTGCAAGGAACTTTTGGAAATCTTCGAGCGCGTAGACGAGCCGCCTGACGCCGCGCTCTTCGAGCACGTTGTCGTGCACGAACGAGGCGAGTCCCACCGTCGTGTCCTTTTTCTTCATGATCTGCTCTACCGCGCCGTCCTTGATTTGGTAGACCGCCATGCGCACGGTGTTGGAGCCGATGTCAATGATTGCATGTATCATGGAAGTCCTCCGTTACTTGCCGAAGAGGTCGAAGAGTTGCTTGCCGATGAGCACGGTCGTCACGATGATGAAGAGCGGCCGTACATAGGATGTGCCCTTCTTGATGGCGAGGCGTGCGCCGCACCAGGCGCCTGCGATCATGGAGACGCCCATGGGAATGGCGTAGGTGAAATTGACGAGGCCGAAGTACGCGAAGAGCACGACGGCGGCGAGGTTGCTCGCAAAATTCAGTGCACGCGCGTTTGCCGCCGCGCCGAGAAAGTCGAAGCCTGCGAGCAGGAAGGCGAAGAGCATGAAGGAGCCTGTGCCCGGCCCGAAGAAGCCGTCGTAGAAGCCGAAGGTGAAGGCGACGACGGCGGAGAGAAGGAGCAAGCGGCGCGTCATGCCATGGTACTTGCTCTCGCGTCCCCAGTCGCGGCGGAAGATGCTGTAGAGGAGCACGAGCGCGAGCATGACGACGACGAGGGGGCGCAGGAAGTCGGGCGGCACCTGTCGCACGACGAGCACGCCGACAGCAGAGCCGAGGAGCGTGATGGGAAAGAGCAGGCGAATGAGCTTCCTGTCGACCTTGCCGCTCTTGATGAAGGAGATGAAGCTCGTGCACGCGCCCATGACGGCAGCAGCCTTGTTCGTGCCGAGCACCTCTAGGAGCGGCAGCCCCGTCATCATCAGCGCAGGGATAGAGATCAGCCCGCCGCCGCCGACGACGGCGTCGATGAACGCTGAAAAAAAGCCCATGACAGAGATGAAGAGCAGTATTTCCAAGCCCATGATCCAAGCCTCCCGAAGGGGAACGTCCGGCACAAACAGGCGCTGAGATTCCCGTGAATGGTGTATGTTTATGATACCATGAAAATCCAAGAGGTCAAGCCCAAAGGGACAAACGGATCGGCTAGGCTTCTGCAAGGGCGTGAGGATATATGTACAGCGTGCCGCTTTGATGAAATCGTTGCAGGAAACGGGCGGAAAAGAACGGCGGCAAGTTGGGCGTGCTCTTTATGCAACGAATCCCTTGCATAAAGGAACTTCTTCCTATATAATACCAATTGTAGAAGAGTGAGCGGATGGGAGGCGGCGAGGTGAAAAAATACGATGTCGCCATTGTGGGCGCGGGTCCGGCGGGCGTTTTCGCGGCGTATGAGCTGGCGGAGAAGAAGCCCGGCCTTTCCATCGTCGTCTTAGAGAGCGGCAACGACATATATCATCGCTGCTGTCCGATTGCGGCGGGCAAGGTCAAGAGCTGCATCGGCTGCAAGCCTTGCAGCATCATGCGCGGTTTCGGCGGCGCAGGCGCCTTTTCCGACGGCAAGTACAACTTCACGACGCAGTTCGGCGGCTGGCTCGGCGAATATATCAGTTCCGCCGAGGTCATGCGTCTCATCGAGTACGTCGATGCGATCAACATGCGCCACGGCGCTCCCGCGAAGGTGTTCAGCACGAAGGGCAGCCGCATCGGCAAGCTCGCCTTGGAGCATGACCTGCATCTCTTGGAAGCGAGCGTGCGCCACCTCGGCACGGAAAACAACTTGAAGATGCTCGAAAAGACTTACGAGTACATGAAGGATCGTGTCGAGTTCCGCTTCCATGAGCCCGTCAGGAACATCCTCTCCGACGGCGAAGGGGAAAACGCCTTGGAACTGGAAAGCGGCGAGCGAATCGCCGCCGAGTACCTCGTCATCGCGCCGGGGCGCTCGGGCGCCGAGTGGTTTTCCGAGGAATGTCGGCGGCTGCGCGTCGAGCAGAAGAACAATCAGGTCGATGTCGGCGTGCGCGTTGAAGTGCCCGACGAGATCTTCGACCACATCACGTCGGAGGTTTACGAGGCGAAGCTCGTCTATCGCACGAAGCGCTACGGCGATTCCGTGCGAACCTTCTGCATGAATCCGCACGGTCATGTCGTCATGGAGAACACGGGCGGCATCATGACGGTCAACGGTCACTCGTACAGCGACCCGAAGATGCAGAGCCGCAACACGAACTTCGCGCTCCTGGTGTCGAACCACTTCACGGAGCCGTTCAACGAGCCGCACAAGTACGGCAAGAGCATCGCGTCGTTTTCCAACATGCTCGGCGGCGGCATTATCATGCAGCGCTATGGCGATCTCGTCAAGGGCAGGCGCACGAACGCGCACCGCATGAGCCACAGTTTCATGGAGCCGACGCTTCATGCGACGCCCGGCGATCTCTCGCTGATCCTGCCCAAGCGTCACCTCGACAACATCTTGGAGATGGTGCAGGCGCTCAACGCCGTCGCGCCAGGAATGACGAACGACGACACGCTGCTCTACGGCGTCGAGGTCAAGTTCTACAGTTCGCGCATCGTGCTGTCCAATGAGCTGGAAACGCGCCTCAGGAACGTCTTTGCCGTCGGTGACGGCGCCGGCGTCACGCGCGGCCTATCGCAGGCGGGTGCGAGCGGCGTTCATGTCGCGCGCGTCATACTTTCGCGCATGGGAGCGGGCAAGGAAAATGCTTAATCTTTTAGTGATTTTAGCCGATAGGATAATATAAGGGCGTATGTTCTTTTTAAGGAAGAATATCTTATTGGGGCGGAAAGAATAGGGTGAGCTTAGTGAATAAGATCAAGATCATGATTGTTGACGACTCGCGCGTCAGTCAGGCGATGCTTGAGGGCATCCTCACGAAGGCGGGGTTCGATGTTTGCGCCATAGCGAGCAATGCCGCCGAGGCCGTCGAAAAATACAAGGAAACGCGGCCGGTTGCCGTGACGATGGACATGAACCTGCCCGACGCCAACGGCATCGAGACGAGCCGCCGCATCCTCGCTTTCGATCCCGACGCCACGATCGTCATGATCAGTGCGATGAAGGATGCGAGCCTCATGACGCAGGGTCGTGAGGCGGGCATCCACGCCTTCCTGCAAAAGCCCGTGAAGCCCAACGAGATCGTCGACATACTGATCATCCTGTGCCAGAAGAAGGGAAGCGCCGTCACGATGCTGCGCGACTCCTATGTAACGACATTTGCCCAGGCGCTGCAGCGCAGTTTGTTCAGCCTGCTCGGCATGGAGAGCGAGATCGAGGTTTCCGTCGATGAAAGCGCCTACCTGACGATCAAGGGCATCGCGGTCATCATCGGACTCACGGGTTCTCCCATGGGACGCGCCGTCGTCCACATGGATGCCGATACCATGCGCCGCTTTGCTCTGCGCATGCTCGCGATGGATGAGCATGACGACATCGAGGAGGACGAGATCAACGATTCAGTCGAGGAATCGGCGAACATCATCGTCGGCCGCGGCGTATCGAAGGTCAATGATATCTTCCGCGACAAGGAAATGCGCCTGACGCCGCCGGGGACGATCAGCGGCGCGAACATCCGCATCGCCAATCCGAAGCTTACCTCGTTCGAGGTCGTCGCGAAGACGGAGATCGGAAACATCTGCCTGAATCTTGGATTTGCGGAGGGGGAATAAAGAAAGATGGATGCAAAACTTGTCAATCCGTTTATTGACGCCTTCACCGCCGTCATGCCGCAGATCGGCTTCCCCGAGCCGAAGCGCGCCAAGGTCACGGTCAAGCAGAAGAACGCCGTGAGTCTCGGCGTTTCCGTCATCGTCGGCTTCACGAAGCAGATTCGCGGCAACGTCGTTTACAACATGACGGAGGATACGGCGAAATTCATCGCCTCCACGATGATGATGGGCATGCCCGTCGAGAACTTCGACGAGATGGCGCAGAGCGCGATTTCCGAGCTCAGCAATATGCTGACAGCGAACACGGCGACGCATATCGCAGGCCTCGGCTTGGAGGTCGATATCTCCACGCCGTCGCTTTCCATCGGCGAGGACTTCCAGATCAAGATCAGCAGTGATGGCTACCTTGCCGTCGATATGGATCTCGGCGGTCATATCGTCGAGCTTGATATTTCTGTTGCGACGACTTGACGCCTGCCTTGCGTGAAAAAGGCAGCATTTTCATCCGGTGCCGCAGTTTCCCTCACGAGAGGGGATTGCGGCATCTGTTTTTTAGAGATAATGGTTCGCAGTGCAGGACGGAATGTGTTATAATGGGAAGGACTTTTTAAAGGGTGTACTGGACATAGCCTTGGTGCGCCATGATTTTGCGTGACGCTTTGCGTCATGCGTGCGAGGAGCAATGAAATGACGAGAAATGATTTGTGCTGGTGCGGCAGCGGCAAGAAGTACAAGAAATGCCACATGGATTTCGATGAGCGTATTCGCTCGATGAAATTCGACATCTATCGCGG
>CAJPRR010000107.1 GCA_905373085.1 uncultured Selenomonas sp.
GTCCGATGATGATGTGACAGAGATCCATAGGAAGGGAGGGAAAAATCATGTGGGACAACGATACTTGCGGAGTCTGACGTGCTTATGATATGATCGTGACCTATATGAAAGGAGGCGTCCCCTATGCCAATAATCGCATTCGCCGCAGGACTCGGCTCGTACATCGTCTACCGTATCGCTAGGAGCAGTTGACCATCCGCATTTTGTTCTGCATCTGCCATGGAAAGGAGGCGCTGTCATGTTCGGTCGACCTTTGCGGAAAGCCCCATGCTTCTTGATTGGCTTCTTCATTTCTGATATGCGATGTTGATTCATAAAGGAGGTGATTCGTATGTTCCCCGTTCCGGCCCTTGTTCAAGCCTTTATCGCCGGTGTCGCTGCCGGCAGGCAGATTTGCGATCTCTTCGATGACTGAGGCTTCTCTCCGTCCTGCATCCGTGCAGGGCATTTTTTTTGTTGCAGCCAAAGCCGCCGGCATTCCTTGTCGCGAAGGCGCGGCTTATAGTATAATATGACAAAGGGGCGGCTTTATGAGGAAACCGCAGCGTGCCTGCCGGGACTCTCTTTTTCGCGACATCTTCAACAACGCAGACAGGCTGCCGAAAATTTATGCGGCGCTCCTTGGGATCTAAACGATAGTTGATGATGCATGAACTTTTCCGTGGAAAAGGCGACGGACGCGCTGCAGATTCCGGATGACGAGCGTGCGAAGTATGCGGCTCCGGCGAGCCGGAACTGACGGGAATGCATTTGCAGGCGGTTTTTTAGGGGAGGGATTCGATGATGAAAAATGTTCATGTGATGGTGGCTTTCGTGAGCCAGTTGACGCAGAAGCCGGTGAACGTCGAATATCGGAGCGTCGACGGCAAAGAGACGTTTTCGTGCATGCAGACGAACGAGGCCGCCGTTTGTCAGCTGCAGTCTCTTCTGGGGAGAGAAGGCGGCCTCGCGAAGATCGTTCTGATCGAGACGGATCAGGCGCGCGAGAAGGTGCAGCGGGATACGGCGGATTGGCTGGCACTGATGGAGAAATACGGTTCTGAGTCAATGTCTGCCGTGGAGCTTTTGAAGGCGCAGAGCGCGAGGAAGTACCCGAAGCTTTCGCAGGTGTTCGAGGACATCGAATATTCGAAGATGGGCATCGAGGACTCGATGCGCAGCATTGCGGGCATCGCGGAGCGCGTTCGCGCCTTTGCCGAGCGCGTGCGCGAAGAAGACCCCGAGGCGGAGGTCGTCCTTCATGCCGATATGACGGGCGGCTTTCGCTATGCGGCGATGATGCTGCTCGTCGTCATGCAGTTGTCGAAGTACATGGGCATCCGCATGGGGCATGTCGTATATTCGGATCTTGTTCGGGGCGGGGAGAGCCGCGTTCATCTGACGGATGATATTCGCCGCATGTTCGACCTCGTCGCGGGTGCGGACGAGTTCCAGAAGTACGGCAGCGTGCAGGCTCTGGAGGAGTATTTCAGCCGCAGTCCGCGCCACAGCGAGGATTTTTCCACGCTCTTTGCCGCCATGCGGCGCTTTTCCGACGCCATACGCATCTGCCGCACGAGCGTCATCGAAGACGAGATGACCGATCTCGCCGAGAAGATTCGCGCCTTTCGTCAGTCGAAGCCCGCTTCCATTGAAGAGGAGATGTTCTCGCACATCCTCGGCGTCATCGAGGGAGAATACGGCTCTGTCATCAAGAATGCGTCGGGCGAGAAATCGGCTCGCCGCCTTGACATCATCGCATGGTGCGTGCAGAAGAAGTTCCTGCAGCAGGCAATGACGCTCTGCACGGAGTGGATTCCGGCGATCTTGGTAGAGAAGAAAATCTGCTATACGGAGGATGAAGAGGTCATCCGGCAATGCCGGGATAATGGGAAGCCGGCTTTTCAAAACTGGCAGCAGCAATTTGTCAACGTATATAGCTCAGACAAGAAAAAAGGAGAAAAGGATACCTCGCCAAGGTTGTTCCCGAAGGGAAATCTGGCGAAAATGGTGCGCTACATCCTGCAGCAGAAAGACAAGACGCGAATCGAGGACTTGCCGAAGGAAGTGCGAGCCAAGCTCATCGCATTTTTCGCGGAGTATGAGAAGGATTATGCAAAGCGCTGCGACTTCGATTTGCGAAAAGATATACGATTGTGCATTCGGGATTTTGCTGGAAAATATCCGATGCTGAACAAAGCTGTCCATATTTTGACGGAGACAGTGAAAAAACCGTTTTTCTATTCAGCTCTTCCTTATAGATTGGGAAACCTGCCGAATGAAGAATTGTTCGATTTTTTCTCCATCTCTTTGGAAGAAGCGGAGAAGTACGATGCACAGTTCTTGGATCAAAGCGACTTTGAAGCATCGCAGCAGGAGCGGTGGGAAAGGCGGGAGAAGCAGTATCGCTCGATGCTTGCGGGCAAGCACGGTGCGGAAGTGATGCATACGACGAAGCCTGTGGATGAAGCGATAGAATTCTTGCGCGGGTATTTCAGAATACGCAACGAGCGCAATTATTCCAATCATGCCGTCAAAGATGCTGCACAGGGGAATGAATCGCTGGAAAGTTTCATCGCCGCCTACATCGAAAAACTCAGAAAAGCATAGGAGGGAACGGCATGTTCATCAATCATACGAATCATGCCTCGGCGAAGTGGCCGGCGGCGCAAAAAGAGGCGGCGCACGTCTGGGGCGAGATCGAGGATCTGCCGTTTCCCGACATCGGGGCGGATTGGGACGAGGAGCGCGTCGCGAAGCTCGCCGCGGAGAACGCCGCGAGGATCATCGAGAGGAAGCCGCACGCGGTGCTGTGCCAGGGCGAGTTCACCTACGTCTACCATCTCGTGAACCTCCTGCGTGCGGCGGGCGTGACCGTCCTCGCGGCGGCGAGCCGGAGAGAGGCGGTCGAGGAGCAGGCAGAGGACGGATCGGTGCGAAAGATCAGCCGCTTCGTCTTCACGCGGTTTCGCGAGTATCGGTGAGCGTTCGAGCGGAGCCTTGTCCGTAGGAAAACAGCATGGAGGAGGAAAAATATGCGACATCATATCATGCTTCTTTTGTTGAGCGACGTAAAGACGGATCGCGACCATCCGAACCGCGTGTCCATGGCAGAGTACAAGAACGGCATTGGCCCCTGCGGCGTAACGAACGAATCGGCGGTGCGGCATCTTTTGCTTGCGGATGACGACGGCAGCAAGATTACGCTCGACAAAATCTTCCTTTTTGCCACGAAAAAGGTGCAGGAGCCGATCAAAATCGTACAGCCTTCGCCGGACATTGCACCGGGCGTCACGCACCTCGCCTATTTCAAGGAGCGTGTCCAAGGAGTTATTCCCTCACTTAAGGAAGATTTTTTTGAGATCGTTCCCTACGATGAGGATCAGCCAATTTCCTCTACGCGGCGTTTCGTGCTGGAAATGGCGGAGCGCATCATGGCCTATGCGGAGGCGAAGAAGGCACAGGGAGATACGGTTGCACTCCATGCCGATCTCACGGGAGGGCCGCGCCACGCCGTCATGCTGATGCTCGCCGTCATGCGCCTTTTGCAGTACAACGGCATTGAAATCGGCAAGACTATGTATTCGGACTTCTTCAAGAAGGTCGTCGAGGAAGCGAACGATATATACAGCCTCTTCGACCTCATCGCGGGCGCGGACGAGTTCGCGCAGTTCGGCAGCGTCTCCGCCATCCTGCGCTACTTCGGCTACGATGAGAAGTCCCTTGCAAGGCCGCCGCACATTTCCGAGCGCCTGCACCGACTTCTCTTCGCCATGCACGGTTTCGCGGAGGAGATCAAGGTCTGCCACTACGGCGCGTTCGCCGCTGCCATCGAAAAGCTTTCCAAGGCTTTGCGCGAGTTCGACGCAGGCAGGGAGGCGGACGATGCGGACGTCAACGAGGGCATGATCGCACAGCTCCGCTTCCGCATCGAGGAGGAGTACAGGGAAATCCTCGGTGAGAAGATTGATGACGTGAAGCTCTTGCATTGGTGCGTCGAGCACGGCTACCTGCAGCAGGCGCTGACGCTCTTCACCGAGCGCGTGCCCGTGATCCTCATGGAGCGCGGCATCGTGACGCTTCCGAAGGAATTTGACGCGAAGGTGCAGGAGGCCATGGACAAGGGAGACAGGCGCAGCACGATCTTCTACTTTTTCGCGGAGTATGCGGAGAGAAAAGGCATGGGGCCAGTCGATGCTTTCTTGGCCAACGCGAAGCAGGCATATCAAAAGATCATGCAGACGATCATGGCGGACGCGCTGGAAGGAAAGGAGACGGCTTTTTCTGGAGAAAACGGCTGGGAAGCGCAGCTGCACGATCGTATCGCCGAAGAGCCTGCCGTACAATTCTGGCCGGAAAAGGCATACGGAAGCCTGGTCTTGGAAAATGAAGAAGATGTGCAGGGGATCTACGAGAAGTTTCTTGCATGGAACAAGAATCCGCCAACACTCAAGGGAAAAGGCCCGGCTGACCCCGTGTGGGAGAAGCTGGTCGGCGCTCTGTGCGATCAGCGGGTTCATGTGCCTCAGGATGCGGCTGAGAACGAGCGGAATTCCCTGAAGATGGAGCAGCAGGACAAATTCCATAAGCAATTTGGCGGTCAGAAACTCAAGATGCTCGCGGGCTTCATTCGCAACAATATGGGATCGGATGCTGCAGATGAGATCTTTTCCAACGTGTCCCTGCGCCCTGGAACGAAGGGCATATTTTCCGTTCGCCGCTGGGCCGAGCGAGGCGAGATCATCTGCCATCTCTCGCAGGATCTCTATGATCTGCTCGCCATCTACTACAAGCTCAAGGAGGAGCGCAACCGGAGCAACCATGCACGCGAGGACAGCAAGCCCGACGGGGCGCGGGAACTGAGGACGCTTTTCGAGGATGCGCTCTCGCTGCTCGAAAAGCTTTGACAGGGGAGCGGACATGCGTACGAAAAGCGAGATGAAAGACACCCGAGGAAGCGCCGCCAACCGATTCCCCGGCGATTACGACACCATGCGCCCTCTTCTGCGCTATATCTCTTACGGCTGCTATCACAAGCCGTTCCTCGTCAAGCGTTTGGGGCGGAGTGCGCGCACCTACGAGGAGAACATGGCGCGTCTGCGCTTCTTCCTGCCCGAGGGAAGCCTGAAATCCTCGCGCCAAGGGCGGCGCGAGATCTATCGCTTCGAGGGCGATTCCTACCGCATCACCGACGATTTCCTCGCTTACACATACCGCCTCAAGGCACTGAAGACGCGAGCCGCCTTCTGCCTCGTTGGCTTGCTGCAGCGGCTCGGTGCGGCACGTGAGCCGCTCGATGTGACGGCGCTCTTTGATTACGGCCTGATGTCGATGGCGGAGCTTCCCAAAGGTCTGGAAGACCTCGGCCGCCGCACGGTGCAGCGCTATCTGCAGGATCTCGAAGCGCAGGGCGTCGTGCGCGTCTCGAAAGAAGGCGGACGCTTCCTCTATCGTCTGGCGGATGATCCCCTGGCGGAGCTTGCGCCCGAAGAGACGGCTTTGCTCTGCCATGCGGCCTCCTTCTATCGCGCCATGGCGCAGTTTTCTCTGCCCGGCTGCTTTCTTGAGGACGCTTTGCAGCGCAGAGGACAGGGAAAAGGGACGAAGCCGCTCGCGCAGGTCAAGCATCGAGCGGCGGCGCAGCTTCTCGACGACGATGCGCTGCTCCAGTGCCTGATCTCTGTGGAGGGGCGGCGCGAGATGACGTTCGATTACGGCAAGAAGAGACTCGAGCAGCGCGTCGTGCCGCTCCGTCTCGTCAGCGACATGTACGCGGGACGCCGCTATGTGTTGGCGGCATGCCTGCCTGCGAAAGACGGCGGGCGCACGCAAGGCGCTCAGATGTTTCGCCTCGACCTCATGTACAAGGTGCGCACGGGCAGAGCATGGACGGGCGATCTGCCGACGGTCGCCGTGAAGGAGCAGGAGCTTCGGCTCGACTTCCTCCCGAAGGGAGAGAAGGCGGGCGCGGCGGTGTCCGGGCGCATCCTCGCGCGCTTTCCTGAGGCGGCGATCGAGGAGGCGGACGGGCGTCTCTGCGTGCATCTCAAGGTCGCGGATGCGCTGAGCCTCCTGCCGTGGCTGCGCACCTTTTGGCCGCTCGCGCACATCTCGCTGCCGCAGTCGCCGCATCTTGCGGAGCGCTTGAAGCAGGATTTGAAGGAGGCGCTGAAAAATTATGGCGAACACCCCGCTCTTTCATGAGCTTCATGCGGCTCTCTTTCATTCGCTCGTCAACGTCATCAACGAGGTTCATGCGGGAGCGCACCTGACGAGGAAGGACGTCCTGTGCCGCCTGCAGCCGCTCGATCCTGTCGACGCCTCGCACCACGAAGAACTCATCGACATGATGTTCTCCTTTGAGTCGGATGGCGAGGCCTCGCTGCAGCTGGAAATGCCCGTGCGTCTGCCACCGACGAAGGCGGAACTTCGCTGGCTCAAGACC
The DNA here is from genome assembly GCA_905373085.1 of uncultured Selenomonas sp. Lineage (GTDB taxonomy): Bacteria > Bacillota > Negativicutes > Selenomonadales > Selenomonadaceae > Selenomonas. Next base: position 6,425 of record CAJPRR010000107.1, read on the forward strand.
ATGCTCGAAGATGAGGCCGCCGCCTTCCTCGTGGCGGACGATCTGCGCGAGAAGCTGCTCTCGCGCCTTGTGGAGATCCGCGCCTATCCGCGCGAAATCTGGCGCGTCCTGCGCGGCAGGGGCGATGACGTGCGCCTCGTGAGAAAGCCCCTCGGCGCGTTCTGGCGTGCGCTCAGAGAGGGACGCATGATCTTCTGCCGCAACGTCGACGCGCAAGGCCGGCGTCACGAGAGCAAGGCTGCGCCGTGCCGCCTCGAATACGACGCCGAGGAAAACCGCTGCCGCGCCATCGTCTGGCTCGTGGACGAGGGGCGAGCCGTCAAGATGAACTTCTCGCGCATCGAGGAGATTCGCGTGTTGGAGGAAGCCGTACCGCACGACGTGGAGGAGAAGTTCCGCGCCTTCCTGGCAGCGAGGCGGCGCTCCGTGACCTTGCGCCTCGCACAGAAGAACAATGCCGTCGAGCGTGCGTTCTGCCTCTTCGCGCCCTATGACAAGGAGGCGTCATTCGACGAGGAGAGCAAAGTCTACACGCTGAAGGTCTTCTACTACGACTTCGACGAGCAGGAGATGATCGAGCAGATCCTCTCGCTCGGTTCCGCCGCCGTCGTTCTCGCCCCCGAGGCGATGCGCCGGACGGTCATCGAAATCCTGCAGGACGAATGCTCGCATGTTTTTTGACACGCAGGATCGCTCGTTCGCGCGTATAATGGTCTTAAGAAATCACGGATCATATAAATGCGAAAGGAGCGATTCCCATGTTTGATTTCTTCTTGTCCCGACTTCTCGATTCCGTTGTCGACGCTGTGCTTTCCGAGCTTCCCGATGAAGCGGCTTCCGTGGGTCGCCGCCTGTGGTCGGAGGATGTCGTGCGCTGCGCGGCCGGGGTTGCGGCGGGGGTTCTTCTGGCAGAGGCGGCACGCCGCGTGGATTCGAGGCTGGGCGATCTCGTAGATGGTGCACGCGTCTCCGGGGGCGGCGGGCAGCTTGACGAGCCGCGCCTTCTCGCGTAACGACAGCCGGCGTCTGCATCGCAAAGGGACGATTTCCCCCCTGCCGTCTTGGACGGCAGGAGGGTGCTTGGCTGGGACGAATGCTCAGAGTGATTTTTGCGCGAGATCCCGATTTGACAAAGAGGCTAAATCATGGTACATTATGGGAAGCGGAAAACCTCCTAGAGGCAAAAAAAGGGGGCAGGTTTTCCGATTTTCCTCAAATCGTCGCAAGCCTTGCTATACAAGGCGCGGCGGGGTCATTACATAGTCGCGGGGTATGTAATGACAGTCGAAAACATGCGATCGCATGTTCGGCTTTGAGGAGGTTTTCCAAAACCGCGTTTTGAGCCTTCTGTTTCTGCGGCCTCCCAGACACAGAGTCACATGTGATCTCATACCGCTTGCGGTATTGAAACG
>CAJPRR010000108.1 GCA_905373085.1 uncultured Selenomonas sp.
ATGACGCCCTTGCCCGTGATGTGATTCGGCAGACAGCCGAAGGGCTGCAGGCAGACGACATTCGGCACGCCCTCGTGGATGAGCTTGACCATCTCGCCCGTGAGGAACCAGCCCTCGCCCGCCATATTGCCGAGCGACACATGCTTCTTCGCGAGGCGTGCCGTTTCGCCGATCTTGTACGGCGGCGCAAAGCGACGGCTCTTCTTCAGCGCCTTTCTCATAGGGCGACGGAAGAACTCGACGAGGCTGATGAACATCTGCGCGAACAGCTTGTCCTTGCGCTTGCCCGAAAAAAGCTCGCGCTCGACGATGGCGTCATACGCCATGTAGAGGAAGAAGTCCGCGAAGTCCGGCATGACGACCTCCGCGCCCTCCTCGATCAAGACCTCCTCGATATGGTTGTTCGCCACGGGATGATACTTGACGAGAATCTCGCCAACAATGCCGACCTTCGGTTTCCAGAGTCCCTCGGCGAGCGGCAGCGCATCGAACTCCTGCACCATGCGCTTGACTGTATCGGCATATTTGAAGTAGCTGCCGTCCATAATTTCGGCAAGGCATCTTGCATGCCACTTTTCATACAGCTGCTCTGCCGCTCCCCGCTCCCTCTCGTACGGCAAGGTCGCATTTCTCAGCTTCTGCAGCAGGTCGCCATAGAGGAACGCCTTGATTGCATCGACGAAGCAGCTGCGATCGAGCGTGAACGCATCCGTTTCGAGTCCCCAGCACGCGAATACGGGAACTTGCGGATAGCCCGCATACTTCAGGGCTTGACGCATCAGCGCCATGTAGTTCGTCGCGCGGCACGGCCCGCACGTCTGAAACAGCAGGATCGACGTGTGATCGGGATCGTACTCGCCCGACTTCAGCGCGGCGAGCAGCTGACCGATGACGACGATGGCAGGATAGCACATGTCGTTGTTCACATAGCGCAGCCCGAGATCGATCGCTGCCTTGTCGGGCAGAGGCGGCACGACGACCTTATAACCATGCTTTTCGAGCACGGGACGCACGAGGCTGAAATGAATCGGTGCAAGCTGCGGCGCGAGAATCGTATGCGTGCGGCGGCACTCTTCGGTGAAGCGCGGACGCGCCTCGGGTATCTCTTGGCAAAACGGCACATTCCTGCGCCGCGCGAGAGCCGCAATCAATGAGCGCAGACGGATGCGAGCCGCACCGAGGTTGCTGACCTCGTCGAGCTTAATCATCGTGTAGATACGATGATGGCTTTCCAAAATCGACTTGACCTGCCCCATCGTCACGGCATCGAGTCCGCAGCCGAAGGAACTGAGCTGGATGAGCGTCAAGTTTTCATGCTCGGCGACGAAATGCGCCGCGTGGTAGAGGCGTGCGTGATAGCTCCATTGATTGACGATGTTGAGTCCCGCACCCTTGACCGGCAGATGATAGACGGCATCCTCAGACAGGATGGCAAGACCGTAGGAAGCGATCATGTCGGATATGCCATGATGAATCTCGGGGTCGATGTGATACGGACGACCGACGAGCATGATGGCAGGCTGCTTCGTGCGCTCGATCTCGCGCAGGACGCTCACGCCATAATCGCGCACGTCCTGCTTGTAGTTCTCAAGTTCCGCGTAGGCAGCACGTGCCGCCTCCTTGATCTCGCCCTTGGAAAGACCTTCGGATGTGCCGAGTTCCTCAAAAAGGCGCTCGACCATGCGTTTCTTGTCGTCAAGCGGCAAAAAAGGCTGCAGAAACTCGATGTCCTTTTCGCGCAACACGTCCATATTGGCGCGGATATTCTCCGCATAGGACGCAACGACCGGGCAGTTGTAGTGATTGTCGCCTGGATGCTGCTCGTCGATGACATTGAAAGGGATGCACGGATAGAAAATTTTCCTTATGCCCTTTTCCACGAGATCCATGATATGCCCGTGCACGAGCTTCGCCGGATAGCAGAGGGAATCCGACGGCACCGTCGCCATGCCCTTGTAGTAGAGTGCTGCCGACGACTTGTCCGACAGCACGACCTCGTAGCCGAGCTGCGTGAAGAATGTGAACCAAAACGGATAGTCCTCGTACATGTTGAGTCCGCGCGGCAGACCTATCCTGCCGCGCGGTGCGGCAGCTCTTGTCAGCGGTTTGTAGTAAGCGAAGAGACGCCTGTACTTGTAGTCGTAGATGTTCGCCGTCTCCCGATCCTCGCGCTTCGCCTTGCCAACGCCGCGCTCGCAGCGGTTGCCCGTGAAGTACTTGCCGCCGTCACTGAACTTCTGCATGGTGATCAGGCACTGGTTGCCGCAGTGCCTGCAGCGGTACGAGCTCGTCGCTACGGAAAAATCTTCCAACGCATCGGCTGTAAGGAGCGAAGAGCGCTCAAGCCCCTCTTCCTGCGCGAGAATCGCCGCGCCATACGCGCCCATGAGTCCTGATATGTCGGGGCGCACGACATCGCGCCCGATGAGCTTTTCCATCGAGCGCAGAACGGCGTCATTATAGAACGTGCCGCCCTGCACGACGATGTGCTCGCCAAGCTCCTTGACGTCCTTGAGCTGCATGACCTTAAAGAGAGCGTTCTTGATGACGGAAAAGGCGATGCCCGCCGATATGTCGCTGACCGCCGCACCGTCCTTCTGCGCCTGCTTGACCTTGGAATTCATGAAGACCGTGCAGCGCGTGCCAAGATCGACGGGAGCTTTCGATTCCGTCGCCATGGCCGCGAACTCTCCCGCCGTCATGTTGAGACCTTGCGCGAAGTTCTCGATGAAGGAGCCGCAGCCCGCCGAGCAAGCCTCGTTGAGCGTGATATTGCCGATGCTGCCGTCCTTGACAAAGAAGCACTTCATATCCTGCCCGCCGATGTCCATGACGAACGTGACCTCAGGGCAGAACTCCTGCGCCGCACGCAGATGGGCGAACGTCTCGACCTCTCCCGCGTCCGCGTGGATCGCCGCCTTGACGATCGCCTCGCCGTAGCCCGTCGTAAGTGCGCCCGCGATGTACGTCCTTTCGTTCATCGCGGCGTAAAGCTCCTTCAGCTCGCGGACAACCGTATGAAGCGGCGAGCCTTGGTTGCTGCCGTACGACGTGTAAAGAAGCTCGCGAGCCGTGCCGATTGCCGCAAGTTTCGTCGTTGTCGAACCGGCGTCGATGCCGACGTAGATCGGCCCTTCATACGCGGCGAGATCGCCGCGCCGCACCTTTGCGCGGTCATGGCGCTCCTTGAACGCTGCATAGTCCGCCGCATTGGAAAAGAGCGTGAAGTCCGCCTGCCGCGTCTCCTTCGCCGCCACGTCACGCGCCTTCTCTATGCTCGCCTCCAGACGCGCCATATCGACGACCTCGGTCTCCTCCGAGAGCGCCGCGCCGAGTGCGACAAAGAAATTGCCGTCCGGCGCATCGACGACGTTCTCGGGGGCAAGCTGCAGCGTCTCGATGAAGCGTTGCCTGAGCGCAGGAAGGAAGTGCAGCGGTCCGCCAAGAAACGCGACCTTTCCCGCAATCGGACGCCCCTGCGCGAGATTGCTGATCGTCTGATTGACGACAGCCTGAAAAACGGAAAGGGCGATGTCCGCCTTTTCCGCGCCGTCGTTCATCAGCGCCTGGATGTCCGTTTTGGCAAAGACGCCGCAGCGAGAGGCGATCGTATAGATCTGCTTCCCCTTCTCCGCGAGCGCATTGAGTCCTGCCGCATCCGTCGAAAGGAGCGACGCCATGTGATCGATGAAAGATCCCGTGCCGCCCGCGCAGACGCCGTTCATGCGCTGCTCGGGCGCATCGCCAAAGTACGTCACCTTGGCATCCTCGCCGCCAAGCTCAACGACTGTATCCGTCTCGGGAATCAAGGATCTCACAGCTGAAGCGCACGCGATGACCTCCTGCACGAAAGGCAGCCCGATATGCTGTGCGACGCCCATGCCCGCCGAGCCGGTCAGCGCGAAGGAAAACTTACTGCCGCCGACGATTTTTTTGAGACTTGCCAGATTTTCACTAAGAGAAGCGCCGATCTCGGAAAAATGGCGTGCGTAGTTTTTGTACACGATCTTCTTCTCATGATCGAGGACGACGAGCTTGATCGTCGTCGAGCCGATGTCGATCCCCACATCAAATATAGAATTCATGAACTCACCGCCTAAAATCTAGGATAGTATATGCTGAAAATATCTGACAGAAAGACTTGCCGCATGTATGATTCAGTCTCAAATCCATTCTTATATTTTAACGCTTTTTCTCTCGGGATTCAAGGATTATTGTTTCCCAAAAAACGCCAAAAACGTACTCAAACAGTTGACGAAAGCCCTTATCTGGAGTAAGCTAAAAGAATAATCGTTGTTCGTATTTGTCTAAAGGAAAGCTGGTGAGGAAATGGACGGCGATCACCCTAGTCGCACGACAAAGGAAAAGAAAATCTTCGGAGGCCTCCGTCTTCTCACGGCATCATGCATTTGAACTTGGGGAGCTTCCACGAAAGGAGACTCCCTGCCCATGCTCAAAATCTTCAAGTCCCTTGAGAGCGGCCCCCTGCAGACACTGACGCTCAAGACGCTCGAAAAGGGCGCATGGATCAACATCATCGACCCCACGCCCTACGAGCTCAAGGTGGTCAGCAACCTCACGGAAGTAGAGCCGGACTTCCTGCGTTCCGCGCTCGACGACGAAGAGCGTTCCCATACGGACGTCGAGGACAACTCCGTCATGGTTCTGACCAACGTCCCTGTCATGCGCGGCCAAGACAGCTACGATACGCTGCCGCTCGCCATCATTCTGACGGCGGACTACTTCATCACGGTCTGTTTGGAGGACACGCCGGTTCTTTCAGAGTTCAATGAGAACACGGCGAAGCTCTTCCGCACATTCAAGAAGACGCGCTTCCTCTTTCAAATCCTCTACAAGTCGGCGACCTTCTACCTGCGCTATCTCAGGCAGATCAACAAACACTCGGACGAAATCGAGCTGAACCTGCGCCGTTCGATGGAAAACAGCGACATCCTGCGCCTCCTCGAACTGCAGAAAGGTCTGACCTATTTCAGCGCGGCGCTGCGCTCCAACGGCGCCGTGCTCGACAAGCTCCTGCGTCTGCGCTCCAACCAAGCCATCACGCCCATCATCAAGATTTACGAAGAAGATGAAGACCTCTTGGAAGATGTCATCATCGAGAACAAGCAAGCGCGCGAGATGGTCGAACTTTATAACAAGATCCTCGCACGTATGTCGGACACCTTCTCTTCCATCATCTCGAACAACCAGAACCTCGTGATGAAATTTCTCGCTGCCATGACGATCATCCTTGCGATTCCGACAGTCATATCGAGCTTCTTCGGCATGAACGTCCCCGTCCCGCTGGCGGACGATTCGACGGCATTCCTCTTCATCGCCGTCCTCGCCGCCGTCATCGCCGGAGCGTCATCGTATGTCCTGTGGCGCAAGAATATGTTTTGAAGCTACGAATCGGAGGCAAGTATGGCATCACTCGTTGAATCCGAGCTAAAGAGCGGCATCATCTTCGGTGACGCAGAAAACGCCGAATACGTCTACATGCCCGCGAGCGAGATCGGCATCGAAAATCCTGTTTGCGTCTACGAAATGGGCGATATGCGGGATGATGTAGACGTCAAAGAAGCGCTGCGCCTCATAAGAACCCGCAGCCTGCGCCCGAGCGCACATCCAAGGCTCGGAGAAAGCTCGTGCTAAAATCGAATTTTATGGACAAGATTTTCAGCAAACTTCATGCTTTACGGCATCGCGAGCGGATTTACGGCATGCACAATCCTCTCACTTATGACTTTCTGCATCACAATCTGCACCATCTCCACGTGCTGCTCTTCCATAGCGCCGATCAGCAGGACTTTACACGCGGAGCGATCCCGCGTCAGCTGCTTGTCTTCATGCTGCCGATCCTGCTCTCGCAGCTCCTGCAGCAATTCTACACGATCGCGGACACTGCCCTCGTCGGACAGACGCTTGGCGCACAGGCGCTTGCCGCCGTGGGCACGGCGAGCCTCATCCTCTCCGTTATCGTCAATTTCTTCATCGGTTTCTCGGCGGGTCTCAGCGTCCTCGTCTCACACCTCTACGGGGAAAAGGATTATGCGCGTCTCAGCACACTCGTGCAGAGCATCTTCATCACCGTCTTGCTGTTCGCCACACTCTTTACAGCGGCCGGCATCGTTCTGACCGAGCAGCTGCTCGCGGCGCTCTCCACGCCCGTCGAACTCATCCCGGCAGCGAGCCTCTATCTGCGCACCGTGCTCTGCGGGATGCTCGCACAGCTTCTCTACAATACAGCGAGCGCCATCCTGCGTGCGCTCGGCAATACGACGAGCGCGCTCCACTACCTTGCCGCCGCCGTCGTGCTCAACATCGCGCTCGATGTCGTGCTGCTCATCGTCATTCCCTGCGGCATCGCAGGCGCGGCAGCCGCGACCGTTCTCGCGCAGTATGCAGCGGCGCTGCTCGCCCTGTGGAAACTGTTCCATCTCCGCGGCACATGGAAACTGCGCTTCCATCGCCCCTTCTTCGCCCTGAGGCATCTCCTGCCCATCCTCAGCACAAGCATTCCTGCCGGGCTTCAAGCTGTCTTCATGAGCCTTTCCTCCCTCGTCATCCAAACGTACATCAACTCCTTCGGCTACGCGGCAATGGCGGGCATGACCGTCTATGCACGCATCGAAGGCTTCCTCTACTATCCGCTCTTCGCGTTCGGCATCGCGCTCACAAGCTTCATTGGGCAGAACGTCGGTGCACGCGACTTTACGCGCGTACGTACAGGGCTTCGCATAAGCCTTCGCCTCGCAGCGGGCGGGGCAATGGGCATGGCGCTCCTTGCAGGTTTCGCTGCACCCGCGCTCGTCGCGCTTTTCACCGACGATTCCGCCGTCGCTGCGAATGCGCTTGATGCCGTTTATTACACATTCCCCTTCTACTGGCTCTACGGCGTCAATCAGATCTACATCGGCGCAATTCGCGGTCTTGGAGACACCCTCTATCCCATGATGACTGCACTCGCCGCCTACTGCCTCTTCCGCGTTGCGTGGTGCTGGAGTTGGGACATAATCGGCATCCACTCCATGCACATCGTCTATAGCGCCTACAGCGTCAGTTTCTTCGTCATGGCAGGACTGCTGTGGCTCGGCTGCCGAAGAGCGCTGCACCGCACCGCATGAAGACCGGAATATGTCTTCTCTGCACGCAAACAGCCCGACGGGTTTTCCGTCGGGCTGTTTGCGTGCAGGGACTGTTGATCGTAATAGCAAATCGAACAGTTTTTAAGAAATTTTCAAGCAGCAGAAGCAATATGGTTGAGATCTTCCTGAAATATTTTCTCTAGCATTCGTACTGCCGAAAAACTCTGTTGAGTTTCACCCCCAGAAATGCAGCCAAGGCAGCCTTCAAGACATCTCCTGGAATGAATGGGAAAACTGCCATGACGAGGGCCTGCCAAAGACTGACATCCATCAAGAGCATCATGGAAGTCAATCCCCCGACATACGTGAGGGGAATACCAACAAAAACGGCCGTCAAAAGGAAACGCTTAAACGAATTTCCTGTCCCCTTGAGCCAACTGACGATTGGGTAGGCAATGACAAAAGCAATGATGAATCCCCCCGTAGGGCCGAAAAGTTTGCCCACACCCGACGTGCCGCCGACGAAGACGGGCAAACCAATGCACCCAAGCAAAGTGTAGACGCAGAGCACCGCAAACGTTTCTCGCGGTTTCAAGATAAAAGCGGTAAGATTCATCGCGAGCGTCAATGCCGTAATCATCGCCGTAGTGAACGGCAATGGGATGGAAATATATGCGGCGACACAGCAAAGCGCCACACAAAGCGCCATCTTCGTCATCTTTTGCACAGACATCGTATCTTCTTGTT
>CAJPRR010000109.1 GCA_905373085.1 uncultured Selenomonas sp.
GGGGCTGTTGCATGAGCGCCCCTTTCGGCTCACTGCGTTCGCCACTTCCCCCGTTGCGACGGGGGAAGCTAATATGCCATAACGAAAAGCCTCCCCCGTGCGACACGGGGGAGGGGGACCGCAAAGCGGTGGTAGGGGCGCCTTGAGCGCTAACACGAACAGGGGCTGTTGTACGGAGTCAAAACAACTTCGTGCAACAGCCCCTTTTTATTTGACGCAAATGCGCGGAAACTTTATAATGAAAGCAAGGAAAACGCTGTCACAGAAAGGGTTCCGTCATGCGGACAAGAGATTTTAATGCACTGAACGATCTTTTATTTAAATTCATCTTTGGCCACAAAGAGAATAAGGAAATCACGTTGTCCTTTATCAATGCAGTGCTCGGCTTGGAGGGCGAGCGGCGCTTTGTCGACCTGCGCTTTGCAGACCGCGAGATCGATCCGGAGGAATAGCATGGGAAGGGATCGGCACTCGATCTGCTCTGCATGACGAATGACGAAACGCAGATCAACATCGAAGTGCAGGTTCAGAACCGACAGAATATGGGACAGCGCAGCCTGTACTATTGGGCGAAGCTTTACCAGAGCACGCTCGGACGCGGTGAGAAGTACGAGAATCTGCGGCGCACTGTTGCAATCAATCTGCTCGGGTATGAATATCTGCCGCTCTCGGGATTTCACCATATGTACGGACTCTATGACGAGACGGGGGCGCATCGGCTTACCAATGACATTGAGATACACTTTTTGGAACTCCCGAAGGTGACGCGTCAGGACATCCGCAGTATGCGGACGCTGGACAAGTGGATGGCGTTCATCGGGAATAGGCTGAGCGATGAGGAAATGGAGGCGATTGCGATGAGCGAGGCGGCGATCAATACGGCGTGGGACAAGATTGAGGCGTTCATGCGAGATGCGGGGCAGCGACGCAAATATGAACTGCGTGAGAAGTATGAGCATGACTATGCGAGCGATATGGAGGGGGCGTGGAAGCAGGGCGTCATGCACGTTGCACTGAATATGCTGCGGGCACAGACACCAATCGGGACAATCGGGAAGATGACGGATATGCCGGAATCTGCGATATTGAAACTTGCAAAAGATAATGGGCTCAGAATACAAGGATAGGGCTTTACAAAAGTCCTATCCTATGCTATACTTCAAGAAATTCATTTGAAATCTGGAAAGAGTGGGTGGAAGCCCACTCTTTCATTGCGTATGAGAAGAGGGAGAGCATGAGCGCGAAGATCGAAGAGCGCGTCGAGGAGATTGTGCGCGGTCTCCTGACGGATGTGCCGGAGTTGGAGCTGGTCGATGTCGAGTATGTGCGCGAGCGCGACTACTATCTGCGTGTTTACATCGACAAGGAGGGCGGCATCGACATCGACGACTGCCAGGCGCTGAGTGAGCGGCTGGAGGAGATTCTTGACCGCGAGGACTTCATCCCCGACGCCTACATTTTGGAGGTGTCCTCGCCGGGGCTCGACCGCGTGCTGCGCAAGCCGCGCGATTTCGAGCGCGATCGCGGCAAGCAGGTCGATGTGACGCTCTACGCGCCCTTTGACGGAAAGAAACAGTGGACGGGTGCACTCACAGACTGCGACGGCAAGACGCTGACTCTTGATGACGGGATTCAGATCCCCATGGAGCAGGTCTCACAGATACGTCTGCATATCGACTTTTAGGGAGGATTGGGTTTTGGCAAGAAAAAGCACAAAGGAGAAGAACGGCGGAAAGGAGTTCCTGCAAACCTTGCAGGAGCTTGCGTACGAGAAGGGCATCGACGAGGAGCGCCTCTTTGAGACCATCGAGCTGGCGCTGATCTCGGCATATCGACGCAATTTCAGCTCGGCGCAGAACGTCCGTATCTCTCTGTCGCGTGAGACGGGCGCATTCCACGTCTTTGCCCGCAAGACGGTTGTCGAGGAGGTTGAGAACGACATTACGGAGATCTCCCTCGAACAAGCGCGTGCCATCAATCCTGACTACGACATCGAAGATGTGGTCGAGATCGAGATGACCCCTGCGAACTTCGGCCGCATTGCGGCGCAGACGGCGAAGCAGGTCGTCATGCAGCGCCTGCGTGAGGCGGAGCGCAGCAATGTCTATGACGAGTACAAGGATCGCTCCTCGGATATCGTCACGGGCATCGTCCAGCGCGTTGAGGGGCGCAACGTATTCGTCGACATCGGGCGTGCCGAGGCGCTGCTCATGGCGACGGAGCAGCTGCCGACGGAGGAGTACAACTACGGCGACACGCTGCGCGCCTACATCATCGAGGTGAAGAGTACGGCGCGCGGCCCGCAGATCATGCTCTCGCGCACGCACCCGGGACTCCTCAAGAAGCTCTTCGAGCTGCAGGTGCCTGAGATGCAGGAGGGCGTGGTCGAGATCAAGTCGATTGCACGCGAGGCGGGCAGCCGCTCGAAGGTTGCCGTCTACTCGTCCGAGGAGCGCGTCGACCCGATCGGCGCCTGTGTCGGTCCGCACTACATGCGCGTACAGGCGGTGGTCGACGAGCTCGCGGGGGAGAAGATCGACATTGTGAAATGGAGCGACGATCCCGCGACCTACATTGCGAACTCTCTGAATCCGGCCAAGGTGATCTCGGTCGCCGTCAACGAGGCGGAGAAGGTCTCGCGCGTCATCGTTCCCGACTACCAGCTCTCGCTTGCCATCGGCAAGGAGGGGCAGAACGCCCGCCTCGCGGCAAAGCTGACGGGCTGGAAGATCGATATCAAGAGCGAGTCACAGGCAGCGGAGCTGATGGCGGAGGAAGCGGCGGAAGATACCGCTGCGGAGGAGTCCGCCGCAGAGGAGGCATAAATGGCAGAGGCGAGACAGCCCGAGCGGCTGTGCGTCGGCTGCCGTACGCTGCATCCAAAGCGTGAACTTCTGCGCATCGTAAAGAGTCCTGACGGAACGGTCGCACTCGACCCGACGGGCAAGAGTCCCGGGCGCGGCGCGTATCTCTGTCCCTCCTCCGAATGCCTCCGCAAGGCGCGCAGACAGAACGGTCTCTCGTGGTCGTTCAAGGGGCGGGTTTCTCCCGCCGTCTACGACGCACTCGAGGAGATTGTGCAGCACGGGGAGGATGGAACATGAACGAGGCTTTGCAGCAGCGCATCACGAACCTCCTCAGCATGGCGGCACGCGCGCGGCGCATCCTGTCCGGTGCGTTCGTTGTGGAAGAGGCGCTGAAGCGAAAGCAGGGGACATACCTCCTGCTCGCAGCCGATGCCTCCGAGGAGACCAAGGCGAAATTTACCCGCATGGCGGCGCAGCTGAATGTGCCGACGGCGGAATTACTGACCATGCAGCAGCTCGGGCACTGTCTCGGCAAGGAGTATCGTGCGGTTGCTGTGCTGATAGATAGAGGATTTGCGGACAGGCTCAGCGCCTATTTGCAGGATATACCGACGGGGGTGGATTGATGTCAGAATCGAAATACAGAATCACCGATTTGGCAAAGGAATTCAAGACGGACAAAGATACCATTATTGATATTCTGAAAAGCAAGAACTACAAGGTAAGAAACCAGTTCAGCGCAGTCGGTGAAGAGGAGCGTGCAGCGGTCAAAGCTGAGCTCGGCCGCACGGCAAAACCCGTACGCAAGGAGTCCCTGCAGAGCAAATCCCCCGCTCCGAAGGCCGCCGAGCGTCCGGCAAAGAAAGAGAAGGAAAAGCGTCCTGCACCGGCTCCTGCGCCGGCAGCGAAAAAACCCGCAGCGGAGCAGAGCGCTCCGCCGGCAGCTGCTGAGAAGCCGGCGCCGCAGCAGCCCGCAGTCGAGGAGAAGCCCGTGCTGCGTGCACGCACGAAGGCGCCCGGCATTGTGATCGTGCGTCAGGCACCTGCCAAGACGCGTTCGGAGAGCTCTGATCGTCCGCGTTCGTCCGGCAATGCGTCGGGGAGATCCGGCGACCGTCCCGCACGTCCTGCGGGCGGACGCGGCGGCGCGCGCCCCGGAGCACCTGCGGCAGCAATCCCGCCGCCGCCCGCGACTGAGGGACGCAGCGATAGCCGCAGACGCGGCGGACGCGGCGGCGAGGGGAGTGCCGCCGGCGGCGACCGCAGCCGCGGCGGGCGCGGCGGTGCACGCCGTGACCGCGAGGAGCGCACGGATCTGCGTCAGGCAGAGCGCAGCCGTGGCGGCGCGCGCAAGGGGCGCAAGGGACGCGCAGCAGCGACCGCACCCGCGCCAAAGGCGGAGATTGCACGTCCGAAGCATATCAAGCTGCCCGAGACAATCGCCGTCAAGGATCTCGCGTCCAAGATGAGCTATACGGCGGCAGACATCATCAAGAAGCTCCTCTTGATGGGCGTTATGGCGAGCATCAATCAGGAGATCGACTACGATACGGCATCCCTCGTTGCAGCCGAGTTCGGCGTGACGACGGAGGAGCTGCCGCCGGATGTCGACCCGACGCTGATCCCGGAGATCGAGGACGATCCGAAGACACTCAAGGATCGCCCGCCGGTCGTCACCGTCATGGGTCACGTCGACCACGGCAAGACCTCGCTGCTCGATGCAATCCGCAATACCTCCGTCAGCTCGCATGAGGCGGGCGGTATCACCCAGCACATCGGCGCCTATCAGGTCGTCTGTCAGGGCAAGAAGATCGTCTTCCTCGATACGCCGGGTCATGAGGCGTTCACGGCAATGCGTGCGCGCGGCGCACAGATCACGGACGTGGCGATTCTCGTCGTTGCAGCGGATGACGGCGTCATGCCTCAGACGGTCGAGGCAATCGACCATGCGAAATCGGCGCAGGTGCCCATCATCATCGCCATCAACAAGATTGACAAGCCGGGTGCAAACCCCGATCGCGTCAAGCAGGAGCTCATGGAATACGGGCTCGTTGTCGAGGAATACGGCGGCGACACGATCATGGTGCCCGTCTCGGCAAAGCAGCGCATCGGCATCGATGACCTGCTCGAGAATATTCTGCTCGTTGCCGAGGTCGAGGAGCTCAAGGCGAACCCGAACCGCGAGGCGCGCGGCGTCATCATCGAGGCAAAGCTCGACAAGGGGCGCGGCTCGGTCGCAACGGTGCTCGTTCAGAGCGGTACGCTCCGCATCGGCGACTCCATCGTCGTTGGTACGGCGTACGGTCACGTGCGCGCGATGATCAACGATCGCGGCGACAACGTGAAAAAGGCGGGTCCCTCCATGCCTGTGGAGATTCTCGGTCTGAACGATGTGCCGTCGGCGGGCGACATCCTCGCCGCCGTCGATGAGAAGCAGGCGCGCTCGATTGCAGAGGCACGCCTCGGCAACCAGCGCCGCGACCTCATCAAGTCGAAGAGCGTTTCGCTCGACGCGCTTTTCCAGCAGATTCAGGAAGGCGACATCAAGGATCTCAACATCGTCGTCAAGGCGGACGTGCAGGGCTCGGTCGAGGCGCTCAACTCGGCGCTGCTCGGGCTCAACAAGAACGACGAAGTGCGCGTCAGCATCGTGCACTCGGGCGTCGGCGCCGTCAGCGAGTCGGACATCATGCTCGCGACGGCATCGAAGGCGATCGTCATTGCGTTCAACGTGCGTCCGGATGCAAATGCACGCCGTCTTGCCGACACGGAGGATGTGGACATCCGCACCTACCGCGTTATCTACGATGCGCTGAACGATGTCAAGGACGCGATGAGCGGCATGCTCAAGCCGAAGTACAAAGAGGTCATTCAGGGACGCGTCGAGATCCGTCAGGTCATGCGCTTCTCCAAGGCGCTGGTTGCAGGCTCGTACGTCCTCGAGGGCAAGATTCACAACAACTCGAAGATCCGCATCCTGCGCGACAACGTCGAACTCTTCGACGGGGAGATCGACTCCCTGCGCCGCTTCAAGGATGAGGTGAAGGAGGTCGCCGCCGGCTATGAGTGCGGCATCTCCATCATCGATTTCCGCGATTTCCAGGAGGGCGACATCATCGAGGCATATACGATGGAGGAGATCGAGACCTCCATCGCCGAGGCGAACAAGGCGGCAGAGCAGAAGCGCGAGGCGCAGGCTGCTGCGGCCGCAGCAGCGGCAGCGGTGGAAGAAAACGCCGAGTAAATATGTGTGATACAGAGGTGCAGTCCATCGGCCCGCTCTGCGGGTCGGAGGGCTGTGCCCCTTTGTATAGAGAAAAGATAGGAGGCGTACCTTGGCAAAGGTTCGCGTTGAAAAACTACAGGAACTCATCAAACAGGAAGTCAGCGACATTATTTTCAATGAGCTGAAAGATCCGCGCATCGGCTTTGTGACCGTGACCTCCGTCGCGTGTACGGAAGATCTGCGCGAGGCGAAGATCTACGTCAGCGTCATGGGGGATGAGAAGAAGGCGCGCGATACGCTGCACGGGCTCGAGAGCTCGCTCGGCTTTGTGCGGCGCGAGGTCGGCAAACGCATTCGCCTGCGCTTCACGCCTGAAATCAGCTTTGTACTCGATACCTCGCTGAACTACAGCGACCACATTCAGCGGCTGCTGAACGAGATTCACGAAGATAGACCCGCAGGGGAAAAGGGGGAGGACGCATGAAGATCACATTGGACGAAGCCGCAAAGATGGTCGGCGACGCGCAGACCATCATCCTCACGTCGCATATCCGCCCCGATGGGGACTCCATCGGCTCGACACTCGGGCTGATGCACTGGCTCAGGGCACAGGGCAAGGACGCACGGGTTCTGATTGACGACGAACTGCCGCGCATTTTCAACATCCTGCCGGGGATTGAGACGATCGAGCGCCCCGCAGAGGGAAAACGCTATGCCGCCGACCTCCTCATCGTCTGCGATGTGGAGCTGAAGCGCACGGGCGAGGTGCTCCCCGCTGTCGATGCCGTGCACGTGCTGAACATCGATCATCACGTGACAAATGACGAGGAGGCGGAGTATCTCTATCTGAATCCGGACTACGCGGCGACCTGCGAGATCATGCACGACCTGATCCTCGCGATGGGCGGCACGTTCTCGCTCGATGTTGCGATCTGTCTCTATACGGGCATGGCGACCGATACGGGATTTTTCCGCTTCTCGAATACGACGCCGCACACGATGCGCGCAGCGGCAGACCTTATCGAGGTCGGCGTAAAGCCAAATATCATCTCCGTGGCAATGGAGCTCAAATCCTACGACGAGGTCATGGCGCAGGTCAGGGCGATCCGTCACCTTGAGATGTTCCATGACGGCAAGGTTGCGGCGGTCTTTATCGACGAGGAAAAGGCGAAGGAAGTCACGACAACGGAGGGGCTGCTCGATGCGCTGCGCGTGATCGAGGGGACGCAGGTCGTCTTCTTCATGAAGTGGCTCGAGAAGGATACGTATCGCGTCAGCATGCGTTCGAAGGGCACAAATGTCTCGCGCATTGCGCAGGTCTTCGACGGCGGCGGGCACATCCGCGCGGCGGGCTGCACGATCCATGCTCCTTTTGACGAGGCGAAGCAGAAGATCCTCACGGCAATCGGGGAGGAGCTGAACCGTTAAGACGTGGACGGATTTATCAACGTATTAAAACCCACAGGGCTTTCGTCGCACGATGTCATCGACATTGTGCGGCGTATTTTTAAGCAGAAGCGCGTGGGGCATGCGGGCACGCTCGACCCTGCGGCGGCGGGCATCCTGCCCGTTGCACTCGGCCGCGCGGCGCGGCTTGTGGAGTATATGGAGGGCGCAGACAAGTCCTATCGTGCGGAGATTGCATTCGGCTATGCGAC
>CAJPRR010000110.1 GCA_905373085.1 uncultured Selenomonas sp.
TTGGAGCGGCAGGGCGTCCTCGTATCCGCCATCCGTTACCCGACGGTGGCGAAGGGGGCGGCTCGCCTGCGCGTCGCCTTGGCCGCGACGCATACGGAGGAGGAGCTGAAAAGCGCGGCGGCGCGAATTGCAGCGTGCATGAGGGGAGCTTGCTGAAAGACGGGCGAATGTCCGCCTTTCAGTAAGCGTAGCATTTAGCATGAAGAGACATTGAGCCTGCTTGCCGCACAACGTCGCGCTTGTTGTTGCCACGATGTACGATTTAGCATATAATACTTTCATGATGAAAGGGGCTACAGACGATGATGGCAGTGCAGCAGCAATGAATCTCAAACCTTTTTTGAAATGGGCCGGAGGCAAGGGGCAGCTCATCCATGAAATCGCCCCATACTATCCCTTTGAAGACAGCCGCATAAAAAAATACGCCGAACCTTTTGTCGGAGGCGGCGCGATCCTCTTCGATATATTGAGCAAGTATGATCTGGAAGCTGTTTATATCAGTGATGTAAACAGCGAACTCATCAATACCTACTGTACGATTCGAGATCATGCGGACGAACTGATTCACTTGCTCCTTCTTATGCAAAGCGAATTCACAGCACTCTCCGCAGAGGAGCGGAAGATCTGCTATACCGAGAAACGCGCACGTTTCAACGATCTGAAAATGCACGAGAACAAAGCAGACAGCAAGGAACGCGCTGCATTGATGATTTTCCTCAATCGAACCTGTTTCAACGGCTTGTTCCGTGTCAACAAAAAAGGATTCTTCAATGTCCCCATGGGCGCTTACAAAAATCCAACCATTTGCGATGAAGCTAATCTTCGAGCCGTGGCGGAAAAATTAAGAAACGTAGAAATTGTATGCGCGGACTATCAAAATGCGGCCGATTTTATCGACAAACGTACCTTCGTTTATTTCGATCCCCCCTATCGACCGCTCACGGAAACCGCACGCTTTACGGCCTATACAAAAGATTCTTTCGACGATGCGGCGCAGTTTGCTCTGGCAAAGTTTGTGGATGCCATGAGCGCGAAAGGCGCCAAAATTGTCGTCAGCAACTCCGATCCCAAAAATGTAAACAGCGAAGATAACTTTTTTGAAGACATCTATCGCACGCACAAGATTCAACGAGTGAATGCCGTGCGCATGATCAACAGCAACGCCGACGCACGCGGCAAGATACAGGAACTTCTTATATCGAACTTTTAGGGAGGAGATACATACAGCATGACGCTGTGATGACGCCATCGCAGGAAACGGGCGCAAAAGCAATTATGCCGTTTGTGCGTGTAGTTGCCCATTGACGAATCTCTGCCTTTTTTCTATAATAAGAAGGTGTTTAGTTATTTGGTAGCTTTAGAAAAGAGACGATTCGATGCGAAAATTTGCTTTGATGTGGAGCATGACAACACTGCTCCTTTTCCTCGCGAGCGCCGTGTGCTGCGCTGAGGACGAGGGGCGGCGCTTCGTGGACGCCCGCGGCGATACGGGATATTTCGTGGACGTCACGACGGTTTCCATCGACAGCAATCATGAATATACGGCGGATGTCGCCATCATCAAGGCAAAGGAGAACCGCCTCTTTTCCTATCGCATGCACTTCGACTTCGCCGCGCGCACCTACCAGATTCTGCGATCCGCAACGATGACCTACGATACGCGCGAGGTGTCCCAGAGCGTGAAGACGCCGACGCCTGCAGCGCCCTATGTGCCGGGATCGCCGATCGCCGCCATCGTCGATTATCTTTACGCGTGGCAGCGAGGCTTCGAGAAATGAACGGTGCACGCCGTTCGCTTTGCAGGCCTTGTGCCCTTGCAAGGGACTTGGATGAAATGCGCCCGTTGCCGGGCGCATTTTTTATGAACGCCATGCGAGATGAGGAGCACGATTCGTTCGATTCAGCGACATAAAAAATAATAATTGTTTGGTTGTTTTTTCTAAAAGGGCTTGCAAAGTTTTCTTGAATATGTTATCCTTGTTGCAATAGGAAATAAAGCCCAATAAACATTCGAAATCCATGCTCGTCCCGACGGGCGTTGCGGAAGGCTGGACGGTTCAGTTTCGGGAGGTTCTGCCGTCGCTGAAACGCCGTCCGCAAACATGGGAACTTTCGCTTGTAGGCGGCAGAGGTTTGCCGTCGTCGTGCCCTGGAGGCCAGTCCTCGCACGGGTCGTTGGAGAGCGGTGTGTCACGGCTCTTTCGGGCAGGCTTCCTATGTTCATCTCGGCGCTGCCTGAGTGTTCGCGTGAGGAACACGGCGCAGACGTGCAGTCCTTAGGCGGCGACGGATGAAGCCGTACCGCGTTCTACGGGAGCCTTCGTGCATCGTGTACGGGCTGCTGCAGCTTCCTGGAACAAGGGCGGAGTGCAGCTGGGTTTGCAGATTGTTTTGTCGGAGCGAGTGCGGATATTCGCTCCGCTCGGCTGTACGCGGGGGAAATCAGGCGGTGGGCGACCACCGCCTTTTTTCGTTGCCACGGGAAATAATCTGTATTATAATGAAGGGCGTAATTGCCAATGGAAAGGAAGGGATTTTATGGCAGAGACGGCATGGGCTGTTCTTCCGCCCGTCATCACCATCGTGCTGGCGCTCGCGACGAAGGAAGTCTATATGTCGCTGATCATCGGCATTTTTTCGGGAGCTATGCTCTACGCGAATTTCAATGTCCTCGAAGCGCTCCTCACGATGTTCGCGGTCATGGAAGCGAAGGTCGGGACGAACGTCAACATCCTCGTCTTTCTCGTCATCCTCGGCATCCTCGTCGCCGCCATCACGCGCTCGGGCGCGACGAGGGCTTACGGCGACTGGGCAGTGCGCACGATCCGGGGCAGACGCAGCGCGCTCGCGATCACGGCGCTGCTCGGCGTCGTCATCTTCATCGACGACTACTTCAACTGCTTGACGGTCGGCACGGTCATGCGTCCCGTGACGGACAAGTTCAAGATCGCGCGCACGAAGCTCGCCTACATCATCGACGCGACGGCGGCGCCCGTGTGCATCCTCGCGCCCATATCGAGCTGGGCGGCGGCCGTCGGCTCGTCGCTTCCCGAGGGCAGCAGCATCGACGGCTTCGGCCTCTTCCTGCAGACGATTCCGATCAATCTCTACGCATGGCTGACGCTCGCCTTCATGTGCTTCCTCGTGTGGTCGGAGAAGGACTTTTCCGAGATGGGCGCCTCGATCCGAAAGAATGCGCGAGAATTCTATGTTCCGCCCGAGTACGCCGACGTCAAGGAGGAGAAGATCGAGGGCAGAGGCAAGATCTACGACCTCCTGCTTCCCCTGGCAGTGCTCATCGCTGCGTGCATCTACGGCATGCTCTATACGGGCGGCATCCACGATGGGCTGAGCGTCGCCGAGGCTTTCGCGAACTGCGATTCGTCGAAGTCGCTCGTGCTCGGCTCCTTCATCGCCTTCGTCTTTACGGGACTCCTCTACCTGCCGCGCCGCGTCGTTTCCTTCAATGATTTTTGCACGAGCTTCATCCTCGGCTTCAAGGCGATGTCGCCCGCGCTCTTCATCCTGTGCCTCGCGTGGACGCTCTCGGGCATCTGCAGCGACAAGTATCTCGACCTCGGCGGCTACGTCGGCCAGCTCGTCAGCGCCAATGCGGGCGTCATCACGTTCCTGCCCGTCATCTTCTTCCTCGTCGGCGCAGGTCTCGCCTTCGCTACGGGAACGTCGTGGGGCACGTTCGGCATCTTGATTCCCATCGCGCTCGCCATCGTCGGCACGGACAGCCCCGTGCTCGCGCTCTGCGTCGCGGCGATTCTCTCGGGCGCCGTCGCCGGCGACCATGCGTCGCCGATTTCCGATACGACGATCCTCGCATCTGCGGGCGCACAGTGCCACCACATCGACCATGTGTCGACGCAGATCCCCTACGTGCTCGTCGTCGTCAGCGCCTGCACCGTCGGCTACATCGTCGACGGCTTCACGATGAACGGCTGGCTGGGACTCGCCGTCGCGGCGGCAATCCTCGCCGTCGTCATGCTTGCCGTCTACTGGAAAGTCCCCGTGCCGCTCAAAGACCGCAGCGCGGACTGAGAGGAAATATCTATGCTTGTCTACATGGTCGATCACGGCAAGTACCTCTTGCCCGAAGAAAGCCTCAAGCGCCGTCCCGAAGGGAAGCGCGGCCTCTACGTCAATATCACGAACGAATGTCCGTGCGCGTGCACCTTCTGCCTGCGCACGATGAAGGATATGCCTGCGGACATGAGCCTGTGGCTCGGCGGCAAAGAACCGACGGTCGAAGAGATCAAGGCCGCTCTCCTCGCCGCGCCCTGGGACTATGTGAGGGAAGTCGTCTTCTGCGGCTTCGGCGAGCCGACGATGCGCCTTGCCGACCTCATCGAACTGCTGCGCTTCGTCAAGGAGCAGCATCCTGACCTGCCGACGCGCGTCAATACGAACGGTCTCTCGGATCTCGTCTACGGCCGCGACACGGCGGCGGACTTCGCGGGCGGCATCCTTGATACCGTTTCCATCAGCCTCAACGCGTCGAACGCCGAGCGCTATCTGGCGCTGACGAGAAGCGAGTTCGGCATCAAATCCTTCGAAGCGATGCTCGCTTTCGCCGAGAAGATGAAGTCTTATGCGGGGCATGTCGTCCTCACGATCGTCGAAAAGGTCGAGGGCGCGGAAGAAATCGCAAAGTGCCGCGCACTGTGCGGGGCGCGGGGGCTTGATTTGCGCGTGCGCACGTATGAGGGAAGCTGACGGCGGGCATGCGGCGAACGATGACTTGCATACAAGCGACCGAATATGCTATACTATGGGTGGCAAACGTAAGAAACGTCGTAACCGATACACGAAAAGCCCCCAAGCGCTACCTTGGGGGCTTTTCTGTACCCATATTGCGAGCAGGGTTTAACGCTCAGGCTCGTCGCCGTCGTCTCTCGCATCGAGCCATTTGCTGATATGATTGGCAATCACACCAGCCAAGATGGAGAGAATGAACGTAAGAAACGTCACCGATACACCCCCTTTCCATTGCCATGTCTAGGGGCGGCAACGCATAAAGTATAGCATATTTTGCCGCAGCAATAAACCCGCCGCATCAGTCTCACGGGACTTCTGCCGGCGGGTTTATCTTTTGATCGTCATATACCTTTTTCCTTCGTATTCAGTTGTCCTGCATGGCGCTCCGCGATGAAGCTCCCATGCTGTATGAAGCGGTTCGATCGAACGGTTGTGATGGAATATCACAGCTTGATGCATCACTCGTCATCGTTCAAAATCCCGGGTTCGGCAGGTATCTCGGTTCCGATCTGGGGACTGCGCAATCTACTGAATGACCCTCGCGTACGCATCGACAAGGTGAAAGTTGCCACGATCTTCCCCACGCTGTTTCCGACGTTGTGCCTTTTTCCGCGAAGCCTTCGGAACTGCCGGGCCGCTGCCCGTACGTCAGTCCGTCGCTGCGGGATTCGTATGCAAAGTGTGCACTTCCTAGCCGGAAACCTTCAGGTGGAGAAGGAAAAGCTTATTCCGCAATAAACCTCACACCTTTCGTGTAACCATATTGAGAAGAGCCTGTTTCGGCTGACCGGCACTTGCCCTGCCCGCGGAGTCCGACCTGCATGCAGGCTTGTCCTCGTCGCTGGCGTTGCCCGTCCTTTCTCCTCTTTACGGCTTCATTATATCATGAGAGGAGACAAAATACAATATCGGTTTTGAATTTTCTAAAATATTTTTTTGCAGGAACGGGAAGAAGTCTGTCGTATACAGGAAGCAGGAAAGGGGAAATGATCGTGAAACTCTTGAATTTCTATGCCGAGGACGGCGCCGTGCATATCGGTGCGAGCGACGGAGAGAAGACTGTCGATGTCAGCGCCGTCGGTTATAGCTGGGGTTGGCAGGAAATCTTTGCCGATTGGGAGAAGATCCGGCCGCAGATCGAAAGCGTCCTGCAGCACGCGAAGCCCTTGGCGCACGGCCTGCGTTTTGCGCCCGCCGTGACGGCGCCGGGCAAGATTCTCTGCGTCGGACTGAACTACGCGAGCCACCGTGCAGAGGTTCCCTTCGGGGCGCCCAAATATCCGGCGCTCTTCAGCAAGTTCAATAACGCGCTCAACGCTTCAGGCGGCGAGGTGCGCCTGCCCACGGGAGCGAAGGAGCTTGACTACGAGGCGGAGCTTGTCATCATCATTGGGAAAAAGTTCAAGGATGCAGATGAGGAAGAGGCCGCTGCCGCCATCTTCGGCTATACGGCGGGCAACGACTTCACGGCGCGGGACTTGCAGCGCCGCACCTCGCAATGGCTGCTCGGCAAGACGCCCGACGGCTTCGCGCCGCTCGGCCCCTATATCGTGCCCGCCGCTGAGATCGATGTCTCGCATCTCGCCGTTCAGACGTTCGTCAACGGCGAGATGCGCCAGGACGGGCGGACGTCGGACATGATCTTCTCGCCCGCCGCCATCGTCCGCTATATTTCGAAGTGCATGACGCTCGATCCCGGCGACGTCATCTTCACGGGCACACCGCACGGCGTGATCTTCGGACTGCCCGAGAAGGAGCGGCGTTGGCTCCGTGCGGGCGACGAGGTCGTCGTGAAGATCGAGGGCATAGGCGAGCTTCGTAATCGAATCGCCTAGAAGGAGCGCCGTTTTATCCTTGAGACCTCCCAAGCGAGAGGCGGCATGCGCTCGCTTGGGAACGCAGGCGTGTCAGTGAAATTCATAATGCAGTCGGTTGTAAATGCTGCGGCTTCGCGCTCTGCAGTGATATGAAAAAGCCCCCTCGCCGCATGTATGCGTGCGAGGGGGTGATGAGATGAACGATCTTTTGGCGGCGTTCGGCAGCTACGGCTTCCCGATGGCGGTCACGGCCTTTTTGCTCGTGCGCATCGAGGGGAAGCTCGGAGCCTTGAACGACAGCGTGCGGGAGCTTGCAGGCGTCATCGCGAAGAAGTGAGGGGAGAACCTCACTTCTTTTTTTTGCTGCGCGATTCCTCACGGCGCTTTGCCGCCTTTTCCTTCGCCTCGACCTTCTGCTGCTCCTTTTTCGCGCGTTCCTTGAGCGCGTAGTCGACGCCCATGCTCGCGAGCTTGTGCTTGATCGTCATGATCGGATGGCGCAGCAGCATGCTCTTCTGGTTCGCCGTCATGATCTTGCGGAATTCGATGTTCTGGCTCTTCGAGAAGCACGGGTTTTCGCAGCGGTCGCAGATCGGCTTCGTGATGCCGTAGGGACAGCGGTTCATCTTCATCAGCACGGTCGCGAGGAGCGCCGTGCACTTGGGGCACAGCTTGTCGCCCTCCGTGCCGTGCTCCTTGTGACAGTAGACACCGAACGTCTTCTTGATGTTCGCCTTTTCCTTTGGAATATTGTTCTTGATTTCCGGCTGCTTCTTCTTGGGCAGGAATCTGGAAAAAATGCTCATATCTGATCTCCCTCGCGATTTTGTATAGTGGATAAATAAAAAAGCGCTTCTTCTTAGTTTAACGGCAACAGGGTGGAAAATCAAGCGATTTGTGCTATGTATGTGTCAAGATGCTCTCGATGGGAAATTTACCGCTAAAAACCTGATCGTACGTTCTGTGCTTAGTGTAAAATATTTCTCGGTGGGGGTTGCAAAAAGGTAAAGAGACCTGTACC